>JBEKAM010000148.1:9605-23688 GCA_050015915.1 Solirubrobacteraceae bacterium
GGACTTACTATCTCTTACGGGTCATCAACATCCGGCGGTGATGCCGGTAGTGGTGTTGGCGCGGTGCAGGAGCCCTTTCTAGCTACACACTTGCGCGCAAATACGACCTACCACTATCGCCTCGTTGCTACCAGTGGGGGCGTCACCAGCGAAGGCAAAGACGAAACCTTCACGACCCTGCCGATGCCGACGCCGTCAACCGCGGTGCAGTGGAATGGGGTGCAGGATGTCTACTACCGCGGTTTGAACGGCCAGTTGCAGTACTGGTATTGGAACGGATCATCCTGGTACCCTGGCCAGCTCGGCTACGAAAACGTCATGGGCGGAGATCCGTCTGCGGATGTTCATTCCAATGGCAGCGAGGATGTCTTCTACGCGAGTACTGAAGGAGCATTGGAGGACTGGTATGTAAATGGCTCTGAATGGAATCTAAAACAATGGGGATATACTGGCAAGGTAGCCGGAAGACCAGCGGCCGTTATCGGACCTAGTGGCGCTCAATACGTCTATTACCGTGGCACGGAAGGCGCGTTGTGGGAATGGTATATAAACGGGTCTGAATGGAGCCTGAAACAATGGGGAGAAGCCGGGAAGGTAGCCGGAAATCCGGTCGCAGTTGTGCATTCCAACGGCAGCCGGGACGTTTACTACCGTGGCACGGAAGGGGCGCTATGGGACTGGCATATAAACGGGTCTGAATGGAGCCTCAAACAATGGGGAGAAGCCGGGAAGGTAGCCGGAAATCCGGCAGTAGTCGAATTCAAAGGTGTTCAATATGTCTACTACCGTGGTACGGACGGCGCACTCCATTACTGGTATATAAAGAGCCCGTCTGAATGGAGCCTCCAGCAGCTTGGCTACGGTGGTGTTGTCGCCGGCGATCCTGATGCCGTGGTTTCTCCCAGCGGTATAATGGACGTCTACTACGGTGGTGCGGAAGGCAGTATCTGGAATTGGTACGAAGCTGGGAGCGGTTGGTACCTCCAGGAACGCGGACCAGCGTGACATTACGAGGCCTTAGCCATTAACGGAGTCATCTGCGGCGAGTTCGTGCGTCTGTCGAGCTTGCCCGCCAGCGCCTGCGCCGGTTCGCCCACCACCTTTGTCAGTGGTGACCGGTGCCGACGAGGCTGTACGAGAGAGCTCGCGTACGTGTCTCCCCGAAAGTGACAGCCGTCGGAGACGCACCTCCATGCGAGGATGTTGGCTGCTTGAGGGCGATGGCGAGATCAGGATAACCATCCCCAGCCGCGTACCGGCGGCAGACCTAGCACCCGGCACCTAGCTTATATGCGGTTATAGCGGATACCTTATAACCGAGTATAAGTTGGTATACCTTGGATTCGGGTCGGTAATTCCTATACGCTGAACGCTGGTTCGCGTCCTCCCGAGCTTGGAGGTCGCGGCGCGGAGTTCGAGATGATCCGTGGCTTGCATGGACCGCGCGACGGTCCTACTCAACGCTTTTGAGGATCAAGCTGAGTCCGACTTCCCCACAGAACGGCGATCGGCGCTGCGATGATTTTCTCGTCTAGCTCGTACGCGCGCGAGCCTGTGCGCAGGACGATGCCTGCGAGAAAGCGCTCGCCGAGCCTGTCGTGTAGCCAGGCAGGTGCTTGGCGTCATCGCCTGTCGGGGCGGCGCTGGCCTTGACCTCGATGCCGAGGACTCTCTGCCCCGCGAGCTCGGCGATCAGGTCGATCTCGTGCCAGCCCTGCTCTGTGCGCAGGTAATGCAGTCGCGGGCGCGTCCTAGAGGTTGCCAGCTCGGGACGTAGCTGGGCGGCGAGACAATAGCCACGTAACAACAGCAGATAGCGACCGTCTCACTCATATGGGGGCCATTGGATCCTCTATTTCGAGAGGCTTCAGTCCACGATTTCGAGCATCCTCGCCGTACAGCGCTCGCGCGTCTCGCAGCTATACCTCGACCGCACGACACCGGCTCACGTGTTCGTTGCCGCCAACTGCTCTCGCTTACGACCATACAACAGGCGCCGCGAGCTCGCCCCCAAGCGCCATCCGTCGTGACGCGGCCACGCGCTCGAAGAACGCTTCCAGTGCGTCGATCCGCCTCTCCCACTCATACTCCTGCGCCGTCTCGATGCCGGCGCGGCCCAACCGTGCCCGTAGCTCGGGGTCGGCGAGCAGCCGTGCGATCGCCGCGCTGACCGCCCCAGCGTTCGCCTCCGGCATCAGGCAGTTGACCCCGTCGACGCAGAAGTCGCGGTTGCCGTGCGCGTCCGTACACACCACCGCCGCGCCCGTCGCCATCGCCTCCAGTGGCGGCAGCGCGAAGCCCTCGTGTACGGAGGTCTGCACGAACACGGTTGCCTGACAGAACAACTCGTTGACCTGCTCGTCGTCGGGGGACTCCACGTAGCGCATCCCCCCGCCCTCAGCGAGCTCCGGCTCCACCCCGAACAGGCACAGCTCAGGTCTGGGCGCGGGCAGCGCACGCCACGCGGCCAGCGTCAGTGGCAGGTTCTTCAGCGGGTTGGCGCGTCCCAGCGCCAAGACCATGTCCTCCCGCCGGGCGATCTCGGGGCGCGGACGGAACGTCTCGAGATCGATCCCGGGAGGGATCAGCTCCGCGTCCAGGCCCATCTCACGCAGGCGCTCGCGATTCCACTCCGAGATCGTCATGTAACGGAACTCCGGCCGGTAGGAGTCGAGCACGGCGTGGCGCGCATGCTCGTGGTCGGGGTAATAGGAAGTCTCGATGTCCTGAACGAAGTAAACGGGGAGTCCGCGCACGATGCTCGCCCGCCATACCGGCGCGGCGGTCATCCACCAGGTGGCCACCTTGATCGCCTCAGGCTCAGCCAGCGACCGGGCAAGCTCGTCGTAGTCCGCGCACGTGTGTACGGGCACGCGCAGCGGGAACCAATCGGGGGGCTGGTCAAGCGTGTACAGCGACACCTCATGGCCGCGCGCAGCGAGACGATTGAGGTGCTCGAAGATGTCGCGATGCCCGCCGCCGACGCCGGTCCCCTCGGTCGCGTAGGCGATTCGTAGGCGCCCGTCACGGGCTCGTGCCGGGTCGGCGGCGCCCACAGAGCGCTCGTCGAACAGTAGCCCCCAACGCTCCCAGAACAGCCGCTGGGAGTCGCGCTCGCGCTCACCGACATCGGTGCCGCGGGTCGCCGACTCGTGGTGCACGAGCCGCGCGGCCGGGAAGTACAGCACGCCAAAGCCCGCCTGCCACGCTCGCAGGCACCAGTCGACGTCCTCATAGGCCATCCCGTAGCGCTCGTCCAGCAGCCCGACACGGTCGATCACCTCCCGGCGCACATACATGCACGCGCCGGTGACCGCGAGCGCCGGACTCGCGCGTCCCGCCGGACCCCAGTCTGAGGGTTTGAAGCGGTAGCGATGGTCGAACCACTCGGGCTGGTCGCGATTTCGCACGGTTCCGCCGAACTGGATGCGCCCGTCCGGGTACTGCAGCTGAGCACCGACGATGCCCGCGTACTCGTGGCGGTCGGTGGCGTACTGCAGGCACTCCAACCAGCTGGGTAGCGCCTCGACGTCGGAGTTCAACAGGACCACGTCGCGGTTGCCGTCGGTGGCCCGAAGTCCCCGATTTACGTTGGCGGCGAAGCCGGCGTTGCACTCGCCCGCGACCACGATGTCGATCCCCTCGAGATCGCGCAACTCGGCGAGGTACTCGGCACCGCTGCAGTCGTCGGCGACGATCACCCGGGCCATCCCCGGACGGGTCGTCCTGCGAATCGAGCGAACCAGCTTGCGCAGGTGCGCCGCGTCGCGGTAGCTGGGGATCACGATGTCCACCGGCCTGCCGTGCTGGGAGTACCACTCGACGGCGCTGCGCAGTTCCTGGTCGCGTGCGTGCGTGCGCAGGCGCAGGCGTCGCTCCAGCGGCGTGAACCGTAGCGGCAGCGTGATCGCACGGAACAGCAGCGTGCGCAGGCCGAAGTACTTGTAGGTCAGATAGATGCGCCGCCGCACGTTCGCGAATGCACCGAGCGGGCGCCCCTCGATCGGGCTATCGCTCATCGGTTGTCACGTGGATGGTGGAAGGGGTCGACTCGTCATCCAGGCTCAGCGGCGAGAAGCCCGCACGGCGCTCGAGTGACAGCTTGCGCGTTGCTGCCCTCGGCAGCCTGTCCGCGTGCGAGCCTAGCAATGCGCCCGTGCGACAGACGAGCTGATGCCGGGCGACTTTCGCGAGTGTGGCGCGGCGGCGAGCTGGCGAGGCGCCTCGAGCGATCAGCGCCCGCCTCGTCTGCCCCAGCTCTCCGCGCAGCTGCGCAAGCAGGTGCGTCGGCGACGCCGGCTCGCGCCAGCCGTAGACCTCGCGCAGTCCGCGCCACTCGTCGAAGCAGCGGCGTAGCTGCTCGGTGGTCGTGTAGGAGTGCGAGTGGATGACCGCGGCCCCCGGCACGAATGCCTTCGCGTGACCCGCACGGAGCATGTCGATCGCGAGCACTCGGTCCTCGGCGTAGGGAACTTCGCGAAACGGCGTGCGCTCCCACGCCGAGCGCGAGATGGCGGCGTTGGCGTCGGTGAAGAAGCCACGCCGGCCCACCAGCTCGATTGCAGGGGTCGAGCGCTCGTTCTCCGTCAGGCGCTCGAGCTGCGGTGAGCCGTCTGGCGACAGGGAGGCAAACCAGCGCTCGAGCTCCAGGCGCACCGGCACCGGCGCACCGGGGCGCGCCCGGTAGGGCCCGTACACGAGCGCGACGTCCGCCGCGAGCTCAAAGCCCCCCAGCAGGCGCTCCAGCCAGCGCTCATCCGCCGGCTCGGAGTCCTGCGTGAGCAGCGCCACATGGGTGCCCGCCGCGGCCTCCATCAAGCGGTTGCGCACACCACCGTGGGAGAAGTCCTCGGGCGCGATCTCAAGCACTCGCGCCTCGTGCTCGCGTGCAAGCGCGAGCGACCCGTCGGTCGAGCCCGAGTCACACACCACCAGCTCATGCTCGACGCTCTGCCCCCGGAGCGCCCGCAGGACGCCGGCGAACAGCTCGCCTCCGTTGCGCACGGGTATCGCGACGGTGACAGTCAAGGACGGACCAGCTCCACCCAGTCGGCCTGCGCACCGCACAACATCCGCCAGGCGGACACCGGCAGTGTGCGCATACGCTCGGGTGCCTGCAGCTGCAGGCCGACCGCGCCGATCGTGCCGTTGTCGCCCCCCGGCGATTCGCCTGGCCCGAAGTGACGACGGCCGCCGTCGGCATACACACGGACGGTGTGGTCGCCTGGGGACAAGCGCAATGATGCCGCCTGCAGCCATTGCCCCGGCGTGTTGGATCCGGCCACCCAGCCGACAGTCCGTCCATCTACCTGCACGTAGGTCTTGCGGGGGAAGTCGCCCTGCACCCAGACCGCGTAGCGACCGCTCGAGTGGAGCGTGAGCACGCCCTGGGCCGAGCCGGCGGTGATCGTGTCGACCGCGCCGGCCTGCGCCGGATCAGCGGGCCAGGAGGGCGAGCGGCGTGTGTCGGAGGCCGGGTTGAACACCTGCAGTTCGGGGGTCGTCGCGACGATCAGCTCGGTGCCGGCGGCAGCACCGCTGACGATCGGCGCCAGCGCTGGGCAGGTGACCGTCGCGGAGGGTGAGTACGGCTGCTGCTCGGGCAGGTGGTCGAGAACCTGCGGTGTGGAGCTTCTGCGCCAGCCGAGGTAGTACTTGTTTTCGTACACCAGCCTGTAGTTGGCGGGCGGGCGGCTGGCAGTGGGAGAGCGCCGCGTGACGATGATCGGGTAACCCTCGACGAACGACAGCAGCTCTTCATCCAGGTCGAAGTACCGGCCGAAGAAGTACCTCGGCGAGCGCAGCTGCACCTGCTGCGGGGTGATCGGCTCGAAGGGCGAGGAGATCCTGGCTGCTCGCGCGAAGAACTTGGCGTATTCCTCGAACTCGTTCCACAGCACTGGGCCTCGGCCAGCAAAGCGCTCGCCCACCTCGCTGATCGCTTCGATACGTGACGTCGGAGCGATCCGGTCGTGGAGGTAGCTGAGCCCGTCGGAAGCGAGGATCGCGAGCGCAAGCGCACCGGCGAGCGACAGCGCCGGCCACGAGATGCGCCCGCGCAGGCCTAGCAGGAAGGCGAGCGCCACGAACACCACCGCGGGCCCGGTGATCGCCAGCAGCTTGCCCTGCGCGTAGGGACTGACGCGGGGGAACACGATCAGCATCACAAGCCCCGCCACGCCCGCCACGAGCACGGTAGCCGTGTCCCTGTGTCGCAGGGCCCACAGCACACCCACCGCGACCAACACGAGGATCGCCGCGCTCGCAACCGCCGTGAGTGTCCCTTTGAAGCCCATCACGGGCGTCCTATATTCGCCTGACAGCCACACGCCGCTGAGCTGGCTGATGGGCAGTTTGCGCAGCAACTGCCCGAACTGGATTGCGCCGATGCCGCTCGCACCCTGCCCAGCTTTGGCGATTTCGAAGAAGGTCTTGAAGGTCGTCAACGTGGGGATCGCCAGCACCGCCGCCAGCACTCCCCCCGCAGCCGCCGGCAGGATCCAGCGGGGGCGCGGCCAGCCCCGCCGGACAAGCATCACCCCGACCCCTGCGAACAGCACGAGTGCGCCCATGTACGGGAGCGCGACCGCGTTGTACGTCGCCAGCGCAGCCGCCGCCGCGACCGCCACGAGCGCCGCGCCGGCATACGGGCGTGCGATCTCGATGGCCGCGCAAGCGAGCGCAACCGCAGCACAGATCGTCGCCAGCAACCCGATCTCCTTGATGCCGCCCTGCAGCGCGTACTGGTAGGTGAGGTTGGCGCAGATCGCAACCAGCCCAACCAGCGCCGCCCGCCAGCCGCCGAGCCTGCGCTCGCCGATGCTCGCCAGCGCCATCGCGCCGAGCCCGGCCAAGCTCGAGATGTAAGGCTGGTAGAGGACCGCCACCGAGGTGTCGATCAGGCCGCTGAACGTCCCCAGCAGCGCCTGCGTGCCGAGCGGATAGCCGTTGCCCAGATACTGGACGAGGAACTGCCGCTCGCTGGATTCGGGGAGCCGGCCGAGCACCGTGCCGAAGCCCTTGATGTGGTTCGCCAACAGCATCTCGAATGAGGAGTCGTTGACGAAGTCATAGCCCGACCACGTCCAGTGCCCGTAGGCGATCACCGGCAGCGTGAAGATGACGTACGCGGCGAGGGCTGCCGCCCCTGCCCACCCGGGGTTCAGGCGCGAGCGCAGGCCGCCCTGGGCGAGCGCCAGCCCGGCAACCGTGGCGAGCGCCAACAGCGCAATCGCCAGCGCATCGCCCGCGCCGAGCGCGTCCCCGGGCATGATCAACACGAACGCCACACACAGGCCCAGCGGCGCGAGTAGCGCGTTCGGCAGGCGCATATGCAGCAGGCGCTCGAGCGCCAGCCCACAGCCGAGACAGACGATCCACACGAGGATCGGCGTGCCGATCACCGCTACGAGGTAGTCGCCCATGCTCAGATCCCTCCGTTGGCCCGCACCAACGGCCCGTCCGGCGCGCTCACCTCAGGCCGACCGTGGAGCGCGCGCGGATCCCTGCCGGTGGCGGCACGGCGCGTCACGCCGGTCAAGAATTGCGCCGCAGCCCGAGGATCGACAGCAGGAAGGAGGAGAAGAAAATCTGAATCCCGACGATCAGCACCGACGCGGCGATCACGGCGAGGCGTTCATAAGAGAGCGATCCGTCGAGCCGGAAGCGCGCACGCATGCGGTCGAACCAGGGGTCCTTCTCGCCCATGAAGTAGGTGCCATACGCATGCGCGCATAGCCCCAGCGCAAGCACCTGGGTCCCGATGATCATCAGCAGCGCCGCACCGATGATCGCGTGCACGCCCCAAGCCCTGCCAAAGAGGTCCACGCCGGTCTCCACGATCAGGATGATCAACGCACCGAGACCAGCCAACACGGAGCCGGGGACGATGAACAGGTGGTTGGGACTGTGCACGAGCAGAAAGCGCAGATGGCGCCAGCCATCGCGGAAGCTCGACAGTTTGCTCTCGCCGCCGCGCGGGTGGTATTCGATCGGGAACTCCGCGATCCTCAGGTTCTCCTTTGACGCGCGGATGACCATCTCGGAGGCGAACTCCATTCCAGTCGTGCGCAGATCCAGGCGCGGCAGCACATCGCGGCGCAACGCCCGCATACCGCAGTGCGCGTCGCTGATGCCGGTGCGGAAGAAGAGGTTGAGCAGGCCAGTGAGGATCGGGTTGCCGATGTATTGGTGCAGCCACGGCATCGCACCGGGCTGGATGTTGTCCATACGGTCCCCGATCACCATCTCCGCGCCGTCTTCCAGCGCCGCCACGAAGCGGGGGATCTCATCGAAGTCGTACGTCAGGTCGGCATCCGCCATTACGATATAGCGCCCCCGCGAGGCCTCAAAACCCGCGAGATAGGCACTGCCGTAGCCGCGCCTATCTTCGACGATCACCCGCGCGCCGGCGCGCTCGGCCAGCTGTGCGGAATCGTCCTCGGAGTTGTTGTCGGCGACCACCACCTCGCCGTGCACCCCCATCCGCACGATCGCCTCCAGCGCAGCCCTCACGCAGAACTCGATGTTCTCGGCCTCGTTCAAACAGGGAATCACCACCGACACCAGCGGCTGCTCGGCGTCTTGGGCGTGGGACGCCTCAGGGGGGACGCTTGTGGGGACCAGTGTGCTCATCGAAGGGCGAGTGTGCTCATCGGCTAAAGGGTGTTATCAGCGCTGATTCGCAGGACTGGACACCCTGCGCTGCGTTATAACGCCTGACAGGGCGGAAAGTGGCGGACCCCATCCGAAGGCGGCATGTTATCGCAGCCCTGAGAGCTCGATTGGGAGTGCGACCGCGGTCTGGGCTTCGATTAGCTGGGCTCATCGTCATGCGAGCCATCGCCGGTCTCCTGCTCGTCCGGGTTCTCCTCGCCGAGTAGCCGGTCAAGTGCCTTCTCGAGCGCCGGCAGGTCGCGCTCGACGATCTCCAGTACCCGGCTGATCTCGATGTGAAAGTACTCGTGCGCGATCAGATCGCGAAGGCCGGCGACATCCTGCCACGGCACCTCGGGCTCTTGGGCGCGCGTCTCAGCTGAGACGTGCTTTACCGCCTCGCCAATGACGATGAACTCGTACAGCAGCGCGTCGTGCAGGAGTGGATCTTTCGTGAGTGACGGCTCGTTGCGGGCACGCTGGACGTGCGCTTTGATCGTGGCGATCGCCGTGGCGATGTCACGCAGACGCTCATGTTCGGCTCGGCTCACAGCCGTTTTGCCTGCAGGAGCGCCTCGTTGCGGACACGCTCCTTAAGCATGTCCGCCGTGGCTACGTCCACTGGCACACCGAGGATCTCGTGAGCCTGTCGCCGGAACGCAGCGAGGTCGAGCAACGTACGTCCCGGAGCCAAATCGACCAGCAAGTCGACGTCGCTGTCGGGAGTCTGCTCTCCTCGGCTCACTGAGCCGAATAGCCGCACATCGCGGGCGCCACACCGTGCGGCCGCCGCGAGCAGCTCCTTGCGATGACCGCGCAGCAGTCGCACATCGGGCATGGACCCATTGCTCGTCGAGCCGGCGCCGTCTGTTTCGACGGCGGATATGACTACCCGTCGGCCACATGCCGCCAATAGCCGCTCGAGCGTCCTCAACGTAGGGACCGCGCTGCCTTGCTCATAGCGGGCTACAGCAGGCTGTGAGGTCGCGGCGCGCAGCGCGAGCTCCGCCTGGGTCAGACCCGCGTCACGACGCGCGCTGCGGATCACGCTGTCAAGCCTCATCGCACGAGAATATACCTGATTCAGTATGGCGGCCCAGTCGGCCGGGTGGCGTTCTGCACGGCGACGGGAGCCGCCGGCCGGAGCACATGCGGGTTGTCTGGGATGCTAGCGGCATGCGCGTCTGCCTTGTATATGACTGCCTGTATCCGCACACCGTGGGTGGAGCAGAGCGCTGGTATCGCGATCTCGCCGAGCGTCTGGCCGACGCGGGACACGAGGTCACCTACCTAACGCTGCGCCAGTGGGATCGTGGGGAGCGCGCCCAGATAGACGCGCGAGTGCGTGTACGGACCGCCGGCCCGCGCATGGCGCTCTACACCGAGGGCGGGCGCCGGCGGATCCTGCCGCCGCTGGTGTTCGGGGCTGGCGTGCTTGCGCATCTGCTGCGCCACGGGCGCCGCTACGACGTCGTGCACACATGCGCGTTCCCGTATTTCTCGCTGCTGGCCGCCGCCTCGGTGAAGGCGTTGATGGGCTACGGGCTGGTGGTCGACTGGTTTGAGGTGTGGAGCCGCTCCTACTGGCGCGACTACCTCGGCGGCGCCGGTGGGCGCATCGGCGAGCTCATCCAGCGAGCCTGCGCGGTGGTCCCCCAGCGGGCGTTCTGCTTCTCCGAGCTGCACGCGCGGCGTCTGCGCGATGAGCATTTGAATGGGCCGGTGACGGTCCTTCGCGGGCTGTATGCCGGCACCTCCGAGCCGACCGCGCCGAGCCCGGCGGATCCGATGGTGCTGTTCGCGGCGCGCCTGATCCCCGAGAAGCAGGTGACGCTCGCGCTCGCCGCGATGGCGCTTGCGGCCCAGCGGATCGCTGGGCTGCGAGGCGAGGTCCGCGGCGAAGGGCCGGAGCGCCCGGCGCTCGACGCCGCGATCCACGCGCAGGGGCTTCAGGGCATCGTCACCGCCCGCGGATTCACCGATACAGAGACACTCGAAGCGGAGATGCGCCGCGCCACGTGCATGCTCGTGACCTCGCGTCGCGAGGGCTATGGGCTGGTCGTGGTGGAGGCCGCCGCCAAGGGCACCCCAAGCGTTGTCCTCGCCGGCGAGGACAACGCCGCGACCGAGCTGATCGAGGAGGGCGTCAACGGCACGATCGCCCCCAGCAGTGCTCCCGAGGCGGTTGCGGAGGCGATCGTGCGCACCCACGAGGCTGGCGTGGCGCTGCGCGAGAGCACCGCGCGCTGGTTCGCCGCAAACGCCAGCCGGCTGTCGCTGGAGTCCTCGCTGCGTGCGGTGATCGAGGTCTACGAGACCGGTAGCTCCGTTGGCAGCGGACCGGCGCTGGACGCAGCCGCGACGGGTAGCCCGAGCGCACGGGCATAGCTGTCGAGCGTCAGCCGGGCCGTTCGCTGCCAGGTGAACTCGCGCGAGCGGCTCAGCCCCCGCTCGCGCAGCCGCGAGACCAGCTCTCGATCGCCGAGCAGTCGCGCCAGCGCCGCCGCTATCGCCGCCTCGTCGCGCGGGTCGAACAGCAGGGCCGCGTCGCCGGCCACCTCCGGGAGCGAGGAGGCGTTCGAGCAGGCCACCGGCACACCGCGCGCCATCGCCTCGAGCACGGGCAGCCCGAAGCCCTCGTACAGCGACGGGAAGACCGACGCGCTGGCGATCGACCACAGGCCCTCGAGCTCCTCGGCGGAAACCCACGCGGGGAAGCGCACGTCGCCGTCGAGACCGAGCGCCCGGGCGCGCGCCCGCAACTCGAGCTCGTGCTCGGTGGGGTAGCCCGGCAGGACGAGCACGGGACGCTCCCGCTGGGCGATTCGCGCGAGCGCCCCGATCAGCGCCAGCAGGTTCTTGTGGGCGCGCTTGGCGGACAGGCTCAGCACCACCTGGCGAGCGCCAAGCTCAAAGCGCGCTCGCACGTCCCGCTCGCTGAGGGGCTCGGCGTGCTGCAGCGCGCCCAGCCCGAGCGGCACCACGTCGACGCGCTCGCGCTCCATGCCGAGCAGCGCCATCAGGTCATCGCGCGTGCTCTGCGAGTCGGCGATCACGCGGTCAGAGCGACGAACCGCCCACGGCACGAGCACGCGCATGCCCTTGTCGCGCACCCCGGCGTGCGCATCCGGAAAGCGGGCGTAGATCAGGTCGTGCACGGTCACCACGCGGCGAAAGCGGCCCCACAGCGGCGCGGTGCTGGCCATGCTGTGCATCAGATGCACGCCGGCGCGGGCAGCCAGCGGCGGTAGCAGCGTCTGCTCGCCCAGCACCCACTGCTTGCGGTCGCGCGCGCTCACCGGCACGGTCACCGCCGGCAGCAGCTCTCGCCACGGCCCCTCGGCGGCCGCTGCCTCGCGGTTGACGAACGCCGTGAAGCGCGTGCCGGGTGCCGCCTGGGCGAGCAGCGCGGGGATCAGCTCGCGTGCCGCGATCTCCATGCCACCGGTCTCGCCTGGCACGAGGAAGATCAGGTTCAAGCCGATGTGCAGCGGCGGGTGGCCCGGCTCCCGGAAGCTCGTGTCAGCCATCTCTGCCCCATCCTAGGGTGCCGCTGGGAAGGATCTCCGGACCTCCGCACAGCGAGGGCGCTCGAAGGCGGGCCGTATCCGCCGGTGTGTAGTGTTCCCGCCGGCCAAGCAGCACCGCCACGGCGCTGTCCCCAATAGCCTTTGCCGCGGAGGATCACGTGACTACACGCAAACCTGCACCACGCACCAGCCTGATTACGCGCACCACCTGCCGCATCTGCGGCTGCGCGCATCTCGCGCCCGTGCTGTCCCTCGGCGACCAGCGGATCGCGGGCGCGTTCGCCGATCCCAGCGGCGACCAGCCGGTCGAGCGCGCGATCCCGATGGAGCTCGTGCGCTGCGACATGACGCAGGACCAGGAGGCGTGCGGCCTGATCCAGACCAAGCACACCGTGCCCGGCTCGATCCTCTACAGCTCCTACTGGTACCGGAGCGGGGTCAACCGCACGATGACGGAGAACCTTCACGGCATCGCGCATGGCGTGGAATCGATCGTGGCGCTGGAGTCCGGGGACCTGATCGTCGACATCGGCTGCAACGACGGCACCCTGCTGGACGGCTACAAGACCGAGGGGCTGCGCTATCTGGGCTTCGACCCGTCAGACGTGGCGCGCTATGCGATCGAGAAGGGCTATGACGTCGTCAACGACTTCTACTCGGCGGATGCCCTGCAGCGGCGGCGCCCCGACCAGAAGGCCAAGGCGGTCACGAGCATCGCGATGTTCTACGACCTCGAGTACCCCCGCACGTTCGTCGCCGACATCGCCGAGGTGCTCGCCGAGCGCGGCATCTGGGTGATCGAGCTGCACTACCTGCCGATGATGCTCGAGGCCAACGCGTTCGACGCGATCGTCCACGAGCATCTCGAGTACTACTCGCTGGCGGTGATCGAGCGACTGATCGGCGAAGAGGGGCTCGAGGTCATCTCCGCCGAGCTCAACGACATCAACGGCGGCTCGATCAGGCTGTTCATCGGACACATCGGGCAGCACACGCGCACGCCTGAGCAGCAGGAGGCGCTGACGGCACTGCGGGTGAAGGAGTTCGAGATGGCGCTCGACGCGCCCGAGCCCTACGAGGCATTCAGGCTCGGCTCAGAGCGCGTCCGCGACGACCTCGTCGCGTTGTGCAGGAAGCTTCACGGCGAAGGCAAGAGGATCCATGTGTACGGTGCCTCCACCAAGGGAAACACGATCCTCCAGTACGCGGGCATCGACAGCAGCCTGATCGAGGCGGCCGCCGACCGCAACCCAGACAAGTGGGGCTCGGAGACGATCGGCACGAAGATCCCGATCATCAGCGAGGAGGACTCACGCGCGATGAGCCCGGACTACTACCTTGCGTTGCCGTGGCACTTCCTCGCCGAGTTCCTCGAGCGCGAGCAGGAGTTCCTGAGCCGCGGCGGGCAGTTCATCGTGCCGCTGCCCGAGGTGAGGGTCATCGGCGCGTCGTGATCGAGACCGCCAGCGGGCTGCCGACGCGGTAGGCGACCTGGGCGGCCCGGAAGGCCGCACGCGGCGTGTGCCGGTAGAGGAGGCGATAGATCAGGTTCCGCGGCGAACGGTCGCCGTACACCTTGGCCGCCAGGCGGTCGACCTCCGCCACCTCCTCGGGCCGCTCGCTTTCGCTGCTGAACTTCAGGCGAAGCATCAGCCACGGAGCGAACTCGTCGTTCACAGCCCGGCGGACGTGGTGGGCCTCGATGCTGCCCGCCGGGAAGCAGGCAGCCGCCAAGCGGTGGTACCCATCGATCGCGATCGCGTAGCGATGGACGAGGCCGCTGTCCATGAACGAGTCGTTCTCCGTGCGCTTGAATAGATAGGACTCCGGGAGGTAGTGAAGACGCAGCCCACCGGCGATCATCTGGAAGAACCGCGCGACGTGGGCCCACAGGCTCC
>JBEKAM010000149.1:0-9589 GCA_050015915.1 Solirubrobacteraceae bacterium
CGTAGATCGCCAAGCCCGAGTAGATCGATCCGCCTGGAGAGTTGATGTAGATCGAGATGTCCTTGTCTGGGTCCTCGCTCTCCAGGTGCAGCAGCTGCGCCACCACCAGGTTGGCCACCTGGTCGTCGATCGGCGTGCCGAGGAAGATGATGCGCTCGTTGAGCAGGCGCGAGTAGATGTCGAACTCGCGTTCGCCGCGAGCCGTCCGCTCGATGACCATCGGGATCAGAGGCATGGCCTCCACCCTAGCGCTAGCAGTCCCCGACCCGCGGGTAGCGCCGCCCACTGACGTTTAGCGCCTGCTTAGACCGTGTGTGCGTAGCCTTTATGGCAGTCGTGCACAATCTGTTCATGAAGAACAAGCTTTGGATGATCGTTGCCGTAGTTGCTGTGCTCGCGGGAGTGACCGCGGCGGCGGTAATGGCCGCGCAGCCGGCGGCGTCCCACCCACACGCCCACCACCACAAAGGCTCCCATCACCGCCAGGGTGGCCTGCTCGCGGCCGCGGCCAGCTACCTGGGCTCCACCCCAGCGCAGCTGAAGAGCGAGCTCGGCTCAGGCAAGTCCCTTGCGCAAATCGCCGACGCCACCAGCGGCAAGTCCGCTCAGGGCCTGATCGGAACGCTTGAGGCAGTTGACAAGCAGAAGCTGGCGTCCGCGGCTGCGAGCCTGCAGGCGCGCATCACAGCGAAGGTCGACCGTGCAGGCGGCAGTATCGGCGGTGGCGGTGCAGCGGTGCGAGCAGCCAGCAGCTACCTTGGCGTGAGCATCAGCCAGCTACGCACTGAGGTGCGCTCGGGCAAGACGCTTGCCGAGATCGCCAAGGCCACGGCTGGCAAGTCCGAAGCTGGCCTGATTGAAGCGCTACTCGCTGTTAGGAAGGCGCTGCTCGCCGAGAAGGTGCAGGCAGGCGCGATCACCCAGGCGCAGGCCAGCGCACGGCTGCCCAAGCTTGCCAGCCACATCGCCGCACGCGTGAACCGGGCTGCGCACGCGCGCCACCACGCAGCTACAGGTTGACGGAGCGCATTCCCTGCGGGTCGTAGCGCTCGCCGGCGGCGGTGGGCACCACTTCGGCGATCCGCTGCACGTCCTCGTCGCTCAACTGCACATTAGCTGCGGCGAGGTTCTCTTCCAGATATGACACGCGCTTAGTGCCGGGGATGGGAACGATGTGCTCGCCGCGATGCAGCACCCATGCGAGCGCCAGCTGGCCAGGCGTGATCTCTTTCTCCTGTGCCAGCTCGCGTATGCGCTGGACAAGCTCGGTGTTGTGCTTGAGGTTCTCGCCGGTGAAGCGCGGCCCATAGCGGCGAAAGTCGCCCTCATCCAGCTCATCCGGCGAGCTGAAGCGACCGGAGAGAAAGCCGCGTCCGAGGGGCGAGTAGGCGACAAGCGCGATGCCAAGCTCTTCGAGCGTGGGCAGAATCTCCGCCTCCACGTCCCTGGTCCACAGTGAGTACTCCGTTTGCACTGCTGTGATCGGGTGCACAGCGTGCGCCCTGCGGATCGTCTCAGCGCTCGCCTCCGACAGGCCCAGGTGGCGCACCTTGCCGGCGGCCACGAGCTCGGCCATCGCCTCCACCGTGTCCTCGATCGGCGTGTTCGGGTCGACACGGTGTTGGTAGTAGAGGTCGATGTGATCCACCCCCAGGCGCTCGAGTGACCCATCGCAGGCGCTGCGCACGTAGTCGGGGGTGCCATCGATCGAGCGCACCGGCGTCCCGTCCGGCCCCCGCTCGAGCTTGATCCCAAACTTGGTCGCCAGGAACACCTCGTCGCGGCGCTCTTTGATCGCGCGTCCCACCAGCCGCTCGTTGGTGTGCGGCCCGTACATGTCTGACGTGTCCAGGAAATTGCAGCCCAGATCGAGCGCGCGGTGGATCGTCTGCAGGGCCTCGTCTTCGTCAGTGGCGCCGTAGAAAGCAGACATGCCCATACAACCGAGACCGATCGCCGAGACCTCCGGTCCTTCTGGCCCGAGCGTGCGCGTATTCATCTTGTGTCTCCTGTCGCGTGGGAGGAATATTCCGTTCCAGACATAATGGCAACCGACATGTTCCCGCTGAATCTGCCCAACCTGCTGACGGTGCTGCGGATCATGCTCGTGCCGGCGCTGGTGGTGGCGCTGCTGGGCAATACGCCCGGCGGCGATGTGCTCGCGGCGGTGGTGTTCGCGCTGGCCTCGCTGACTGACTTCATCGACGGCTACCTTGCCCGCGCACGTGACTCGATAACCACGTTCGGCAAGCTGATGGACCCGCTCGCAGACAAGCTGCTGATCGTCGCGGCGCTTATATCCTTGGTGTCGCTGCACCGCCTGGCGGCGTGGGTGGCGATGGTGATCATCACCCGTGAGCTCGCGGTCACCGTTCTACGCCTGGCCGCCACCCAAGCCGGCGTAGTGATGGCGGCAAGCATGTTCGGCAAGGTCAAGACGTGCCTGCAGATCGTGACGATCCTCGCGATCATCGCCGTCCACGGCCACCCCACTTGGGTGACCGCGCTGCTGTACGCGACCGTGGTTGTGACGGTGCTGTCCGGCCTGGACTACTTCTTCGGACTGCGCAAGCGCATGCAGCAGGCCCAGACCTCCCCTGCCTCGCCAGCTGAGCCCACACACGGCTGAGCAAGCTGGCGATCGTCAGGCGCTGGCGCCCGCGTTCAGCCACTCCTCGAGGCTCGTCTGATGCTTGCTGGGTGCACCAGACTGGATCTCCGCGCGCAGCTCCGCGAGCAGCCCGTGGCGTTCTGCGACAACGTTGTGCTGGTGGATCGTCTCGAGGTTCTCCTGGCGGGCGGACACGAAGCTGGCACCGTCGAGGGCGGGAAACGCGCTGACCACGCCGCCGATCATCTCGCGCACGCAGTCCTCCACGAAGCGCGGTCTGCGGTGGGCCTTTTCCACGACCTCAACCTCGTCTGAGCGCTTCATCAACTCGTAGATCTCCGAGGACATGCCGGCCTCGGCGATCCGCAGCAGCGTGGCGGCGTCGATCTCGGCGGTGCACTCCTCGGTACAGCCGATCTGCAGGGTCGCGAGGCCCCGCTGGTTGTGGGTCGCGACAGGCACGCTGTCGAGGATGCGGTCGATTTCCTCCGCGGAGAAGTCCTGCCCGAGTAGGCGCTCGCGCGCTCGCGCGGCGACGAGCTCCTGTGCGCACGGACATGCTGTCATGCCTGTCGCGGACACCCCTACTGTGCGGCGAGTGCCGTGCTCGAAGGCCACCGCGCGCCCGAGCAGCGTGTAGATCTCCTGCGTTTGGATCCCTGACACCGGCGCGGGCTTGTGCTCTGGGTAGCGCGCCGCGATCGTCACCTCCGCGCGCTCGGCGCCTTGTCGCTCGCGCACGAGCTCAGCGATATGCCGCGCGAGCGTCTCCGCCTTGAACGGCGACTCGCTGAGCACGACCTCACCGATGGCGTCGTTGACGACCTCGTCGAACCGCGACATGTGCGCGCCCTTCTGGTTGCGGTTGAGGTCCACAAAGCAGTCCAGCCGCGCGAGGAACAACTCGTCGCGGATGCGCACCACCTTCTCGACGCCGCTCACGCCTACACGCGTCAGCCCTATGGCAATTCCCGGCTCGCGCGCCTGGACGTCATCGCCCGCGCCCCGGGTGGGAGACAACGTGGAGGTCGATTCGCCCGCCTGCACCAGAGCCCCAGCGTAGCGCTCTGTGTACGCGGCGGTTCCAATTAGGCTTACGACATCAGCGCAACCGAACACCATCGGCCGTGGATTCTGGTATCAATCGGCACTCAACTTATGGCGAGCTACAGGAGGGCTTAGGGAAAGGCTGGGGAGGTCGGCGCGGGAAACCGTTCCGATGGGGAGTCAGACCGTAGTTGGGAGGCCAGTTGAGCGAGAAGCTTGTGGGTCTGATGATCGCGACGGACACCGCCGTGGTCGAGTTGGAGGATTTGCAGGGAATCATCGCGGAGTCCCACGAACGTGGATTCGTGACCGTTCAGGCATTGGCGGCAGCACTTGAGGAGACCGAGCTGTCCGGCCAGCAGACGCAGGACCTGCTGAGCTATCTGGAGGAGCACGGGGTGGAGATCGTCTCCTCGGGCGAGCCCGCAGCAGCGGAGCTACAGGCGCACGTGACTGACGCGGCTTCGCATGACGACGCGGGAGCGTCGCCGATGGCGGATGGCCCTGACGCGCTCGTCAGCGCGAGCGATGAAGATGACAGTGGCAGTGAGCACGTCCACGAGCTGCACACGCACCTCGAGGAGCTCAAGCGGCCGGAGGTCGATCTGACGGTGGAGCCGAGCCTGGACTCGTTGCGGCTTTACCTGCGCTCGATCGGTCGCGTGCCACTGTTGAGCGCCGAAGAGGAGGTGGCGTTGGCGAAGCGCATCGAGCGCGGCGACGTCGCTGCCAAGCAGCACATGGTCGAGGCCAACCTGCGCTTGGTGGTATCCATCGCCAAGGGCTACGTGGGGCGCGGGTTGACGCTGCTGGATCTGATCCAGGAGGGCTCGCTGGGGCTGATTCGCGCGGTGGAGAAGTTCGACTACCGCCGTGGCTACAAGTTCTCCACGTACGCCACGTGGTGGATCCGCCAGGCGGTCACGCGCTCGCTCGCGGACAAGGGACGCACGATTCGCATCCCCGTTCACATGGTCGAGCGGCTGAACAAGCTCATCCATGCGGAACGGCGGATGATCCAGCAGCTCGGGCGCGAGCCCACCCCCGCGGAGCTCGCGGGGGAGCTCGAATGCACGGTGCGGGAGGTGCGCGACATCATGCGCATCACCCAGCAGCCGATCTCGCTGGAGAAGCCGGTGGGCGAGGAGGACGATTCCGCGCTGGCGGACTTCGTCGAGGACGTCTCAGCGGAGTCGCCGTTTGAGATCGCGTCGGAGGCGCTACGTCGGGAGAACGTGGTGCGTGTACTCGCGTGCCTACCCAGGCGTGAGCGCGAGGTGATCGAGATGCGCTATGGCATCGTCGGTGGCCGCGCCCGCACGCTCGAGGAGGTGGGCCGCGCGTTCAACATCACCCGCGAGCGTGTCCGCCAGATCGAGAACAGGACGCTGAAAAAGCTGCAAACGCTGCCCGAAGCTCAGCAGCTGCGCGAGGCTTCCTGAGCTCAGCCGGTACTGACGCCGCGCGCGTGCCTGAGGGGACAGGCGCGCGGCGTACCGGTCGACGGGCAACCGCCCTGCACCGGCCCTCTTCCCTAAACTGACGAGCCCCTGGCGGGGTTCCCGAGCGGTCAAAGGGGACGCGCTGTAAACGCGTTGGCTCTGCCTTCGAAGGTTCGAATCCTTCCCCCGCCACTGCCTCACCGCTCCAGCTCCGCCTCCGCCTGCTCGAGCCACTGCTCGACGTAGGCGTACGTATCAGCGCGCAGCCGTGCGACGAGCGCGGGGAAGCGGGTCCCGCTCGATTCGAGCGCTTCAGCGAGCGGCACGATCTCCTCGCGGGTATGGGTAGCGACGTCGCGGACGCGCTCGCGTAGGCGACGCACCAACGCCAACTGGTCCTCCTCGGCGAGCGCATCGGCGAAGAACAGCCGCAATATGCCTTCGTCGCGGAACTGGGTGGGAGCTTCGCGCGAGCCGCGCAGCCACGTGTCCATCGCCTCCTCACCGCGCTGGGTGAGCTCGTATGCGAACCGCTCGCGAGCACCCTGAGGGTCCTCCCTACGAGTCAGAAGTCCAGCCTGCACGAGCCGCGCCAACTCCGGATAAACCTGCGCCAGCGACGTCGGCCAGAAAAAGCGGGTGGAGACGTCGGAGACCTTCTTGATCCCATATCCAGACCGCACGCCGAGGCGGACCATGCCCAACATCAGGAAGGCGGAGGGCGTGAGCTTCATCGCCCCTGCGGATCGGGTCGTGAAGGATCGGGCCGCGGGGACCGGTTCCGCGAAACCTCTTGCGAGACGGTGACATGTCTGCTCGGATACATAGGCGATGTCATACAGGAGAACAGCAGGCAGCACAAGCAGCATCAGCAAACGTAAGTCAACCGTCAAGACACGCAAGGCGGTGCCTGCGAACGCACGGGCGCTGCTGTTGGCAGGCGGTGCTGTACACATCGTCTATGGCCTCGGGTCGCTGCTAACGCCCGAGAGCATGGTCTGCGCGCACTACGCGCCAGACACCCACGACCTCGCGGATCCCAGGCTGCTCCTGCGCGCGTTTGGTGGTCACCTGCTGGTGTCAGGCTGTCTGACTCTCACCGCTATGCGCTCCCCACGACGGGCCCGCTCTGCGGCCGTGCTCTGCCTGCTGATCAACAGCTTTGACGTGACCTCCGCGATCATCGAGCTGCGCGCCAGGGGAACGATCAAGGGCGGGATCGCCCTCTCGGGCGCCGGTGTAGCCACCTTCGCTGCCGCCCTCTGTGCACTCCGTCACTGAGTTTGGTGGTGCCCTGGCGGTGGTAGGCCTGCGCGTCTACCTGATCGTGGAAGAGACGTATAGCGGCTACCTTCGCGTTCTCAACAGAGACGCTGTGGCAAGCCGCCTCAGCGAAATGTTGTGGGAGGCAGGCCATGCTGCTTGGCCTGGCGATCGCCGTCTACCTGCTGGCACCTGCAGCGCAAACGCCCGAGGATCCTCCCCCCGCGACCACCCCCAGCGCCTGAGCGAAGCCGAATCCGGCGCTCACGCCACTGGCTGCAGGACTCCCACGGACTCCAATTCAGCAACGCGCGCAGCCGCCACCGGCTCGACCTCCGGGATGAGACCGACTTGACTAATCTCCGGCCAGGGCTCTCCCGGCCGGCTGAGGTAGAAGCCCTGCACCAGCGACACGCCGAGACGGCGAACGGCCTGCAGCTCGGCTTCGGTCTCGACGCCCTCTGCGACGAGCAGGCAGCCCACCTGCTTGGAGTAGCCCACGAGCGCTCCTACCAGAGCAGCACGATCGCTGTCGCTGTCGATGCCGGTGATAAGCGAGCGGTCGAGCTTGAGGTAGCTGGGCAGCACGGTGGTGATCTGGCGCAGCCCGGAGTAGCCGGCGCCCATGTCGTCGACCGCCAGGCGCGCGCCCCGGGCACGCAGCGGCTCGATCGCGTGGAGCAGCTGCATGTCGCTGTGGACGAGCGTCTCCTCGGTGATCTCGATGATCAGCCCGGCGAGCTCATCAGGCAGGCTGTCGCCGGCGGCGTGCAGCATCGCCATGGTGGGCGCTTCGAGCAGTACCCGGGCGGATAGGTTCAGCGACACGCTCGTGCCGGCGGGTCGGCGAGCGAGCAGCGCGAGCCCCTGATTTACACAAGCGCGCTCGAGCGCGGCGCGCTCCCCCAGCTCCTCGGCCAGCGCAAACCAATGCAGCGGGCTGCTGACATCCTCTCGCCGCTGGCCGAAGCGCGCAAGCGCCTCGTAAGCGTGAGCGGTGCCGGTGCGTATGTCGACGATCGGCTGGACGACCATTTTCAAGCCTTCGCCGTTGATCAGCCGCGCAAGCGCGTCGCGCGCGCTGGCGGTCTCCTCGGCGCTCAGTCGGGAGGGCGCACTGCGCGCGACGCTGGGCTCCTCGGTGACTGGCACAGCACGGTCTGACATACGCGCGGCGATATCCCCGGCGAGCAGCAGCGTCTCGGCGTTCTCGGCTTGACGACGTGCCTGTGCGAGCAGGTAGTTGAGCTCGCGCGTGAGCCTGCCGCACGTGAGCAGCAGCCCCAGTACGCCAGCACACATGGCAGCGTACTCGCCGCCGAGATGCTGCTCGCGGATCACCGGAAGCGCGAGCGCGCCCAGGACGATCAGGCTGCCCATCCAGTGGACGCGCCCACCGCGGGCCATTACGCCGCTCGCGATTGCCACCAGCCACAGCAGGCTCAGGGTGGTCACATGCTGATCGCCCAAGCCGATGATCAGGATCGCAGCGAGTCCTGCGAGCGACTCCTCAACTTTCAGCCACGCAGGACGTAGCGTCACCAGCTGCACGATCGCGGTCCCCAGGATGGTGACGAAGCCGAGCACCCCAAATAGCGGATGAGGCAGCAGTGTCGGCCACACGAGGATCAGCGCGATGCCGATGAGCCCCATGCCAATCCTGGTCTTGGCAGCGGTCTGACGCGCACGCATGATGTGCTCGTCGGTCTCGATCGGGACTGCTGGCTGTAGCAAGGGCAGGGGCATCCACGTCAGCTTCGACCTGGCTATGCCCGCTACTTGAGTCCTGAGGCGCTCTTTCGACCTGTCTCGGGCTCAGCGCGTCAAGCCGTTCTCCTCGCAATCGCCGCCGCCGTCCACCATCGCGGGGTGAGCGTGCGCACCGTGACTGCCAGGCGGCAAACCGAGCTGCAACCCCACACGCTGCAAGAGCCCAATCAACTGCTCGCGCTCGGGAACACTCAGATCAGCGCATAGGTCGTTCTCGAGACCGGCGGCGAGCTGGAACGCGCGCTCGAGCAGCTGCCGGCCGGCGGGTGTGAGGTGCAGCTCACGGGTGCGCCGATCGAGCGGGTTGTGACGGCGTTCAAGCAAAGATCGCCCCTCCAGCGCGTCGACGAACGCGACCATGCGGCTGGGCGGTATCTGCAGGCGCTCGCCGATGGCCTGTTGAGACTGGCCTTCAGCAACACCCACAGCCCGCAGCAGGGCAAACTCGCGCGGCTCGAGCTCGAGCGGAGCGAGCGTTTGGCGGAAGCGCCGAGACACTGCGTAGCCGATCGAGGAGGCGAGGAAGCCGACGCTGCGAAACGGCGGCGCGCCGGCTCCCTCGCCGGGCCCTGCATCGAGCATGTCACTGGTGCCAGCAGCGCTCAGCCCAGTTGCCGCGCTTGCCGCGGCTGCGGTCTCCCCACTCCCAGTATTCACACTACGATCATACCCAAGCAGAAAGATTTATGGTATAGATCATTCTGTTCGGAACGATTCTCCCTCATGTGGGTGATCGGGCGATCTTCGGCGGCGATGAGTTCGAGGCGGATGCCAGGTCTTAGCGTCGACTGGCATCGATGGTGCGCCTATGTAGTGGCGTGGGAAAGGAAGCTTCAGATGGCACAGGTGACTCGCTGGGTACTGGCTCACAAGCGCATTGTGGTGGCGTTCTGGGTGGTGTTGACGATCGTTGGCATGGCGTCGGCGAACTCGGCGACGAAAGCGCTGAAACAGAAGTTCACGGTGCCGGGCAAGGAAGGCTGGGTTGCCAACCAACAGATCGCGAAGGACTTCCACGGCACTGGTGGCAACGGCGCGCCACTGTTGGCGGTGGTGACGCTGCCGGCGGGCAGCTCAGTGACGTCGAGCTCGGTGCAGGGCGAATTGCGCGCCACGGAAGCACGCTTGGAGCACACGCTGCCGGGTGCACGGATGGCGAGCTATGCGAGCACGCACAACAACGCGTTCATATCGGCTGACGGCCACACGACGTTTGTGATCGCCTATCCCCTGCCGGACCCAAAGCAGGCGTTTGAAGACAACCCGGAAGCGGCGAAACACGCGGCTGCTGCACTGGCGGGCACGACGGTGGCGGGCGCACCTGTGCACCTGACTGGCTTTGATGCATTGTCGGCGCAGAGCGGCGGCGGCAACGGCCCGGGCGTGCTGGTGGAGGCGCTGCTGGGCGGACTGGGGGCGCTGCTGGTGCTGGCGTTCGTGTTCGGCTCGTTCCTTG
>JBEKAM010000150.1:0-9498 GCA_050015915.1 Solirubrobacteraceae bacterium
CAATGGTGTAGACGAGCACCGCCGGCAGGATCAGGCTGCGAAGGTCGACACGACGCTCACGGATCTGGCGAACGACGAGCAATACGAGGGCTGCGTTTATGAGGTAGTCAGTAGTTGTCATGGCAGCAATACTCGCCCCCGAGCGAGCTCCTGTCATCGGCGCAGAGGTTGATCTCGGGGTTGATTCGTCCGTCAACCCCGGGGTTGACGCAGCTTGCTCAGCCGCCGGGAAAGGCGAGCCGCAGGATCTGCCGGTAGACCGATCGGTACTGGCGCCCAAGGCGCCCGCTGTTATACGGCAGGCCGTGGCGCTTGCACACCGCGCGGACCCGCGGTGCGATCTCCGCATAACGATTGCTGGGCAGGTCGGGGAACAGATGGTGCTCGATCTGAAATGACAGGTTGCCAGTCAACAGGTGAAACAGTCGGCTGCCCTCGAGGTTGCACGAGCCGAGCAGTTGGCGGCGATAAAAGTCGTCGCGGGTCTCTCCCTGGTACTGCTCCTCGGTGAACGTCTCAGCATCCTCTGGCAGGTGCCCGCAGAAGACGATTGTGTGTACCCACACGTTGCGAATCAGGTTCGCAACGATCGTCGCGGTGAGCGCCCGGCGCACGCCCCGGCGCCCGGCCAGCGCGGGAAACAGCACGTAGTCCTTGAGCAGCTGCCCGCGCGCCTTGCGCAGCAGAGCGACGATCTCTTCGTTGGAGGAGGCCCTGGACTTCTCACCGCGCCTGACCGCGTCCAGCTCCATGTCGTAAATCGCGATCGCCCACTCAAACACTGCTGCCATCAAGAAGAAGTAGATCGGCTGGGCGAGGTAGATCGGATTCCATGCCTGGGCTGGCTCGACGCGCATCGCTGAGTAGCCAAGGTCGCGGTCGCGACCAACGACGTTCGTGTAAACGTGATGGTGAAAATTGTGTGCGCGCTTCCACGACGCAGCTGTTGACGCCGCGTCCCACTCCCAGGTGCTCGAGTTGATCACCGGGTCACGCATCCAGTCCCACTGGCCATGCATCACGTTGTGCCCGATCTCCATGTTCTCGAGAATCTTCGACAGCGAAAGCACAGCCGTGCCGGCGATAGCCGCCGGGGCGAAGCGCGCGCCGAGCAGCAGCACTCGCCCCGCGAGCTCAAGCTGGCGCTGGGCCGCGATCACACGGGTGATGTATGCGCGGTCGCGCGCGCCCAGGTCTGCACGTACCTTGTCGCGAATGTCGTCAAGCTCGCGGGCGAGCGTTTCGAGCGGATCGGGGTCGCTCAAATGGATCAGGCCGCGACCAGCTCCTGCGGGCCTGCCTCGGCGGCGCTCTTCACGCCTTTCGCCTGGTTATTGGCGCTGCCAGACAGCGGCAACAGGGCGAGCTTGCTGACCTTACGCACGACGCTGCTGACGCCGCCGGGCAGTGGCGGTAGCGCGAGCTTGCCGATCTTGCGCACGACGCTGCCGAACTGCCTATGCAACGGGCCAGTGTTGTAAGGGATCCGGTAGCGCTCTGTGATCTCGCTGACCTCTGTTGAGATCTCCGCGTAGCGGTGGGCAGGCAGGTCGGGGAAGAGGTGGTGCTCGATCTGGAAGCTGAGGTTCCCAGCCAGAATGTGAAACAGCTTGCCACCGGTCAAGTTGGCCGACCCAAGCAGCTGACGGTAGTACCACTCCCCGCGGGTCTCCTTCTCAGCCTGCTCCTCGGTGAACTGGTGCGTGCCATCGGGGAAGTGGCCGCAGAAGATGATCGTAAATGCCCACAAGTTGCGCGTGAGGTTAGCGGTCGCGTTGCCGGCGAGCACGAACGGGAACGACGGGCCGGACAGCAGCGGAAAGAGCACGTAGTCCTTGAGCGTCTGGCCACGCACCTTGCGCCAGATGTCGACCGCCATTCCGCGCTTCTCGCCCAGGGTTGTTTCACCTGCGGCGATCCGCTCCGTTTCGAGGTCGTGCAGCGCAACGCCGTATTGGAAGAAGCTTGCAAGCAGCGCCGCATACAACGGGTTGCCGAGGTAGTACGGATGCCAACGCTCCTCCTCAGACATCCGCAGTATCCCATAGCCGATGTCGCGATCCTTGCCGATGATGTTCGTGTGGGTGTGGTGCATGTAGTTGTGCGAGTGGCGCCACTGGTCGGCGGGGCACGCGGTGTCCCACTCGAAGGTCTTGCCGTTCAGCTGCGGGTCTTTCATCCAGTCGTACTGCCCATGCATCACGTTGTGCCCGATCTCCATGTTGTCGAGGATCTTTGACAGCGACAGGGCAGCAGTCCCGCCGATCCAGGCCGGCGGCAAGAAGCCGGCAAACAGCAGCGCGCGGCCGGCGATCTCCAGCCCGCGCTGGGTGCGGATGAGCTTGTTGATGTAGTCAGAGTCGCGCTCACCGAGGTCCGCGACGACGCGGGCGCGGATGGCGTCGAGCTCCTGCCCAAACGCCTCTAGTTGCTGCGGAGTGAGATTGGGTGCGGGGGATGACATGGGCGGCCTCCTTCTCGATATCGGGTTCATAGGTCGAGCGCCACATCGCCGACAGGCACAGACACGCAGATTCGAACCAGCTCGTCTCTGGCGCTCGAGAGCTCACCGCTGATTACGTTGCGGACGATGCCGGCGCTCTTGCGGCAACTGCACGTGTTGCAGATGCCCATTCGGCATCCGTATTCAGGGCTCAGCCCGGCGTCCTCGGCCTGATCGAGCAGCGGCAGGCCGCTGTTGGCGATCTCCAGACCGCTCGCGGCGAAGCTAACTAGTCCCTCTGCGCCGTCCAGATCAAAGCTCATCACCGGCGCTGTGAAAGTCTCGACCGCCGGGGCGGGCAGATCGTCCTGTGCCCAGACTGCGCGGACCGAGTCGATCAGCGTCGGCGGCCCACATACGAACGTCGCCGCGTTCGCATGGTCGGCGACCACCGCATTTAGATGCTCTCGGCAGAAGCGCCCGCCCAACGGCAGGCCGCTTCCGCGGGTGAAGCCGCGTGCGACCGTGAGGCCCGCGTGGCTTTCAGCGAGCTGATCGAGCTCAGCGCCGTACAGCGCAAGCTCGTGTGAGCGCGCGTAGTTGAGGAAGGCGATCTCGCCCGCGAAGCCCTCGTCGCAGAGGGTGCGCAGCATCGCCATCACCGGCGTGATGCCGCTGCCGCCGCTGATCAGCAAGATGCTCTTGGGCCGGGAGTGGGGCAGCATGAACTCGCCCTGCGCCTGGGTCAGGCCAACGATCATCCCCGGCCGCGCATGGTCACGCAGGTGGCGCGAGACCTTGCCCTCCGGGTGCGTAGAGACGGTCAGCTCGAGTGCCCCGTCGCCGGCGTGCTGGGAGCCGGCTGGAGAGTAAGGCCGCGTCTCACGGACGCCGTCGATCTCCACGCTGACACCGACGAACTGCCCTGCGCGCAGGCCCCGCCAGTTCTCGTTTGGGCGCAGCGTGAGCGTCACGCTCTTCGGCGTCTGGCGGCGCACGGCAGTTATCTCCGCGCGCACCTCGTGCTTGACAAGCAGTGGCCGGACGAGCTCGAGGTAGCGGTCTACACCGTGCGGATACGCGAGCGCCTCGAGCAGGCTCGAGCGGAGCAGCAGTCGGCCGACACGACGGGGCGTTAGCGCGGAAGGCAAAGTTATCGATCCGGTTGTTTCAGTGCACGGATGTTCACAGAGTATACTTACACCAGGAGAGGCGGATGGATACGCTTCTAAGCGCTTTAAAACCATGAGCGTGAACATCCGTACACCAGAGATCGCCACGCGCCAGGAGCGCAAGCAGCGCACCCGCCGCGCACTGCTCGACGCCGCGCTTGCGCTGCTTGATGAGCAGAGCTTCTCCAGCCTGAGCTTGCGCCAGGTGACGCGCTCCGCGGGAATCGTCCCGACAGCCTTCTATCGCCACTTCGACGACATGGAGCAGCTTGGTCTCGTCCTAATCGACGAGTCGTTCCGCACGCTGCGCGCGATGATCCGCGCCGTACGCACCGATCCGCGCACCGACGAGCATGTGATCCGTAATTCGGTCGAGATCCTCGTCGGATATGTGCACGAGCACGACACCCACTTCCGCTTCATTGCCCGCGAGCGCTTCGGTGGCGTCGTCGCTCTGCGGCGCGCGATCCGCGGTGAGATCCGCCTGTTCGCGAGCGACCTCGCAACTGACCTCGCCCGGCTGCCCTACCTCGAGCGCTGGAATACCGAGGACCTCCAACTGCTCGCCGGGCTGATGGTCAGTGCAATGGTGTCCACCGCCGAGGCGATCCTGGACGCACCGCTCATGGACCCTACGGCGGAGACAGAGATCGTCGCAACCGCAGTACGCCAGCTACGGATGATCACATTGGGTGTGCCCCAATGGCGCAGCTCGGCTACGCGATGAACTCCCAGCCGTAGCGCATCGCCGTTACCGCCGTCGCGGCACGGTCGAGCTCGCTGCCGGGTGCAGGCGCGCCTGCCTCGAGGAAGAAGCGCTCCATGCCCGCGGGGGAAAACAGCAGGACTCGTTGACCCACATCCTCGCCCACGTTCCTACCTGAGTGGATCACGCCTTGGGGAACATGAACTGTGTCACCTGCCGACACATGCATGAGCTCGCCGTCGACCTCCATTTCGAACTCACCCGCCACGATGTGGATCGTCTCTGACTCGTTGCTGTGCCGGTGCGGCGGTAGCGACCAGCCCGGCAGCGGGTGGTCGACCACCATGCAGAGCCGGCCGTCGGTGTCCTCTGTGGCGAGGTGGATCTCCGTGCGCGTGTCACCCGGCATCCATACCACCTGAGGGTCAATGCTCACCCACTTACGATAACCCCTGCGCGGAGCGCTAATGCACCGGGCCTGGTGGCTCCTGCCCGCAGTCGTCATACATCAGCGCCGTACTCACGCACAGCGTGCGGCCGTAGTCGATCGCACCTTCGCCGTCGTAAGCAATCATGAGCACCCAGCCGAACACGTCTTCCGGCCATTCCCCGTTCGCCGGCCAGGGGAAGGTGGGCGTCAGATTCTTCGGGATACCCAGCGCCTCGGCCAGCCGGATCGCCTGCTCGTGGTGCCAGCAGATCAACAGCGTCGAGCCGTCGTAAGGGTTCGCCGAAGGGCTGTCCTTGGCGAGGATCCAGTCCGCGAGCTTCTTGTAGTCCTTATCCGCAACGCTGTCGTCGATCACGCGTTTGAGCGCTGCCGCCAGTGGTGTGACCGTGAGCACCGGGCGTTCGCTTTCGTGGCTGCTCTTGGCGGCGAAGATGTGCTCGATCCCCAGCGCTTCCCCGCGTGGCGTGGAGAAGTTCTGGAAGTACGGGACGTACGCCGCTGCGCGCTCAACGCCCGCAAGTGACAACTCCGGCCCGTCTGGTGGCTTCTCACCGTGACGGATGATCAGAATCGTTGCGTTTCTGAGCATTTGTGGAGGGTAACAGTGGTGCGCTTGCTTTGACGCTGCGCGCGGCGAGCATTCTCGATATCTTGAGCATGTGGATACTCCGGATATCGCAGTCGATCACGAGGTCCTTGTAATCGGTGCCGGCTTCTCGGGCATAGGGGCGGCGATCAAGCTAGAGGAGGCGGGCTTCCACGACTTCGTAGTGCTCGAGGCTGGGGACGGTGTCGGGGGCGCCTGGCACTGGAACACCTATCCAGGGATTGCAGTTGACATCCCGTCGTTCAGCTACCAGTTCTCCTTTGAGAAGCGGAGCGACTGGTCGCGCGTATATGCGCCAGGCAAGGAGCTCAAGAGCTACGCTGAGCATTGCGTCGACAAGTACGGCGTGCGCGACCGCATCCGACTGAACACTAAGGTGGTCGGGGCGAGGTTCGACGAGGACGCGCACGCGTGGCATATCGAGACGGCAAACGGCGAGCAGGTCACGGCGCGATTCGTGATCGCCGCGACGGGGGTGTTCAGCCAGCCCAAACCGCCTGAGATCCCCGGCATCGAGGCCTTCGCTGGCACGACCATGCACACAGCACGCTGGGATCACTCGGTCGACCTGCGCGGTAAGCGTGTCGGCGTGATCGGCACCGGAGCCTCGGCGATCCAGATCATCCCCGCGATCGCGCCGGAGGTCGCGCGTGTCACGGTCTTTCAACGCACTCCGATCTGGTGCCTGCCCAAGCTTGACGCACCGATAAGTCCCAGCGCGCGCCGAGTGCTGCGCTCGGTGCCCGGCGCGGAGCTAGCGGCCCGCTGGGCCAGCCAGGCCTTTGTGGAGCTCACGTTCGTGCTCGCCGCGCACTTCGCCGGCACGTTCCCGGGCCTGACCGCGCGCGGCGAACGCGACGCGCGCAAGATGCTGCGGCAGGTCACTGATCCGGTCGTGCGCGAGAAGCTCACGCCGCAATACTCGCTCGGGTGCAAGCGCCCGAGCTTCTCCAACGAGTACATCCCCACCTTCAACCGAGACAACGTGCTGCTCGAGACCGCCGCCATCGAGGCGATCACTCCGACGGGTGTTCGCACGGCCGAGGGGGTCGAGCATCCCATTGACGCGCTGGTCCTCGCCACAGGATTCAAGGTGTTCGACTCGGGGAACTTGCCGGCGTTCGAGATGCTCGGGACAGGTGGCGTTGATCTGGAGGAGTGGTGGGATGCCAACCGACTGCAGGCCTACGAGGGCGTGAGCGTGCCCGGCTTTCCGAACTCCTTTTCGATCCTTGGTCCCTACGGCTTCAACGGCCAGTCCTACTTCGGGCTGATCGAGACCCAGATGCGCCACATCGTGCGTTGCCTGAAGCGCGCACGACGCGATGGCGCAACGCGGGTGGAGATCACACCAGAGGCCAACCGCCGCTACTTCGAGTCGATGCTCGGGCGCCGGCACAACCAGGTCTTCTTCCGCGGTTCGTGTGGCAACGCCAACAGCTACTACTTCGACCAGCACGGCGACGCACCGTTTCGACCCAGTCTCACGCTCGAGGCGGCCTGGCGCAGCGCGCGCTTCGACCTCGACGATTACGCGTTCGCCCCGTGACCCGCCTCACGCGTGCGCAATCAAAGGCACGGACGCGTGCGTTGATCGTCGACTCGGCCACCAGCCTGTTCCTGCGCAACGGCTTTCAGATCACCTCACTCGAGCAGATCGGCGAGGAGGCTGGCTTCACGCGCGGTGCGGTCTATTCCAACTTCCCCAGCAAGACCGCTATGGGGATCGCCGTGATCGATGAGCTCTACGAGCGTGCGGCGCGGGACCTCCAGGACTCACTGGCCGGGACCCTCGATCTCGATGAGTGGTTTGATGCGCTTGCCGCGTGGGCCGAGGGGACGATAGGCCAGCCGGAGTGGACGCGTCTGGAGATAGAGCTCGCCGCCTTCAGCGCCCACGACGAGAGCTACCGGGCCTCTATCGCCGCCCGCTACGCGCGAATTCGCGAGGGCTGGGCCGCGCTGATCAGCTCCCGGCTCGGCGAGGGCTCCCCGATCGACGCTCAGGCGCTGAGCACGATCATCCTCGCACTCGGGCTCGGGACCGGTGTTCAGCGCGCCGTCGATCCGGACCTACCAGGATCGGATTGGGTGCAACTGCTGCGCGCGCTCGACAGATCGACTGTCAAGAGTGCCGCATGAAGGCCGTCAGCTGCAGGGACGGACAGCTGGAGGTCGTCGAGCGACCGACGCCTTCACCCGAGAGGGGGCATGTGCTGATCGACGTGCTGCGCTGTGGCATCTGCGGATCTGATCTTCACGCTCGTCACCACTGCGATGAGATGGCAGCGGTGGCTCGCGAGACGGGCTATGAGGGCTTCATGCGCTCAGACCAAGACGTCGTGATGGGCCACGAGTTCTGCGGTGAGATCGTCGAGCATGGCCTCGGCTGTCGCAAGGCGGTCCCCACGGGGACGACGGTCGTCGCCGTGCCGCTGCTTCGCACCCGAGGGGCCATTCAGGCCATCGGCCTGTCGACGGCGGCCCCCGGCGCCTATGCCGAGCAGATGCTCGTGCAGGAGTCTCTGACGGTTCCCGTGCCCAATGGCCTCTCACCTGAAGTCGCCGTGCTAACGGAGCCAATGGCTGTCGCCTACCACGCCGTGCGGCGAGCTGAGCTCAAGAAGCGCACCGTCGCGATCGTCATCGGCTGCGGGCCGATCGGGCTGTCGGTGATCTGCATGCTGAAGGCCCGTGGCGTGCGCACCGTCATCGGGAGCGACTTCTCGCCGGGACGCCGTGCGCTGGCCAAGGCGTGCGGCGCCGACATCGTCGTCGACCCCGCTCACGAATCGCCACATGCCTTGGCTGAGAAGCATGGGCACCTGGTCACGGTGCCGGCTGCGCTCGACCTCGCTGTCGGCGCGATGGACAAAATGCAACGTGCGCCGGTCCCATGGCACCACCTCTGGCGCGCGGCCGAAGCGCTCGGACTGGCCACCCCCAAGAGTCCCGTGATCTTCGAGTGCGTCGGCGTGCCCGGGGTGATCGACCAGATCATCACGAGTGCGCCGCTGTTCTCGCGCATCGTCGTGGTCGGCGTGTGTATGGGTGCAGACCGGTTCAGGCCGGCGATGGCGATCAATAAGGAGATCGACCTACGCTTCGTCCTTGGTTACACGCCGATCGAGTTCCGCGACACGCTGCACCTGCTCGCCGAGGGAAAGGTCAATGCCGGCCCACTGGTCACGGGCGTGGTGGGACTCGAGGGCGTTGGCAGCGCCTTCGAGTCGCTTGGCGATCCCGAGGGACACGCGAAGATCCTGGTCGATCCTAAGAGCAGCCTCCTCTCGCCTTAGATGTAAGTGGTCGAACCGGCTGGCTGGTTCGCCATCTCAAGGCCAGGTATCATCGGCGCGAGCCTGCCACGACAGCTCGAACTCCCGGAGCATGGCTGGGTAGATAAATAGGTACCGGAATGGCTTGATCGCGGCCATGTAGGCGGCGCCGAAGGGCCCGTTCGGCTTCACGAGGACGGCCATCTGGCCGCTGTGTCCCCCCGCCCCGTCGGTGACGAACCCTACGTGGAGGATCCCGTGCATCGTGCTGTTGGCGATCTCGGCGGCGAACTCGTCGTCGGTGAAATACAGCGAGGTGAAAGGGAGCGCCTGCAATTGCGGTGGCGCCGTGTCGCGGAGGTCCACAGGTAGCCGATCGAGGAGCGTGGGGACACGGGAGCCGAGGCCGCCGTCGGGCTCATCCCAGCCGAGCACACCGCCGATCTTCCAGCGCATGGCGAACAACGCACGGACGGCGAGTGAGGAGCTATGCGCCGGGTCGAGTGAGACGAGCACTTCCTCTGCGGTCTCCCGATCGTCGGGGTGTCCTGGCGCCTGTATCTGCCACACGTCCTCCAAGCGAAAGTCGCGGGTCAGTTCGTGGATGCGCCACGGGTGCGAGGTGTGCGCGCTGTTAGGCAGCCTCTTCATCTCAAAGCCTCCATCCATACGGTTACGTATACATACGGTAGCGTATAGATTCAGGGTTCGACAAGCCTGTGCTACGGAGGGAACGATGGTCGCGACACGAACGCCCCGCATTGGCTGGATAGACGCAGGGCTGCGCGCGCTGGCCGCCGCCGGTCCCGACGCTGTGCGGATCGAGTCGCTCGCGCAGGCG
>JBEKAM010000151.1:0-9368 GCA_050015915.1 Solirubrobacteraceae bacterium
AGCCGTTCGCGCTTGTCCCTACGCTCGACGATCAGCTCATCCAGGCCGTGCCTGCTCGACTCGCCCGACTCCTGCGATCCCGTCGGGTGCTGCTCGCTTCCGCTCATTGGCGGCGAGCCTACTCGAGGCCGACGTCGATCTTGGTGATCTTGAGCTTGCGGGCAGGGCCGCGCGGCACCTTCACGGCGACGGTGTCGTTGCGCTTGTGACCGAGTAGCGCGCGACCGACGGGCGACTCGTTGGAGAGCTTGTGCTCGTTGGGCTTGGCCTCGGCGGAGCCGACGATCGTGTATTTGACGGACTTGCCGGTCTTTTCGTCCTTGACGTGCACGACGGAGCCGACCTGCACGACGTCGGTTGAGAGGTCCTTGGCCTGGATGACGGTGGCCATGCGCAGCTTCTCTTGCAGCTGGGCGATGCGGCTCTCGACCATCGCTTGCTCGTTCTTGGCGTCGTCGTACTCGGAGTTCTCGGATATGTCTCCGAATTCGCGTGCCTCCTTGATGCGCTCGGCAATCTCGCGGCGCTTCTCGGTTGACAGCAGCTCGAGCTCGTCGTTGAGCTTTTGCAGGCCTTCTGGTGTAAGGATGACGTCCTTGGGCATGGACTCTCGATCGCGGTTTGATGTTCCCCGTCCGCGACACACAAAACCCCGCTACTGGCGGGGACGGCGCCGGCCGAGGGCCTCGGCGAGCGCAGCAGTATAGCGGGGCGGCGGCTCTCCACAAGATGCTCAGACGAGCAGCGTGGGAGTACTGCTCGACAGTCCTAGCAGCTCGCCGACGTGCGCGAGGGTAGGGGCGCTTTGAAGGGATTCCTGCAAGCTCTTGGTGGCACCCGCGTCGAGCTGCAGGCGAGGCACATACCAGGGATAGAACTTGCGTAGATAGCGCGTTGCGCGCGGCTCACCGAGGTGCTCGACGGCGCGCTCGATCGTCCATTGGAGCTCGACCAGAACCTGCTTACGGGTGGGCTTGAGATCGCGAGGATGGCCGCTGTCGAGCAGCTCTGTGAACAGCCACGGGTTACCGAGCGCGCCGCGAGCGAGCATCACCGCGGTGGCGCCAGTGCGGGCAAACGCCTCGCGGACCGCGTCTGCGTCATTCATGCCGCCGGTGAGGATCACCGGCGCGGGCAGCGACTCGACCAGGCGCGCGGCGAGCTCGTAGTCGGGCGTGCCTTTGTGGTGCACCGCTGCTGAGCGCGGATGAAAGCCGATCGCGGCCACGCCAGCCTCAGCCACGAGACGGTGCGCGAGCTCGAAGCCGCTGTTATCGCCCGGGCGCAGCCCAGAGCGCAGCTTTACGGTTACCGGTATCCCCTCCCCTTCAGCGGATGCTGCTGCCGCGTCGTGCGCACCTTCGACGGTCGCCCGTGCAACGGCGACGGCCAGATCGGGGTTGTCCAGCAGTGCGGCGCCGGCACCGGTCTTTCTCACCTTGGGCACGGGACAGCCCATGTTGATGTCGATCGCGTCGGCGCCGCGTTGCACCACCACGGCGGCTGCCTCGCGCATCACTGCCGGGTTTTCGCCGAACAGCTGAATCGATACCGGCCCGGCGGGCCCAAGCGGACCGGGCTCGCGCTCGCGCGGGTCGATCCGCAGCATCTCGTTGCAGGTCTTCTCGTTGCGGTGGTGGATGGCGTGCGAGGAGACCATCTCCGAGACAGCCATGCCCGCCCCATAGCGCTTGGCCTGCAGGCGCACGAACCAGTTGCCGATGCCAGCTAGCGGGGCGAGCATCACCCTGTTTGGCACCGTGAGTGGACCAAGCTGCCAGCTTTCGTCGAGTCGCGCGGCTGTAGACATGCGGCCATTATGGGGTTTAAAGAGGCGCCTCCGGCGCCGGGTGGGTGGCGTTGTGTTGGACATCGCGAGCCGGGGGCCGCCCAGGTACAGCAGCGCGCCGGCGCGGCCGGGATGACGGCTCGTGGCACCGTGGCACTGGCACTGGCTGTGACGGCGTTCGCGCTCGGTGCGGCGGCGGCAAGCGCAGAAACGTTCCCCGCGAACTGCTCCAATCTGCAGGCACAGATCGAAGCGGCCTCCGGCAAGGAACACCACGGCGAAGGCCAGGTGGTCGTGCTCGATGGACTGTGCAGGGTGGGCGTGACGATCCCATCTGAATCGAACATCGCGATCGAAGGCGCCCCGAAAACCACCTCGGGCTTCGATGGGGAAGGCGTTAGTGGCGCGTTCATCTCCAGTGGCGGCGTCGGCGCGGTGACGTTGGCCGATCTGACCTTCGCGAACGCTAGGTCGACCACATCCCCGGCGGTGAAGCTGGACGCGCAGCGTGCCACCCTGCGCGATGACAGCTTCGAAGGAGACAGCCTCGAAGGCGAAGGCGGCGCTGGCGCCCTGATCGAAACCAGCTCGTGCGCGACCCCGCCGAGCTTCCCGGTTGTCACGATCACCGGCTCGAGCTTCACCAATGACAGGCTCGAGCTGACGGGCTTCGACAGCGGCGGGGCGCTGTATATCGGCAACGGCTGCATCGGCTCGACGTCGGTGCTCGACGGCGACAGCTTCGAAGGCGTGGCGGTGGCGGTGAGTGGCTGCAGGGTGCCAGCCTGACGAGCATCGCCGACCGCTTCTCGCGCAACACGATCCCGGGGACGACGGGCGGCCACTGGAGCCGGGGCGGCGGCCTGGGCATCATCAACAGCTACTGCGACAAAGAAGCTCCGACTGAAAGCACGCTCGAGGACGATGTGATCGCGGGCAACTCGATCGGCGCGGGAGCCGCGGCAGACCTCGGGGGCGCCGGCGCGTACGTCGGCTGCCCGCCAGAACCGGCATATCCCAACCACCTGCGCCTGCTGGACTCGACGGTTACCGAGAACAGCGTCGCCACCGCTGGCGGCATCGCTGGCATCGACGGCCACTCCAGCGATCAGCTCGTGATCGAGAACTCGATCGTCGCGGTGAACAACGGCGGGCCGGAGATCGGCGGCTTCAACGGTGCGGGCGGCTCGCTGAGCAGCGCCTTCAGCGACGTCTGCGACGAAGCCGGCACCGCGCCGCTCGCAGGCCAAGGCAACATCTGCGCGGCGCCGAAGCTCGAAGACGAAGGCAACCTGACCTCCTTTGACGTACACGAGACCGCGTCCAGCCCGACGATCGACGCGGGCTCCACCGCGCTCGTGCCGAGCGGCCTCACGACCGACTTCTACGGCGAACCTCGCATCAATGCGGTGCTCTCCAACGTAGAGCCCTGCGGGCTGGGAGGATCAGCTATCTATTCCCCGATCGTTGACATAGGCGCGGACGAGTACCCACCGGCCATCCCGGCCGGTATACCGGTTCCCGCCTGTCTACCGCCGGGGCACTACGTTCCCGGAATATCCGCGTCGGTGTTCTCGAAACGCTCGCCTACGGCCGCGCGAGCTACACGGTACTCTCGCCCGGGGACGTAAAGATCGAGCTGAAGCCGACCAAACGCGCGCTCGCACTGATTGCACAACGCAGGCACCTGCAGGTACGGCTGTCGATTACGTTCACCGCGACGGGAGAGCTGCCCACGACGCATGGGCAGACGATCACGGTGAGGTACTTCAAGCCGCGTGCCAAGCATCGCGGCTAGAAGATCGTGGCGGGGCGCTCGCGCTCCCGGCTTGCGGCTCAGCCGTTGCGTTCGTGTAGCAGCCGCAGCCCGGTGAGCGTGAGCAGGTCGTCGACCTCCTCGATCTCCTCGGTATAAGGCACGACCAGGCGGGCGAGGCCACCGGTGGCGATCACGTCGGTGCGCTCGCCGAGCTCGTCGTAGAGGCGGCGGAGGATCGCGTCGATGGCGCCGGCGTAGCCGAACACGACGCCGGAACGGATCGCATCGATGGTGTTCTTGCCGATTACGCTACGAGGCGGCGCGAGGTCGACCTTGGGCAGCCGTGCGCCGCGTTCGGAGAGCGCTTCCAGCGAGATCTCGATACCGGTCATCAGCGCACCGCCGACGTAGTCGCCGTCGCGTGAGACGACATCGAAGGTAGTGGCAGTGCCGAAGTCCACACATACCGCCAGGCTGCCGAAGCGCTCACGGATCGCGACGGCGTTGACGAGCCGATCGGCGCCGATCTCGCGTGGGTTGTCGTAGCGGATCGCCATCCCCGTCTTGGTTCCGGGGCCGACGGCGTGCATCTCGTGCCCGAGGTAGCGACCAGCCATGGCGGTCCACTCGGGCTCGAGTTGGGGAACGGTGGAAGAAACAATCGAGGCATCGATGTCGGCGAAGCTGTAGCCGCGCAGCTCAAGCAGGTTTCGCAGCGCGGCACCGAGCTCATCAGCGGTGGATTGGCGCACGGTGGCAAAGCGCCAGTGCTCGAGCAGCTGCACGTCCTGGTAGACGCCGAAATGGGTCTGCGTGTTTCCAACGTCAACGACGAGCAGCATCGGCGACCATTATGCTCGGCAGCGCGATGGGGGGAAGACAAGCCAAGCTATATGCGCTACCAGGATCGCATCCGTGCGCGGCCGTGGAGGCGGCGCTGCAGCTGAAGTCGATCCCCTACAAGCGCATCGACCTGCTGCCAAGCGTTGAGGTCCTGCTCGGCCCGCTGCTTTACGGCGGCAGGACTGTGCCGGGGATGCGCATCGATGGCGAACGGCTGGTGGGCTCGCGCCGGATCATGCGGCGTCTCGATGAGCTAGCACCCGAACCGCCGCTACTGCCGGTGCCCGGCAGCTCTGCCTACGCACGCGTGCTCGAGGCGGAGCGGTGGGGCGATGAGGTATTCCAGAGCGTGCCCCGTCGGCTGATCGACGTGGCGTTCATGCGCCGACCAGCGGTGATGGAGAGCTACGCGGCTAACGCGAAGCTGCCGCTGCCGCGTGCGCTGCTGCGCCCGGCGCTGCCGTTGAGCGCGAGGCTGATGGCGCTCAAGAATCACGCCCGCGATGACGTCGCTCGCGCGGACCTGGCAGCGCTACCGAACCAACTCGAGCGCGTCGATGGCTGGATCGCCGAGGGGCTGCTCGGCGGTGAGCAACCGAACGCTGCCGACCTGCAGATCGGCAGCACGATCCGCATCCTTCAGAGCATCGGCGACGTGCGGCCGCTGATCGAAGAGCACCCTGCCGCGCAGCTCGCGCGTTATTTCCCGCCGATGGCCGGCGAGGTCCCTGCGGGGGTCCTGCCGGCCGAGTGGCTGGCATTCCCCGCCCGCGCGTAGAAGTAGGCTCTCAGGGCATCAGCCGCGCAACAGGACGCTTCGTGTGATCGTTGGCGCAGAGCCGTGCAGGGGCGCCAGCACAATCTTCACAGCCAGTGTTAGATGCCCGTGGATGCGCAGTGTGTGGGCGGCTACGGCGTCCAGTGCGACCGCGAAGCTGACGGTGCCGGCGTGAAGCGAGGAGCGCACGACACGGCCGACGCGCACCCGCCCCGAATGGCCAGCGCCCGCCAGCGATGCGCCTTTCGCCAGCAGCGTCACTTCCAGGCGTCCTCCGACGGCGCCCGACGCGAGGTCGATCGAGCCGTGAACTGAGCGGCCGTGCTGGGAGGAGCCGAGCATGACCGCGGAGGACCGACTACCGACGAGCAACGCGCCAAGCGGCGTGTTGGTGGCAGTCGGTACACCGCTTTGCGCTGACGTGGGCGAGCCGGAGCCGGAGCCTGTGGTGCTCGAGCCAGGGGAGCCTGAGGAAGTCGAGCCGGTGGTGGTGCCGGCTGTGCTGGTGGTCGGAGCGCTCACTTCGATACTGGCTTTGGGGTAGTACATGCTCGGGGTTTCGAGCTGGTATGTCCCTGGCGCTTCGAACCTACACGTGCCTTCCCAGCCGGTGGCTGCGGCTGCGGGACTCACGGGAACCGTCGCAGAGCATGTGGGAGCGGCGCCCTTCCATGTGATGTTCGCTGGGAAGTTCGTCTTGTCAGCGAACGTGACGACACCACCGGCAGCGAGTTTGATCACCGCTGGTGTTGGGCTGGCTCCAGGCGCTGTCCAGCACTGCCAGTTGGGGTAGCTGTTGCAGTTTTCCGCCACTTCGAGCTTTGCTTCCGAGGAGGCGGCAAGGGCTGGAAGAACGACGACCGCCGCACCCAGCAGAGCGACCAACGGGAAGAACAACAGCCTGTGCAGTCTCACGGTTAACCCACCTTCCTCGTCATTGATGTCCGGCCAGCCGCCCAGTCGACACCCATGCTCGGGGAGAACTGGCGCATTACCCTGCAAGGACGTCGGCGTGTGGGGATTCCTTCCCGCCTGCTCAGCACATGGCCGCCGGCGCTACAGTCGGCGGTGGCAGGCGCCAGCCCGCACGGGGCGCGTGGCGCGCTGCCAACGCCAATGCGCACCCTGGATCCGCAGTCTCTACCCCAGCACGTAGACCGCCTTTATCGCGCTGCGTGGGCGTTGTGCGGCTCGCGCGAGGACGCCGAGGATCTCGTCCAGGAGACCTTCAGCCGCGTGCTTTCAAGGCCGCGTGTATTGAAAGGGGACGACGAGCTGTACTACCTGATGCGGGTATTGCGCAACACGTTTCTGACCGGCCTGCGCACCGCCTCACGCCGACCGGTGACGGCAGCTGCGCTCGAGGACGTGGTCGCGGCCGATCCCAAGCCAACGAGCCGCCCGGAGCAGGCGATCGAGGTGCAGGAGATCTACGCGACGATCGCGGAGCTCTCAGAGGACTTCCGCTTGGCGCTCGTGGCGGTGGACGTGCTGGGCCTCACCTATCGCGAAGCGGCACGGGCGCTGCGGGTGCGCGAGGCAACGCTCACGACACGGCTGTTCCGCGCCCGCAAGCAGGTGGCAGCGCGACTGGCCCCGGAAGCGGAGAACGCAACGCAAACGACGCGGGAAGGTAAGAAAGCGGGCGGAGTCCTGTCGAGTGGAGGAACAGCATGAGCGAGCGAGATCCACACATTGAACCTGAGCTGAGCGAGCGCCTGCGCGCGATCGATGTGCGCGCGCCACAGGAGCTGCACGAGCGGATCGGGGCGCTGGTGTCCGAGCGCACCGGTAGCCGTCGCCGGCCCGTTGGCGGCCGCTGGCAGCTCGGCGGAGCAGTGGCGATCGCGGCGATCGCGGCGGCGCTGGTGATCGGCCTCGCGAGCGGTGGCGCTAGCTCAAAACTGACAATGCGAGAGACGGTTGCGCTTACGCAGCGCCCAGCTACGACGAGCGCTCCGGCGGAGAACCCGCACAACGGCACAGAGCTCGCGGTAGCAGTCGATGGTGTGCCGTTCCCCTACTGGGAAGATCGCTTCGGCTGGCGCTCGACGGGCTCGCGAACTGACAGCATCGACGGTCGTGCAGTCACGACCGTGTTCTACGCCAACCGCGCCGGCCAGCGGATCGGCTATGCGATCGTCGCCGGTACGCCTGCGCCTGGCGCGCACGGCGGCGTGATCAGGTGGCGCGGCGATACCGCCTACCGGCTGACGCACGTGGGTGGTAGCGAGGTGGTGAGCTGGCAGCGCGACGGGCACCTGTGCGTGATCGCCGGGCATGGTGTGAGCAACGCCAAGTTGCTGGCGCTGGCAAGCTGGCAGGGTCACGACACGCTTAGCGCGTGAGGCGCATTCTCAGCTGCTGGGAAGCTCGAGTGGGGGACCGGCCCAGCGCACGCCTTCCTCGGCCGTGAGCTGCGCGAGCGCGTCGGCCAGACGAATGCCGTCTGCTGCTCGCAGCTCGAAGTCCAGCTCGAGTGCTGGGATCAACACGAAACGACGAGTGAGCAGCTGCGCGTGGGGCAGCGTCATGCGCTCGTGGCTGAGCTGTAGCTCACCGAGCAGCAGGATGTCGATGTCGATCGTGCGCGGGCCATGGCGGACCACCTGGCCGGTGCGGCCGAGCTCGCGCTCCAGGCGCTTGACCGCGTCCAGCAGCTCCAGCGGCTCGAGCACCGTCTGAACGCGCACGCATGCGTTCAAGAAGCTCGGCTGGTCGAGCACCTCGCCGACGGGGTCGGTGTCGTAGGTGGAAGAACAGGCGAGCACCGTCACCCCCACGGTGGGTAGGGCGTCAACCGCCGTCTGCAGCTGTGTGCGGCGCTCGCCGAGGTTACAGCCGAGCCCGAGCAGGCCGAGATGAGGCACGGTCGCGGTCATCTGCGAGACGCCAGCGGCCAGGGGAGTGTCAGGCGCGGGTCGTGTTTACGCCCGCAGCAATGGTCTTCTCGCCCATCGCCTGCGCGAACGGGATCAGCCCGGAGAGCGGTCGCAGCATCACGGTGAAATCAGCGATCAGGCCGTGCTCGTCGAAGCGCAGTAGATCGATGCCCTCGAGCTCCTTGCCGTCGATGGCGGCCTTGAAGATCAGCGCGTGGGCACCGTCGGTAACGAGCTCGTCGGTGTAGCGGAAGTCCTCGAAGGTCTGGGCGACTATCGACAGCAGCTGGGTAACCGTCTCGCGCCCAATGAAGGGATGGAAGGTCACGGGGCTGTGGAAGACGATGCCGGGCGCGAGCAGCTCGCTCGCAGCCTCGATGTCGGAGCGCTCGACGGCGGCGCGGAATTCGTTTGCGGCGTTCACAGGCTCCTATCCTTCCGCTTCGCGCCAAACCTCGACTGAGACCTCGTCCACGCTGAGCGCGATCGGGGGCTCGGGCTTGGCAGCCTTGACCCATACACCCTCGAGATCGTAGTCGGCAAGCAGCCGATCGGCGATCGTGCTGCACAGCCGCTCGAGTGTCTTGTGCGAGCGCTGCTGGGCGATCAGCGCCACCAGCTGGCATACCTCGGCGTAATCGACCGTGTCCTCGATCGAGTCGGTGACAGTGGCGTCGGTTTCGCCAATATCCAGGCGCAGGTCAACGACGAGCCGTTGGCCGACCTCACGCTCGGCCTCGGTGACTCCGTGGTTGGTGTAGAGCGACAGGCCCGTGATCTCGATCGTGACCGACTCGGCCGTCTCCTCGCGCTCGCCATCGACGTCGCTGTCGTCGTCTAGCTCGTCTGCGTCGTCCCCACCCTCGCCGTCCATCGCCTGCCAAACGTAGCAGCCGCGACCGCCAGCGCAGCGCGAACAGGCGCGACGTCGTGCACACGCAAGACGCTCGCGCCGCGCTCGAGCGCGAGCACGTTGGTGGCGATCGTTCCCGGCAGCCGCCGCTCGGGGGCCACTGGCTCCTCTTGCCCGCAAGCGTCAGCGATGATGCGTCCGAGGAAGCTCTTGCGCGAGGTACCCACCAGCAACGGCCTCCCGAGCGTGGTCAGCTCTCCCAGTCGCTCGAGCAGCTCGAGGTTGTGGGCAACCGTCTTGCCGAAGCCGATGCCCGGGTCGAGCATGACTCGCTCCTCGCGCACGCCTTCCCGCACGGCGAAGCTGAGGCGCTCTTCGAGGAACGCCTTGACCTCCCCCACGACGTCTTTGTATTTAGGGCCCCCCCCCCCCCCCCCCCCCACCCCCCCCCCCCCCCCCCGCCC
>JBEKAM010000152.1:0-9308 GCA_050015915.1 Solirubrobacteraceae bacterium
CGCAAGCTGATCGCCGACGGCGGTCGCCCGCTCGGCACGGGCTTCTTCTTTGCGCTGGGGCACTCGAGCGTGGTGATGGTTGTGGGCGTGGGCATCACTGTGGCCGCAAAGGCGGTGTTCAAGGCGGTGGTGACGCCGAGCTCGGGCTTTGAGAGCGCTGGCGGGGTCGCGGGCACGCTGTTGTCGGCGAGCTTCTTGTGGATGATCGCCGCGCTGAACCTGGTGGTGCTGGTCGGCATCGTGCGTGTGTTTCGCGACATGCGCCGCGGTATCTACGACGAGCAGGAGCTGGAGGCACAGCTGCTCTCGCGCGGTCTGATGTATCGCTTCTTTGGGCGCATGATGCGCTCGATCGAGCACACCTGGCAATTGTTCTTCGTCGGCTTTGTGTTCGGCCTGGGTTTTGACACGGCCACGGAGGTGCTGTTGCTGGCGGGCACGGCCGCGGCCGTCACCGAGGGCCTGCCTTGGTATGCGGTGCTGACGCTGCCGCTGCTGTTCTCCGGTGGGATGATGTTGTGCGACAGCATCGACGGCCTGTTCATGAATTTCGCGTACGGCTGGGCGTTCGCGCGGCCGGTGCGCAAGGTCTATTACAACATCACGATCACGGCGCTATCGATCGGCGTTGCGTTCCTAGTGGGCGGCATCGAGATCATCGGGCTGCTCTCCAACGAGCTTCACCTCCATGGCTGGCTCGGCGACTACATGGCGTCTTTCGACCTCAACACAGCCGGCTACATGGTCGTGGGGCTGTTCGTGCTCGTGTGGGCGGTGGCGCTGACGATCTGGCGCTTTGGCAGGGTGGAAGCGCGCTGGGAAGCCGCTGCGGCGGGGAGTTCAGACGATGATGTTTAGGAGGAGTTCGTAGTGGCGTGCATCGCAGGTGCTCGACCGCAACCGTCGCGTGAGCTGGGCGCGTTGGATGGGTGCCCGGGTGTGCTGCGTTTGCATGCGGCAGCTGACGGATACCTCGCGCGTGTGCGCCTCCCGGGCGGGCAAGTCGACGCACGCGGCCTTGAGGCACTCGCCGAGGCGGCATCGCTAGGCAGTGACATCGTCGAGCTGACCTCCAGGGCGGGGCTGCAGGTGCGGGGTCTCGCTGAGGACTCCGGCAGGGAGCTTGCGCAGCTGCTTGCGGGCGGCGGGCTACTGCCTTCGTTCACGCACGAGCGCGTACGAAACATCGTCGCCCCGCCGCTGGCTGGCCGCGACCCGGCGAGCGTCGCGCCGGTCGATGGCGTTGTGGAGGAGCTCGACCGTGAGCTGTGCGCCGACGCAACGCTGGCGCAGCTGCCGGGGCGGTTCCTGTTTGCTGTTGACGACGGTACGAGAGTGCTCGACGGGATGCGCGCGGATGTGCAGCTGACAGCCGAGCGCGACGGTGCGCAGCCCGCCTTTCGCCTGTGGCTCGACGGTCTCGCCACCAGCCTCACGGTCGCGACAGAGCAGGCGCCTGGCGCTGCGTTGCAGGCTGCGCGTGGCTTTCTTGCGCTGCGCAAGGAGAACGCTGAAGGTGCCTGGCGCGTGCGTGAGCTCGAGGGGGGCGCTGAGCAGCTCGCTGGTTACCTCGGCCTCGATCTGTTTGAGCGCTCGGCCGCGGGCTCATCCGTGCCCTCGCCTGCCCCCGCGCGTGCGCTCGCGCCAGCTACGGCCCGCGAGCGTGGACTTGGCGTTCACATCCAGCGTGACGGCTTGTTCGCGGTCGCGGTGTTGCCACCGCTGGCACGGCTCGGGCGTGCTCAGCTCGAGCGGCTTGCACAGCTGGCCCACGGGCTCGACAGTGGCGCTGGCCTGGATGCTCGTGTGCGGGTCTCGCCCTGGCGCACGCTCACGTTTGTGGACGTCGAGGCGTCTGTCGTGGAGCAGCTGTTGGGTGAGCTGGAGGCGATGGGCCTGATCGCCTCTGATGACTCCGGCTGGTCGGGCCTGTCGGCGTGCGCTGGAATGGGCGCTTGCGGGCGTGCGCTCGCAGACGTTCGCGCGGCAGCGACCGAGCGCGCGCTGGTGCGCAAGCCGGGCTCGCCGTCCGAGCACTGGTCGGGCTGTGAGCGCCGCTGTGGTGAGCCGGCCGACGCAGGTGTGCGCGTCGTCGCAACCGAACATGGGATGGTGACGCTGTGATCGGTTACGAGCGCGACGGCGCGGAGATCTATAGGCGCTCGTTCGCGACGATTCGCGCGGAGGCCGACCTGGAAGGCCTCGACCCGGTGCTCGAGCGCGTGGTGGTTCGGATGATCCACGCGTGCGGCATGGTCGACCTGACGAGCGATGTGGCTTCATCACAGGGCTTTGGCGTGGCGGCGCAGTCGGCGCTGCGGGCTGGCGCGCCGATCTTCTGTGACACGTCGATGGTTGCCGCGGGCGTCACGAGATCGCGGCTGCCTGCTGGCAACGATGTGCTTTGCACGCTGTCTGACCCGCGCGTGGCGGAGTTCGCAGTGAGCATGCAGACGACGCGCACGGCGGCCGCACTCGAGCTTTGGCGAGAGCGTCTGGACGGCTCGCTGGTGGTCGTCGGCAACGCTCCCACAGCGCTGTTTCGTCTGCTTGAGATCGTCGAGGAGGGTGGCGCGCGGCCGGCGGCGGTGATCGGTATCCCGGTGGGCTTCATTGGGGCAGCGGAGTCGAAGCTCTCGCTCAGCGAGCACCCGGCGGCGCTCGAGTATGTGGTCGTGCATGGTCGTCGCGGTGGCAGTGCGATCGCGGCGGCGGCTGTGAACGCGCTTGCGAGTGAGGCTGAGTGAGCTCGCTGGGCGGCGAGTCACAGCCGACCGGCTCGCGCGCCGAGGCATCGGTGGGCGGCGCGAGTAGCGGCTCTCGGGGTCGACTGTTCGGCGTGGGCGTGGGCCCGGGCGACCCGGAGCTGATGACGGTAAAGGCCTGCCAGGTGATCGCGGCGGCCGATGTGATCGCCTACCCGAATGCACAGCACGGCCAGAGCGTGGCGAGGCGGATCGCGGCTGGCTACCTGCGCCCGGAGCACGTGGAGCTGCCGTTGGCGTTCCCGGTGACGACGGAGATGACCGACCATCCGGGTGGCTATGAGGCGGCGCTGGGGGAGTTCTACGACGAGGCTGCGGCGGAGCTCGCAACTCACCTCGACGCGGGTCGTGACGTGGCTGTGTTGTGCGAGGGCGACCCGTTCTTCTATGGCTCGTACATGTATCTGCACGAGCGCCTGGCGGATCGCTACGAGACGGTCGTGATCCCGGGGGTGACGGGCTTCAGTGCGGCGGCGGCGAGCGCTGGCACGCCGCTGGTCAAGCGCGACGACGTGTTCATGGCGCTGCCGGGCACGCTGCCGGAGCAGGAGCTCACCACCCGGCTGCGCAGCGCGGACGCGGCGGTGGTGATGAAGCTCGGGCGCACGTTCGCGAAGGTGCGGGACGCGGTGGAGAAGGCGGGCGATGGTGCGCGTGGCATCTACGTGGAGCGGGCGAGCTCATCCGCGGAGCGGATCGCACCGCTGCGGGAGGTCGACGGGAAGGTGCCGTACATGTCGCTTGTACTCGTACCCACGCGCGATCGCTACAGCGCCAAGCGCTCGTCAGATGCCACCAAGGTCGGGCAATCGGCTCGAGACGGGGCTGAAGCCGGGAACGGGAACGGCAATGGCTCGGTCGTGGTCGTGGGCCTGGGCCCGGCGGGGCCGGACTGGCTCACGCCGGAGGCGCACGCGGAGCTGGCGGGCGCGGAGGAGCTGATCGGCTATGAGACGTACCTCGCGCGTGTGCCCGAGCGGCGCGGGCAGCGCAGGCACGCGAGCGACAACCGCGTGGAGGAGCAGCGCGCGCGCCACGCGCTGGAGCTCGCTGCGGCAGGCGCGCGGGTGGCGGTCGTGTCCTCCGGCGACCCGGGCATCTTTGCGATGGCAGCTGCGGTGATCGAGGCGGTTGAGCAGGATGCGGCGTTTGCGCACGTGGAGGTGCGGGTCGTGCCCGGGGTCTCCGCGATGCAAGCGGCGGCCGCGCGCGTAGGGGCGCCCCTGGGACACGACTTCTGTGCGATCTCGCTGTCGGATCAGCTGAAGCCATGGGAGATCGTCGAGCGGCGCTTGGACGCGGCCGGTGCGGCGGATCTGGTGCTTGCCCTCTACAACCCCGCATCGCGCACGCGCCGCGAGCAGCTGGCGCGCGCGGTGGCGGTGTTGCGCGGCCACCGCGACGACGACACGCCGGTGGTGCTCGCGCGGGCGGTGGGCGCAGAGGAGGAGTCGGTGACGGTGACGACGCTCGGCTCTCTCGCCGATCCAGCTACGGGCGAGCTCGACACGGTTGACATGCGCACGCTTCTGATCGTTGGCTCCTCGACCACCCGCACAATCCAGAGCAACGGCGGCCCGGCGCGGGTGTACACGCCGCGGCGTTATCCGGCGTGAGGCCAACCCCGGCGCCACTGGGCCAGCCGGCGCGTGGCCCGCTACTCGGCGCTCTCTCGCTCCCGCTCGCGCTCGAGCGACCAGGTGAGCGACTCTGCGACGGTGGCGACGCTTGCGACGTCCGGCCGTGGTGGGCGGCGCACGACGATCACGGGCAGTCCGCGGGTGCGCGCGGCCTGGAGCTTTGCCTCGGTGAGCGTGCCGCCGCTGTCCTTTGTGATCACCAGCTCGATCTGGTGCTCATCCATCAACGCGAGCTCACCGTCGAGCGTGTAGGGACCGCGGTCGAGCAGCAACTCGTGACGCGGCGGCAATGGCGGCTGGGGCTGCTCGACGCAGCGCACGAGAAACCACGCGTCGCTTACGTCCGCAAACGCGGGCAGTCCCTGGCGTCCGGTCGTGAGCATCACGCGCTCGCCCAGCGAGGAGATTGTGCCGGCAGCCTGCTCGAGGTCGGCCACCCAGTGCCAGTCATCTTCGGGGCCTTCGTTCCAGCCGGGACGCTGCAGGCGCAGCAGCGGCACGTTCGCGCGCGTGCAGGCAGCGGCGGCCGACGCGGAAATGCGCTCGGCGAACGGATGCGTGGCGTCCACCACTGCCACCACGCCGCGTTCCCTGAGCCACTTTGCGAGCCCATCGGGGCCACCAAAGCCGCCGATGCGCACGGTCCCAGCGGGCAGGCGCGGACGCGAGACACGCCCTGCGAGCGAGGAGGTCACGTGCACGCCCGCGGCGTCCAACTCGCCTGCGAGCTCACGCGCCTCACCGGTGCCGCCGAGCACGAGGATCACGTGGCGGTCCGTGACGACTTGTCGCCAATCGCTGCCGATCGGCCGATGCGGCACGAGCGCGCACTTCGGATGTGCCCGCGGTGAGACGGCTGCTCGTGATTGGGATCGGCGCGGGTGACCCCGAGCACGTGACCGTGCAGGCGATCAACGCGCTGAACGAGGTGGACGTGTTCTTTGTGATCGATAAGAGCCATCAGACGGAGGAGCTGGTGCGCTTGCGCAGACAGATCTGCGAGCGTTATATCCGCGATCCTAATTACCGGATCGTCGAGATTGCTGACCCGCCGCGCGATCGCACGACGCCGGCGTACCGAGAGGCGGTGGACGACTGGCGTTTACGCCGCGCGGAGCTGTGGGAGCGGGCGATTAGCGATGAGCTCGACGATGACGGCTGTGGCGCGTTCCTCGTGTGGGGCGACCCGTCGTTGTATGACAGCACGCTTGCGGTGCTCGAGCAGATCCTCGCCCGTGGGGCGGTGGCGTTCGAGCACGAGGTCGTGCCGGGGATCAGCAGCGTGCAGGCGCTCACCGCCCGCCACCGCATCCCGCTGAACAGGGTGGGGCGGCCCGTCCAGATCACCACTGGCCGGCGGCTCGCGGAGGGCTTCCCCGAGGGCGTGGACGAAGTGGTGGTGATGCTCGACGCCGACTGCTCGTTTCGGCACCTCTCCGCCGAGGGCCTGGAGATCCACTGGGGCGCCTACGTGGGGATGGACGATGAGATCCTCGTGTCTGGCCTGGTGAGCGAGGTTGGCGAGGAGATAGTGCGACAAAGAGCTGAGGCGCGTGAGCGCAAGGGCTGGATCATGGACGCGTACTTGCTGCGGCGCGAGGTTTGAGAGCACTGCGCTCGGGCGCTGTGTGTGACACGCCTACGCTGGCCAGTCACGCCCGCTGGCCAGCCATAGCTCGAACAGCGGTGCAACTTCATTGCACCAAATGGTGAGCTAACTATGCACCTCCTGGTTAGCTACCTATGCACCGTGTCGGGCGTTCGCGCTCGTGCGAGTACAGATGGCTGTCGCGGAAGCCCTCCGCTGCCAGCGCCGGGCCGACGAGGATCGTGGCCGTGCGGCGCACCCCCGCGGCGTGCACCTCGTCGGCGATCGTCGCGAGGGTGCCTCGCACGATCAGCTCGTCCGGCCAGCTCGCCCGTGCGACCACAGCCACCGGGCAGTGCTCGCCGTAGTGGGGGATCAGCGTCGCCGCGATCTCCTCGATCGCCTGGGCGCCGAGGTGGATCGCTAGCGTTGCGCCGTGGGCGGCCAGGCCCGATAGCTCCTCGCCGGCGGGCATCGCGGAGGCGCGCTTGCCGTAGCGGGTGAGGATCACTGTCTGGGCGACCTCCGGGATCGTCAGCTCGCGCCCCAGTGCTGCTGCCGCAGCAGCAAACGCGGGCACGCCCGGCGTCACGTCCCAGGGGATCCCTAGCGCGTCCAGTCGCCGCATCTGCTCCGCCGCCGCGCTGTAGATCGATAGGTCGCCCGAGTGCAGGCGGGCCACGTCCTCTCCCCGCTCGTGGGCCGTCTGCAGCTCGGCCACGATCGCATCTAGGTCGAGGTGCTGGGTGTCGATCACCCTCGCGCCCTCCGGTACGTGCTCGAGCACCTCCCGCGGCACCAGTGCGCCCGCATACAGGCACACTGGTGAGGAGGCGATCAGGCGCTGGGCGCGCAACGTCAACAGGTCCGGTGCACCGGGCCCAGCCCCGATGAAGTGGACCGTCACGTCGCCGCGCCTTGTGAGGCTCGCGCGCCGCCGCCGTTCCTGGCTCCACGGGTGGTCGCAGCCGCCGACACTGTCACTTGAGCTCCTTCCGTGCGGTCCACTGCACAACAGGCAGCTGACCTCGCCACGCCTCGAACGTGCCCAGCGGCTCCGCGTGGGCGATCTCGATGCGCACGAGCTCGCCGCCACAGCGTTCGCGAACGCCCGCCAGCAGCCGTTCGCCCTCGAGTGTGACCGCGTTCGCCACGATCCTGCCCCCAGGCCGCAACGAGTTCCAGCAGCGGTCGATCACCCCCATGGTCGTCAGTCCGCCGCCTATGAAGATCGCATCGGGGCCCGGCAGCCCGCACAGCGCCTCCGGTGCGCTGCCCGTGACCACGTCGAGCTGCGGCACCCCCAGCACGCGCGCATTCGCGCGTGTGCGCTCCGCGCGAACCGCGTCCCGCTCGATTGCCACCGCCCCTCCCGTTGGCTCTGCTCGCAGCCACTCGATCGCAATCGAGCCGCTGCCCGCGCCCACGTCCCACAAAAGCGCCCCGGGCAGGGGCGCGAGCGTCGCCAGCGTGATCGCTCGCACGTGGCGCTTGGTCAGCTGACCATCGCTCTCGTACGCGTCGTCAGGCAGGCCAGGCACCCGCGAGAGCACGTGGGCGTCTGGCTCTGCCATGCATTCGATGCCGATCGCATGCAGCTGGTCCGCCTCCCGCTCGCCCCACTCCTGTGCGGTCGACTCGCTCACTCGCTCGTTCTCGCCGCCCAGCTGCTCAAGAACCACAAACCTGCTGGGGCCGAAGCCTCGGCTGCGCAGCACCTGTGCGACCTGTGCCGCCCCACGCGTACCCGTCGCGTACACCACCACTCGCCGCCTCGGCTGTAGCACCCGCGACACCACTTCTGCCGGCTGCGCGACTGCGCTAACGAGCTCCACCTCCGCTGCCGGCCAGCCGAGCCGCGCACATGCCAGTGCAAACGCTGACGGGTGCGGATGCACGAGCAGCTGCTCTGGTGAGAGCCGGCGTGCCAGCGTCGCGCCAATGCCGTGCAGCATCGGGTCGCCGCTCGCCAGCACGCATACGCCGCCCGCCATCCCCGCGTCGCCGCGCTGCACCAGCTCGTCTACCAGTCCTTCGATCGGCGACGGCCACTGCCTCAGCGCCGCGCTCCCCCGCGGTAGTAGCTCCAGCTGCCGTGCCGAACCCACAATCTCCTCCGCCGCCAGCACCGCTGCTCGTGCGGACTCGCCAAGACCCGCCCAGCCGTCCGCACCGATGCCAACCACAACCAGCGGGCCACTCATCTTGCTGTCTTCAGCTTCGTTTGCGGCTCACGCACATTCAGTGCAGCGGTGCTCCGTTTGTCTGGCTCGCTCAGTGCCTCCGCCAGCGCCGCCACCAGGCGCTCGTTTTCCTCGGGCGTGCGCGCCGTCAGGCGCAGGTCGCCGGGACCCAATCCCGGGAACGACGACGCTGCGCGCACCGCGATCCGTCGCTCGCGCAGCGCCGCCAGCACCGCCGGTCCGTCGACCACCTCAACCAGGCAGAAGTTTGTCGCCGACGGCCATGTGCGCACGCCCACCACGCTTGCCAGCCGTCGTTCGAGGTCCTCCCGTTCTGCTGTTGCACGTGCCGCTGTCGCCGCCAGCGCCTCCGGGTGACCAGCCGCAGCCGTCAGCGCTGCCAGCGCCAGCGCGTTCGCCGACCACGGCGGGCGGACATCGCGCAGCCTTGCCGCCAGTGCCGGCGGCGCAACCGCATAGCCCGCCCGCAGCCCCGGGATCGCCAGTGTCTTCGTCAGGCTCCTCACCACGATCACATCCTCCAGGCGCTCGCCCACGAGCGTCCCCGCTTCGCCCGGCACCATGTCCATGAACGCCTCGTCCACCACCACCACCCGCCCCGGGCGGCGCAGCGCCAGCAGCGCCGCTGCCGGGTCGAGCGTGCCGCTCGGCGACGCCGGGTTGCCCACGATCACCACATCCGCTTGCGCCGGCACCGCCTGTGGGTCCAGCGCAAAGCCGCGTCCGCGCTCGCGCAGCACCCGCACCACCGGTACGCCATGCGCTCGCAGTGCCGCCTCCGCCTCCGTGAAGCCGGGATGCACGCAAGCCGCCAGTGCCGGGCGCAATGCCGCCGGAAGTAGCCACAGTGCCTCCGCGCCGCCGTTCGTCGGGACGATTTCCTCCGGCTCGCGCCCGTGCAGGGCGGCCAACGCGACGGCGGCCTCGCGCTCGTCCGGATAGCTGCTCACGTCTTGCTCCAACGCATCCCGCAGCGCCGAACGCAGCCACTCCGGTGGGCCGCCCGCAAGCACGTTCACCGCGTGGTCTGAGTCACCAGGGCGCACCGCTCGGTCGCCGTGAATGCGCAGTGGGTCTACGCCGGTGGACGGGGTCGACCGGGCGAGGTGTG
>JBEKAM010000153.1:0-9201 GCA_050015915.1 Solirubrobacteraceae bacterium
ACCAGGAACAGATCCTCCTTGCCACCGAAGTTGGAGTAAAGCGCGCCGGTGGAGAAGCCAGCCTCGGAGGCGATCTCATCGACTGACGCACCGTGAAAGCCGCTGCGAGCGAACACGCTGCGCGCCGCTACGAGCAGCCGCTCGCGGGTATTTGCCCGCGTCTGCTCGCGGGTCATACGCCCAGCGCCCGGTGCTGCCGCGGCGCCAGGTGGGTACAGATCGCTGTCCTCGATCCTCATATTTATAAAGATTAGTAGGAGAGCGTTCGTTATTCCGATAACGTTCGCTATTCAATTCTGATTGTTGTCGAGAGGAGCATGAGAGATGGCGACTGCGACGAGCCCTAACAACGCGGAGACGAGCAGCCTGGGCAGCCTGCCCGCCGACGCCATCTCCTACGAGGATCTGTATTCGCGGTGGGAGCGCGGCAACTGGTCGGCGACGAAGCTCGACTTCACCGAGGATGCGCGCCAGTGGCGGGAGGACTTCACGGAGTTCGAGCGCACTGCGGCGCTGTGGAACTACTGCCTGTTCTTCTGGGGCGAGGACGCGGTGGCGGACAACCTCTCGCCGTACATCGACGCGGCACCCCTGGAGGAGCAGAAGTACTTCCTCGCCACCCAGCAGGTCGACGAGGCCCGCCACGCGGTGTTCTTCAAGCGCTTCATGCAGGAGGTGTGCGGCATTGGAGACGGCTCGATGGCGAGCGGCCTTGACGCGGTCAAGCCACAGCTGACACCGGGCTTTCGCAAGATCTTCGGCCGCCTGGACCGCATGGCGGACGAACTGCGCGCCGACCACTCCCCCGCGAAACTGGCAGCGGCGGTGACGCTCTACCACATCGTTGTGGAGGCGGCGCTCGCGCAGCCGGGCCAGCACTTCATCTGCGGCTACCTGGAGAAGCGCGACCAGCTGCCTGCGTTCCGCGAGGGCATGGCGAACATCGCGGCGGATGAGCAGCGGCACATCGGCTTCGGCGTGAAGCTGCTGTCGGACCTCAACCGCGAAGACCCGGTGGGCGTGCCCAAGGCGGTCGGGCGCATCCTGCGCGACGTCACTCGGTACACCGCCCAGGTGCTGATGCCGCCGGGCTGGGACGAACGCTACATCACTGTTTTCGGCGCCACCTACGACGAGGTGGGCGTGGAGGGCCTTACATCAATGACGACCAAGCTGCGCTCGGCCGGCCTCGCCATCGAGTCATTGCCCGGGCCGCCGCTCCTGCCGCAGGGACTCTCGCCGCTTGAGATCTCCCAGCGCGGGCGGGCACTGGCCAAAGCGGGCGTGCTGGGCGTACGCGAAGGCCCCACGCTGCGCGACGAGGAGACGGTGGCGCTGCTATTCGACACGATCCGCCGCCAGGTCAACCCGAACCATGGGCTCAAGCGCCCGACGACGTTCCAGTGGGAGTTCACCGACCGAGATATCCCCACCTGGCATCTGACTGTGAACAACGGCTCGAGCACCGTCCAGCCGGGCGACGCGCCCAACCCCGATCTGCGCCTGCGCCTCGCGTGGCAGGACTGGGTGGACATCGTGGGCGAACGCCTTGACCCCATGCGTGCGGTAGCGAGCGGCAAGCTGCGCCCGCGCGGCAACCCACTCGCGCTTGCGCGGCTGGGCAAGGTCTTCCCGCGCGGCTAGCAAGCCACTGCAATCCGTCCACAGCGCCGCCCTTGCCCAGCTTGGCGCCCGAATGCTTGGATAAGCTCAACCGATGGCCCAAGATCGGGACACGCTCTCGCGCGAGGCGTACGCGAGCGCGGTGCGGGAGGCCGAAAACGCTGTTCTCACGCACGCCGATCACCAGCCCCACCACGGCTACACGCCGGACGCGTTCAGGCACTACGTCCGCCAGCGAGCGCTGCTATCGGCGCTCGACTCGCTGACGTTCAAGAGCGTTCTCGACGTGGGCTGCGCGGAGGGCTACTTCATGAAGGTGGTGCGCGATCGCTTTGGAGCGAGCGTGTGGGGCGTCGATCTCTCTACCACCGCGCTGGCCAAGGCCCACCAGCTATACGGGTTTCCGGTGGCCGCCGGCGAAGCCACCCGTCTCCCGTTCGCGGACGGGAGCTTCGACCTGGTGCTCTCGACTGAGGTGATCGAGCACGTGCTCGATCCAGATCTGATGATCGCGGAGATGCGCCGGGTCTCCCGCGGTACGGTGCTTGTGACCACCCCGGTGAGCCAGAGCGCAGATGAGCATGAGCCCGACTACGAGCTGCACGAGGAGGGCCACATCAACAACTTCGACCCGAGCACCGTGCATCGGCTGTTCGGGCCGGAGGCGACGTACGGCAGCTTTCGCTGCAACGCAACCCTCGCGATGATCGTCGGCGTCGGCCGGCATCTGCCGGGTGGTCTGCGTGACGCGTTCTACGGCCTCGACCACGCCGTCTCCCAACGCTGGGGCTCACCAGTTCACCGTGTGAAGGCGATGCGCAACCGCGACTGGCTGATCACCGTGCCGGCGACGGATGCAGGTGAGGGACAGCTCGAGTGGCGCTGCCCCGCGTGCCATGGAGAGCTACAGCGCGAGCACGAGCCGGAGCTGCTGCGGTGCGCTGGCTGTGGGGCCGCTTATGGGGTTTCAGGCGAGGTGCCGGACTTCTTCAAGGCGGTTGACGCGGCGTAGGAATACGCAGCGGCTTTGCCGCCCGCTCGTTGCTTATTGTGTGCGCAGGTGCAGCTTTCCAAGCGCGATACCGTGGATCTCCTACGAAGCGTGGGGGGACTGCTATTTGCTGTCGGCGCGGTGGTGTTGCTCTCTCGCAAACCCGGCCACCACGAGTGGAACCATTTCGGGCGTTTCCTGGTCGTATTCATCCCGACCGTGATTCTCTACACGCTCGCTCTAAGTAGACCGGAACGTTCGGAGAGTCAGGATCCCCGGCCGTGGCAGTCGCTACTGGCGGTGACGGCGATCCTGCTTGTTCCGGTGGCGCTATTCGAGTTCCTTATCTGGGTCGGCGCCAACACGGCCGACCAGCTCGTCGGTGCTGGGGTTTTCGCGATCACCGGTCTGCTTGCGGGCTACGCGGCCCGGCGGGCGCGGGCGTCGTATGCCGCCTTGCTGGCGGGACTTTCAGTGCTCCTCACTTGGCTGTTCGTGTGGGAGAAGATCATCGCGCACCCGTCCGCTGGCGCCTATCGCTGGCTCCTAGTCGCAGGTGGAGTGTTGCTCTTGGCGGCTGCGGGCGGACTCGCGCGCGCTCGCGAGGTCGGCGCGCGCGAGGTCGCCACAGCAGGCGGAATCGCAGCGGTGGCGGCAGGTGTACTCGGCGTCGTAGTCGGCGCCGTGGTCGGAGCGACTCGAAGCATCACGACCTTGCTCAGCACGGACTCGACCACGGCGGGCGGCGTCCTATCGAGTGCTCGCCACACCTCACCCCGCCTCTTTGCGATACATACGAATGGGCTTCAACACTTTGGCTGGGACCTGTACCTGCTGATCGTGTCGCTGGGTCTGGTGTGGGTGGGCTCACGCGTACACGCTCGTGGGCTCGGCTACGTCGGCGGCTTCGGGCTACTGGCTTTCCTCATCAGCGTGAGCGCCCAAATCACTCGGCTCGAGTCCGGCCGTGCCCCAACTACCGGCGTCGTTGGTTGGCCGCTGGCACTGCTCATCATCGGCGTCATGAGACTAGCCGCACCCGCCGCGCTGTATCGCGGCGAGCCAGAGAACGTGGAGGAGTAAGGAAGGCTCCCGAGCCGCTCTATGAAAAATGGTCCTAATGACCTGAGTCGATAATTATCCAGGCGAGAACTCGCGCTCTGCTGCAGCCGAGTCACCCGCCGATGTAGAGCTGGGGGCGCCCGACTGGCCGCCACGTGAAGCTGAGCCACCTGGAGCGCCGGACAGGGCTGAGGACGACGCCGTGGCATGCCCCAGTCCCGCTTCTGCCGACCTGACCTTCGCCGAGCGCGCGCTCGGATCCCGGGAGAGGGCGGCGGCTGAAGATCCCGTACCGGCGGCAAGCGCCTCGGGCCCGAACTCACGTACGGCCCTGGTGGCGGGCGTGAGCGGAGTACCGCTGGTGCGAGCTGTCGTTGACGTGGCGCTGGAGACCCCGAGCCCAGCTAGCTCATCGGCGCCGAGCGTAGTCGAGACCACGGGCCCACGAGCGCGAACAGCGAGACGACGCCCATGGTTCAGAACGTGCTCATGGCCGCCGGTGTCAAGCGCAACGCACCCCGCCCCAACCCCGAGCGCAAGCAGGCAGCCAACGGCGAGCTTGGCGCCAAAGGGGCCGGCTCCGATCAGCCATCCTCCCCCGGCCGCGCCGCCAACACCGGCGGCGCCAGATGCAGACGCAGCGCCGGCGCCAGCGACTCCCCGCCCGACTTGCAGGCCGGCACCTGTCCCGGTGCCAGCCGTACCGGCAGTGGCACCGGCATGGGCTGCCCCGCCAGCACGCGCGAGCGCAGCTGCGCTGATGCTCCATGGCAGGAACACGGGCGGCAGCGCGGCGGCGAGGCCGCGTAGGGAGACGACGTATGCGCGACAGGCGGGGCATTGGGCGTGGTGCATGAGCGCCAACCGATGGCGCTCTCCCTGGGGGTCGAGCATGCCGAAGGCAAGCGCACGCATGAGCGAGCCCTGCTCCTCGCACCAGTCGCCGTCGCGGATTGCCTGCACGAGCGCACCGACCTTGGTGGCAACCCCGGGCCGGCCGGGGCCGCGTCCCTCCATGAGCTTGCGCATGCGTGCCTCGCTGACGCCCATGCGCTCGGCTGCCTCCGATCGCGAGAGACCCTGCAGATAGCAGAGCGTGGCGGCCTCGCGCTCACGTGCGTCCAAGCGCCCGCGCAACCCCTCGAACAACTGGCGCAACCTCATGCGATCGTCGAGCTCCTCGGCAAGATCGCCCTCGGAGGCACCCATGACGTCGACGTTGGGCTCGACAAGCCCTGGCCGCGCACCGTCGCTGGCGGACCACGTCGCACCTCCGTGAACACGTCCGCTTGCGCGCAGCTCCTCGATGGCTCGCCGGAAGGTCACGAGCACAAGCCAGCCGCTTGGGTTGGCGATCTCCTGCCCCTCGAGCACCGCCGCGTAAAGGCCCTGCCAGGCGATGGCGTAACACGCCTCGAGATCGCCCGGATCGAGGTTGGCAGCGCTCGCCCCAAGCTTCCCACGAACGCTCGCCAGCACCCGGTCCCTCAGCCCCTCGAACTCGTCTCGCAGCAGACGTTCAGCGCGAAAGCGACGAAGGCTGAGGGGGCTCATTCACCGGCAGACTAAGGGTTTCTGCCTGCCCGCAGGATTCTGCCCTTCGGTTCTAGGGCCCGTTGGCGCCTGACGGCGCACCGCGCCCAGGCACACCGACGCCACCGGGGCCGCCGGGGAAGCCTCCTTGGGCGGACTGCAGCCGTCCCTCCCATACAGCTTTGGCGCCGAGGTCTCCGGTTCGGAAGCACATGTAGCCGGCGACGAGCGAGAGCACCACGAGCACTACACGCAACGCGGTGAGCATCGGCTTGGGCGACAGCAGGCTGTCGACGATGCCGAGGCCGGTGGGCATGCCGCCTGAGATCCGCTGAGCAGCGAAGGTGACGATCAGCGTGGCGGTGAACAGCACGTAGACGATCGCGAGGATGTGCGCGGCCTGTGAGTGTTCTGAGATGAGCTTGGCGGCCTGGCCCTGCAGGTTGAGCGCGCCGCGCAGCGCAGCACCGGCCTGCATCGCGAGGAAGATGGAGCTCATGGCGACGATCGACACGAGCGCAAGCGCGATCCCATAGCGCGTGAGCCACTGCGGCTTGATGACGAAGACGATGGCGGCGACGATCGTCGTGGGGATCAAGATCACCGGCACGTGCACGAACAGCGGATGCGCGGGCAGGCCGCTGTAGATGGTCTTGATGCGGATCGGCAGCGTGAGGAAGCCGATGAACGCGAGCAGCGTGAGAACGAACTCGGCTCGACGCCAATCGACTCCGGCGCGGGGCGGTGCTGCGATGGTCTCAGTACTCATTGCGCCGCAGCGTAGGTGCAAGTGGTTAAGCGACCAATAAAGCTAAGCGATCTCTCATGCTCTCCCGCCAGATCCCGCTCAAGCCCTAGCCAAACTGGGCGATCTGCGAGAGGCTCACCTGGCGCATGTCGTTGCCGCTGCGATGAGCACGGTGCCATGCGACGACAAGCTCGAGAGCCTGTTCGAGCCCGCAGGCGGGGTGCCACCCGAGCAACCGTTCGGCGGCACTGGAGTCGAGCGCGAGATGACCGGCCTCAGGCGGGTTGGCGGCGGCGTCGAGCTCCCAAACGAGCTCGCCGCCCCACAGCTTGGCGAGGCGCTCGACGATCCAGCTCGCAGCTCGCGCGTCACCAGCGGGCGGACCGAAGTTCCACGCGCGTGCGGCCTGCCCCGCGGGACCCACCACAAGCTCTTGAGCGAGGCGCAGATAGCCGCTGAGCGAACTGAGCACGTGCTGCCATGGGCGCACGGCGTGCGGGTTGCGGAGCTTCAGAGGTTGGCCACTTTCGACGGCGCGTACGCTGTCGGGCACGAGCCTGTCCTCGCCCCAATCGCCTCCACCGAGAACGTTGCCGGCGCGCGCGGTGGCGAGCTGCGGTGAGCCGTCTTCGCCGAAGAACGAGCGACGGTAGGCGCTGGACACGAGCTCCGCGCAGGCCTTGGAGCTGGAATATGGATCTGCCCCACCGAGCGGGTCCTCCTCGGTGAAGCGCCGAGAGTCCTCGCCTGAGTTCTCGTAGCACTTGTCGGAGGTGACAACGACCACGGCTTGAACCTCAGAGCCGATTTGCCGCACCGCGTCGAGGACGTTGACCGTTCCCATGACGTTGACGGCATACGTCAGCACGGGATCCCGCAGCGAGCGCCTGACGACAGGCTGTGCGGCCAGATGGAACACCACCTCTGGCTGAGCATCACGAAGCGCGTCGCGCACAGCGCCAACGTCACAGACATCGACCGCGAGCTCGCGCATATGGGCGCCAACGTGTGCCAGCTCATACAGAGACGGGCTGGTTGGCTCGCAAGCGAGCCCGACAACCTCTGCTCCTAGAGATTGCAGCCACAGCGACAGCCAGGCACCCTTAAAGCCGGTATGGCCGGTGACGAGCACACGCTTCGAGGCCCAGAAGTCGAGGTCGATCTCCACGTGGGCCGGGTATCTTCACACAATGCCCGTGCCGCCGGCACACACCCCATCCGCCTCGGCACCGCCAGCCGCGCCAGCCCCTCCGCCGCGGGCGGAGATCTTGGGCATACCGCTGGCAATCTCCGACTACGAGGAGGTACTGAACTGGATGGAGGCGATGATCGCGACGAACAGCCACGGTTACGTGACGGCGGCTGCGGTCAACCTGGTGATGTTGGCGCAGGAGCAACCAGACACGCTTGTAGCGACACTTGGGGCAACCCTTGCGGTACCGGACGGCATGCCGCTGGTGTGGGCGCTGCACGCACTGGGACACGGCCGCGCCACGCGCGTGTATGGCCCAGACCTGATGGCCGCCTTCTGTGCTCGAGCGGCTCGCAACGGAACCCCGATGTACCTGTACGGGGGGCGTCACCCCGGGGGAAGCGCGCTGCTTGAGGAGCGCTTGCTCGAGCGCTTCCCGGGCCTACGGATCGTGGGCCGATCCTCGCCTCCGTTCCGTCCGCTCACACCGGAGGAGGACGAGCACGAGATCGAGCTGATCAACGCGTCTGGGGCGTCTGTGGTGTGGGTGGGCACGGGCCAGCCGCGCCAGGAGCAGTGGATGCACCGTATGCGCGAGCGCCTGTCGCCGCCGCTGCTTGTGGGGGTGGGCGCAGCATTTGACTTCCACGCGGGTCTTGTGTCGCAGGCGCCGGCGTGGATGCAGCGCAACGGCTTGGAGTGGACGTACCGCCTCTCGCGTGAGCCACGGCGTCTATGGCGACGCTACGCCCGCTACAACCCGTTGTTCGTGATGGGCTTCGCTCGCCAGTACCTGCATCACCGCCGCAAGCGGGACCGCGACGGATGAGCAGGGTGCTCGTCACAGGAGCCACGGGCATGATCGGCGTGGCGGTGGTGAGGAGGCTGCTGGCCGACCCGAACTACGAGGTGCGGGCAGCTGACAGACGCCCGGCACCGCAGTGGATGCGCGAGGGCTGCGAGGTGCATACAGGAGATCTGCGAGTTGCACGAGAGGCGCGTGCGGCGATCCACGACTGCTCGCACGTGATCCACCTCGCCTCGCTTGGAGCCCGGGCGGCGAGTCTCGACGACCTTCCATACACGCTGACAGAGGCGAACGACGCGCTGAACAGCGCTGTGATCCGCGCAGCGCTGGGACTGAGCCTGGAGCGCTTTGTGTATGTGTCTTGCGCGACGGTGTTGGAGCGGGCGGAGCTGTTCCCGACACCGGAGGACTACTTGCCGCGATGCCCGACACCGACCTCGGCGCACGGCTTCTCGAAGCTGGCGGGGGAGGTGTACTGCCGCACGGCGCACGACGAGCATGGCCTGCCGTTCACGATCTGCCGCGTGTTCGATGCCTACGGCCCGGGCGACTTTCGGGAAGCCGAGCTCGAGGGCGAAGACGCGGCACCCAACTCGGTCCGGGACTTGATCGAGCAGGTGCTCTCAGGACAGCTGCCGCTCGAGATATACGGCTCTGGCGAGCAGACAAGAACGCTGACGCATGTCGATGACATCGCCGACGGGCTCGTTACGGCAATGAGCTCACCAGCTGGGTTGAACGAGGATTTCAACATCTCGGCTGCGCGCGAGCTGACGGTCGCGGAGATAGCGCGCATCGTGTGGGAGGCGTGTGGCGAGGACCGGGAGACATTCGCGCTGAATCACCTACAGGCGCCGACGGTTGATGTCCAGCGCCGCTGGCCTGCGGTGGAGAAGGCCGAACGCCTGCTTGGCTGGCGAACACGGGTCGAGCTGGAGGACGGAATCACGGCGACCGTGCGGGGACTGCACGGGGCAAATGACGGGACCATCGCCGTAGGTCGATAGGCTGCCGCGTCATGTCTACTCGCCCCTCAGCGCTGATCACCGGCGTCACCGGTCAAGATGGCTCCTATCTGGCAGAGCTGCTGCTGGAGAAGGGCTATGACGTCCACGGCATGGTGCGTCGCGCATCCACAGAGAAGTTCGACCGCATCGAGCACATTCGCGACCGCCTGACGCTGCACCAGGGTGACCTGCTCGACCAACGCTCGCTGGTGGACGCACTACGGGCGTCGAAACCGG
>JBEKAM010000154.1:0-9122 GCA_050015915.1 Solirubrobacteraceae bacterium
CCGTGGCCGCGCAGATCGACGGTGATTGCCCGCCAGCCGAGGTGTGCGAGGCTCACGGCGCTCGCGTGCCACGCGTGTCGCGTCTGGCCACCGCCGTGAAGCATGAGTACGACAGGCGCGTGCAGATCGCCGAAGCTGTCGGCTGCGAGCCGAACGCCCGCCGCGCCGTCGAACTCGATTGCGGTCTGTGTCACGGCAACTCCCGCACGCGCCGTTTGCGCTGCAGCGGCGCGTGCAGCTCCGCGGCCCAGTCCTCACTCGCGCCCGCGGCGAACACCACATCGACCGAGAAGCGCACCCTCATGCGAAACGCTGCGTCTGAGATCTGCCCGGCGGCCCAGTGCCGCAAAGCGCCGCCGGCTGCTGTGGCGATGTGCCCGACCAGCGCCTCGACGTGCAGATCGGGCCTGAGCATGCCGGCGGCCTGCCCGCGGCGCAACGCGTGACGCAGCAGCGGTATCGGGTTCTCCTGCAGACGCGGGCCGCTGCCCTCCCAACTGTTGACAAGCTGCTTGAAGACGGCTGCGTCGGCGATGAACAGCTCAACCGTCTCGCCCACGATCCTGCGCGCCTGCTCGCGCGGATCCTCCTCGGCTGCAAACGCAAGGCAAGCGTTGAGCTCGCCCAGGAGCGCATCGCATAGCGCAGACCACTGCTGCTCGCGCGGGCCGACGAGGTTGAAGACACTCGCGGGCGAAAGCTCGGCCAGCTCCGCGATGCGCTCGACGGTGGGCGTCTCGTTCGGGTGCTCGCGCATCAGCCTGCGGAGCGCGTCGAGGATACGCGCGCGACGCTCGTGCTTTTGACGCTCACGCAGACCGCCCGGCGGGGCTGGCGCCGGGGCCTGAAGCTCGCCCGCAGTCGACGTTCGCACTGGGCCTGAAGTTGGTGCGGGAGCCGACATCCAAAACAAATTTAGAGCTGTCTCTAAAATTTGTCAAGGCTCTAAATACCGGGGGAAACGCCACCCCCAGTCCTCGACAAAAGCCCTCGAGATGGAAATATCTTGTTTCTGACTGGTAGAAGGGGCATACTACGCGCGAAACGGGGTACAGCCCGCTGCATGCGTCGCGCTCACGAACATCGAAACTCCACGAACGCCATGGACCAAACACTTGGGCTTACATTGCGACGCGCCCGCGTCAAGCGTGGTGAAACGCAGGAAGAGGTAGCCCGTCGCGCAGGGCTGACGATCGCGGCGTATGCGCGCATCGAGCGAGGCATGGCCGACCCCAAGTGGACGACGGTCAAATCGATCGCAGAGGCCCTCGAAGTCAGCCTGGGAAGACTCGACTCGAAGCAGCGATCGCGGGATGTGTAACGCGGGCTAGCGGACCGCGGCGGCCCCGAGCATCGTTCGACAGCCGCTTGCCCCTGTAAACATAGGCGTCTATAGCGAGCGCCCAATCGAGGTTACGCATCGTGCGCCAAAGACTTGGCCGCTGAGCGCGACTCACCGGCACTAAGTCGACCGGCGTGGTGGGCGAACCCCTCGCTAGTGCCTATGAGGATCCTGAGCGCAGGTGCGTCCAGCCGGGCTGACGTCTAGATCGGCGAAGAGAGCCTCTATCGTCAATCAACGAGTTGCCCCGAGCCGGCGAGCCGGCCCCCTGAGAAGGAGACCCCATGCCCAGCACTTCCGACCTGTCCACCACCCTCCCGTCTGACCTCACAACGAGCACATGGCGTTTGGACACCGCACGCTCGAGCGTCAAATTCCAGGTCCCGCACTTCTATGGCCTGATGACTGTGAAGGGCCACTTCGGCGACTACGACGGGACGCTCGACCTGCGCGAGGCCCCAGCGGTACAACTGACGATCGAGGCCGCGAGCCTCGACACCAAGAACGCCAAACGCGACAAGCACCTGCGCTCAGCGGACTTCTTCGACGTCGATCAGCACCCACAGGTGCGCTTCGTCTCCGACAGCCCAACCCTCACCGGCAACCAGCTGAAGGTCACCGGCAAGCTGCAGGCAGCGGGCAAGTCGGTTGTGCTCGAGCTGGATGCCACGCTTCGGGCGGTCGACGATGAGCTCGAGATCGAGGCCGAAACTCACGTCGATCACCGCCTGCTAGGGATGACCTGGAGTCCGATTGGCATCACGCGTGCCCCCAGCAAGTTGATCGTTCGTGGGCGCCTCATTCGATGATCGCGGTCATCATGAAGCCGTGGCGGGTGCTCGCCCAGCCGTAGTCCACAGCCAGAGCGAACGCTCCAGCAACGCAACCCATGGAGGCAGATATGCAGATCACGGAGAGCTCCATCGACACTGCAACCGGACCGAGCGAGTGGTTCACCGGTGCCGTCTACATCGACACCGCGGCGGCACCTTCAGAGCAGTCGCGTATCTCGGCTAGCAGCGTCCACTTCACCCCGGGCGCCCGCACCGCGTGGCACACCCACCCCCACGGCCAGACCATCTACGTGACCGAGGGCGTCGGCCTATGTCAGCGGCGCGGCGGCCCGATCGAGGTGGTCCGCCCCGGCGACCGTGTGTTTTTTGAGCCCGACGAGGATCACTGGCACGGCGCCGCGCCCAACCGCTTCATGACCCACATGGCGATGCTCGAGGTGGACGATGAGGGCAACCCCGCGACGTGGGGCGAGCACGTCACTGACGAGGAATACAACGCCGAGCCGGTGTCATAAGCCGCCGCTAGCGGCGTGGGGCCTTCCTGCGCCGTTTTGGGGCTGATCAGGCGATCGCGTCCAACTCCGCCACATCATCCTCGGACAGGCTCAGCCCGGCACCGGCGACGTTCTCGCGCAAATGTGCGACGGATGAGGTACCGGGGATCAGCAGGATGTTTGGCGAGCGCTGAAGCAGCCACGCCAGCGCGACATCCATCGGTGTGGCGTCGAGACGGGCGGCGACCGCGTCCAGCGTGCCGGACTGCAGCGGCGTGAAGCCGCCGAGCGGGAAGTAGGGCACGTAGGCGATGCCCTGTGCGGCGAGCGAGTCGATCAGCGCATCGTCGGCGCGGTTGGCGATGTTGTAGAAGTTCTGCACGCACACGATCGGCGCGATCGACCGCGCTTGCGCAACCTGCTCGGCGGAGACGGTGCTGACCCCGAGATGCTTGATCAGGCCCTCCTGCTGCATTTGCGCGAGTGCGGTGAACGGCTCGGTGAGCGACCCCGGCTCGGGGCTGTCGAATCCGCCGAGGCGCAGGTTGACGACGTCGAGCGCATCGAGGCCGAGGCGATTCAGGTTGTCGTGCACCGCCTGGCGCAGCTGCTCAGGGCTTCGCGCGTGGGGCCAGCCCCCCTCGGCGTCTCGTAGCGCCCCCACCTTGGTCACGATCCGCAGCTCGTCCGGGTATGGGTGCAGGGCTTCCTTGATGATCTCGTTGGTGACGTACGGGCCGTAGTAGTCGCTGGTGTCGATGTGGTTGATACCCAGCTCCAGCGCCTCGCGCAACACGGCGACGGCAGCATCACGGTCCTTCGGCGGCCCGAAGACGCCGGGGCCAGCGAGCTGCATGGCGCCGTAGCCGATGCGGGTGACCGTGAGATCCTCGGCCATGGTGAACGTTCCGCCGGGAAGTGTCGTAGCTGCCATGAGAAAATTCCTCTCGTCGTCGTCGCAAGTCCGCAGGCGCCGCGGTCATGGAGTCCGACCGGCCGTTCCTGTGGTGGGCACACGATGGCATCAAGCGGGCGCACGCGACAAGGGGCCGGTGTATCCGGGGACACGCTGTCCCTGGATAGGAGTGCGTGCGGGTTGCATACTGGGGCAATGGATCGGGACGGGCTTGCGGACTTCCTCAGGCGTCGGCGTGCGGCGTTGCAGCCCGACGACGTGGGTCTGCACGCTGGAGCACGGCGTCGAACCGGGGGCCTGCGCCGCGAGGAGGTGGCTGGGCTGGCGCACATGTCAACGGACTTCTATGCGCGCCTGGAGCAGCGGCGCGGCTCGCGACCGTCGGAGCAGACGACCGCCGCGCTGGCCCGCGCGCTGCGGCTGACCCAGGACGAGCGCGACCACCTGTTCGCGCTGGCGGGGCACACCGCCCCGCCGCGCGCGTTCCGGACCGATCATGCAAGCCCAGGACTGCTGCGCGTTCTCGACCGGCTCGACACCCCCGCTCAGATCGTCTCGGATCTTGGTGTCACCCTGAGTCAGAACCCGCTGGCGGAGGCACTGGTCGGCGTGCAGACGCGCTACACGGGCCTGCGGCGCAGCATGATCTACCGATGGTTCACCGAGCCTGAGCAGCGGGGCATCCACCCACAGGCGGACCACCCGATGCACTCGCGCATCCATGTCGCAGCGCTGCGAGCGGTGCACGGCCGCTCGGCTGACGATCAGGAGGCACGTGACCTGGTCGACCACTTGCTGCGTGAGAGCAGCGAGTTCGCGGCGCTGTGGGAGCGCCACGAAGTGGCGAGCCGGGCGGGCACGCACAAGCGCTTCGTTCACCCGCTGGTCGGCCCGCTCACGCTCGACTGCCAGATCCTCACATCCGAGAACCTGACGGAAAGACTCGTCGTGTTCACCGCGAGCGCCGGCTCCGAGGATGCCGATCGGCTCGCGCTGCTATCGGTGATCGGCTCGCAAGCGTTTCCGGTGCCGGATGCTTCGGCGCTGAGCCCGCTCTCCGGACCGAGCTGACGCGTATATAGACTGGCGCGCCTATGGACGTGATCGATGAGCTCCTCGCGCACAGTCAGACGAGCGACGTTCCACACCATGTCGATATCCACCCGGCGCTCCAGTTGGCGATCGTGACGTGCATGGATTCTCGGCTCGACGTGTTCGCGGCGCTGGGGCTCGAGGATGGACAAGCGCACATCCTTCGAAACGCTGGCGGCGTGGTCACCGACGACGTCATCCGATCCCTGGCGATCTCTCAGCGACTGCTCGGGACGAACAGCGTGATGGTCATACACCACACCGACTGCGGAATGGAAAAGATCACCGACGACGGCTTCCGGGCGGAGCTTCAGGCGGACACCGGCGTGGCGCCGGCATTCGCAATCGAGACCTTCACCAACGTCGAGGCCGACATACGGCAGTCGGTCGCGCGCATTCGCCACTCCAGGTTCGTGCCGCACCGCGATCGTATTCGCGGCTTCCTCTACGACGTAGATAGCCACTCGCTGACCGAGGTGGAGTGCGACTAGGTCGAAGCCGGCACGGGTGAGCTCTGGTGCTGGAGGTCGTGGACCTACATCAGCGCTTTGGTGATGTTGTAGCGCTCGATGGAGTGACGTTGGCGGTTGGCGAGGGCGAGCTCGTTGGGCTCGTAGGACGCAACGGCGCGGGCAAGACGACAGCGATGCGGGCGATCATGGGCATCCTGCGACCGGATGCTGGGGAGGTGCGCTGGCAGGGGCACCCGGTTGGTGATGGTGAGCGTCTGCGCTTTGGGTACATGCCAGAGGAGCGGGGGCTCTACGCGCAGATGCGGATCGGCGACCAGGTGGCCTACTTCGCTCGCCTGCACGGGTTGGAGAAGCGCGCTGCCGCGCGAGCTGCGACCCGCTGGCTGACGCGACTGGGACTGGCCGGAAGAGCACAGGACCTGCTGGTGACGCTCTCCCATGGGAACCAGCAGCGGGTGCAGCTGGCGGTCGCGCTTGCGCACGATCCTCAGCTGCTCGTGCTCGACGAGCCGTTCGCAGGACTCGACCCCGAGGCCGTGGACTCGCTCTCGGCGGTTCTTCGCGAACAGGGCGCCGATGGCCGCTCGATCCTGTTCTCGAGCCATCAGCTCGAGCTCGTCGAGCGAATCTGCCGGCGGGTGGTCGTGCTCGACGCGGGTCTGGTGATCGCCGCGGGCACGCTCGCGGAGCTACGCAAGCGCTTCCCCGCGCAGTTGCGCGTGAGGGTCGGCAGCTCAACTGACTGGGCATCGGCGCTCGACGGGGTGAGGGTCCTGAGTAGCGACGAGGACGGCGTGCTGCTGCTCGTCCACCCTGGCGTCGACTCGCAGGCGATCCTGCGGGCAGCGCAGCAGGCGGGACCGGTGGAACGCTTTGCGTTTGAGTCCGCCGGTTTGATCGACCTCTACCGTCAGATGATCTCCCAATGAACCGCACCCGGATCGTCCGCCTCGTCGCGGCGCGCGAGATCACCGAGCGTCTGCGAGGCCGCACGACGCGGATCGTCACAGTGCTGACGGCGCTGCTCGTTGTCGGCGCGATCACGGTCCCGGGGCTGATCAAGGAATCGAGCGAGCCGACGCGGATCGGCCTGCTCGGTCCCACAGCCGGCGCGCTCGCGCCTCTACTCGCGCGGGGCGCAAGGGCAGCGAAGGTGGAGATCTCACTGAGCGAGCCAAGCAGCGAAGCCGAGGGTCGCGCAGAGCTTCGCAAGGGCGAGCTCGACGCTCTGCTCAACCTCGCTGCGCCCGCGCATACGGCCAAGGTGGAGGTCGAGCAGACACTCTCGCCGACGATCGGAGCGCTGATCTCTGCGACGTTGGAGCAAGCGCGCCTTGACGTGGTGCTCGCCGAAGCTGGTGTGCCGGCTTCAAAGGTGCTATCGGCGCTTGCCGCCGCGCCAATCGCAGTCGTGATCCTGAAGCCGAGCGCACCGGACGAAGACGCGCGCATCGTCGCCGCAATTGCTGCAGGCTTGTTGATGTATCTGAGCCTGATGCTCTACGGCACCGCGGTGGCCACGGGCGTCGCCCAGGAGAAGACATCGCGGACAGCGGAGGTCCTGCTCGCGACGGTGCGCCCGGGACAGCTGCTCGCCGGCAAGGTGGCGGGAATCGGGCTGACGGGACTCGGCCAGCTGGCGATCGCCGCGGGCGCCGGCCTGATCGCCAATGCGATCCTCCAGAGCGCGAAGATCCCGGCAAGCGTGTGGGCGCTGCTGCCGTCCTTCCTCGCGTTCTTTCTCGCCGGCTTCGTGCTGTACGCGTTCGTGCTCGCCGCCGCCGGCGCGCTCGTCTCCCGCCCGGAGGAAGTGCAATCGGTGCTGCTTCCAGTGGCGATGCCGCTCGTCCTTGGCTATCTGCTCGTGTTCGCAGCGGTCGGCTCGCCGAACGCCACCTGGCTGCGGATCGCATCGCTGCTGCCGCCGTTGAGCGCGACGCTGATGCCGGCGAGGATCGCGCTCGGCCACATCGCATGGTGGGAACTACCGCTGGATGGGCTGCTGATGCTCGCCTCGATCATCCTCGTCGCCAGGATCGCGTCCCGTATCTACGCACGCGCACTGCTGCACGGTGGGGCGCGGGTGGGTTGGCGTGCGGCGCTACGCCTACCAGGGAGCAGACCATGAACGGCACCCGGGCAGCGGACCAGGGACACATACGGGTGCGATGCGCGGTGTAAGGCGCGACTATGGACTCAAAATTCCAACAAAGGAGGTCAGCATGAGCACCATTGACCAGGAGATGGTGGTGGCCCATTTCATCGTTTCAGATGATGTCGAGCGCTCCCGCCGCTTCTACACCGACGTACTCGGCGGAAAGACCGTCATCGGAGGCGAGGCGGGCGACGAGGTGACGTACGTGGCGCTGGCCAACAGCTGGGTGATCATCAACGTCGGAGGAGGTCCAACCGACGACAAGCCGACCGTCACGCTCGAGACGCAACCCGACCCAGATCGCGTGAGCAGCTTCCTCAACATCCGGGTTAAGGACATCCAAGCCGTATACGACGAGTGGAGCGCACGGGGCGCCGAATTCATAACGCCACCGAAGCAGCACGAGACTGAGATCCGCTGCTACATCCGCGATCCGGACGGCTACATCATCGAGGTGGGTCAGACGACTCTGGCCAGGGGTTGGCGTCCACCGTCTTGATCACATCACTCGCGGGGCGTCGCCCGTGCCAGACGAGTTCCGCGTATTGAGTTCGTCAACGAGCAGATTGACGCGGCGCGCTATCTCATCGCGCGTGGCGCGGACCTCCGCGAGTGGGCGGCCCTTCGGATCGGGGAGCTCCCAATCGACGTATCGCTTGCCAGGTATATAGGGGCATTGGTCCCCGCAGCCCATGGTCACGAGTAGGTCGGCTTGCTCGGCAAGCTCGCGGGTGAGAAGTTGGGGCTTGCGCCCGGACAGGTCGATTGCAAGCTCGCGCATGACCTCGATGACCTCGGGGTGGACGTGCTCGCCCGGGGTGGTGCCGGCCGACAGAGCGGTGTGGTGTCGAGCAGCGGCCCGCTCGAATAGCGCTTGGCTCATTTGCGAGCGGCCGGCGTTATGCAGACAGACGAACAGAACGCACGCCATCGCGCGAAGTCTCCTTGCTCGCGCGGACCGCGCGTCTAGCCTCGGGCTGGCTGACTGATCGAGCCATCGGCGCTGGGCTGCTCTCGGTAGTGGGGCATTACGACCTCCGCTGCCTCGGCCGGCGTCACATCCGGGTAGAGCGTCCTCACGACGAGGATCGCGCAAACGCCCCCGATGAGCTGCGCCGCGACATAGCCGGGTACAGACGCTGGCGCGATGCCGGCGAACGTGTTGGAGAACATGCGTCCCACGCTGATCGCGGGATTGGCGAAGCTAGCGGAGCTCGTGAAGAAGTACGCGGCGCCGATGTACGCGCCGACGGCAGCGGGCGCGGCGTTTGCGCGTTTGGTCCGCGCCAGCGAGAAGATCACGAGCAGCAACCCTGCGGTGGCGATCACCTCGGAGAACAGGTGTGCGGTGGAGGCACGGTGGTGGGTGGAGATGCTGACGGCGGCGAGCGAGAACATGCCATTGGCAGCCACGGCGCCGAGCACGCAGCCGCCTACCTGGGCGGGAATGTAGGCGAGTGCGTCGCGCCAGCGGATGCCGCCGAAGCTCGCGTCGGCGAGCGAGACGACCGGGTTGAAATGCCCGCCGGACACGGGGCCGAACATGAGGATGATCGTGTAGAGCCCTGCAGCCGTGGCGGCTGCGTTCTCGAACAGCTCGAGGCCAACATCGTTTGGGGAGAGCGTCTGCGCGGCGATGCCCGAGCCGATCACAAGCGCAGCGAGGAACGCGGAGCCCAACAGCTCGGCAAGCAGGCGTCGGGCAAGCGGAGGCGTGTTCATGGCGCGGATCGTATTACATCGACAAACATGAGTGTTATTGATATAAGTAGATCGATGCCCGTCGATTTGGAGCTGTCGCCGAAGCAGAAGCGCGCCAACGGTTCGCCCTGCTGCGAGCCCGTCGTCTACCCCGA
>JBEKAM010000155.1:0-9058 GCA_050015915.1 Solirubrobacteraceae bacterium
CTAGCGCTTCGACTGGTTGGGTCCTCGAGATTTCCCCTTCCAGCAGGACGGTGCCGCTGAGATCGATCCAGCCTCCGGCGGTCGTGAGATGACCACCGGCTTGGAGGTCGAGCCCGGAAAACGTGCTCGCGGTCCCGCCAAATCCTGTCGCTTCCGCGATCGCCAGGGTGCCTGTCGCTGCGATCTTGACGTTCGATTGCGCCACAAGCGTTTTCGCTTCAGCTTTGAATCCTGACGGTACTTCGATCGTGCCCATAGCTTCGGGAATACAGACGCTCTGGCTGGCAGTAGGGATTTTGTCGCTCCAGTTGCCTTCGGCGTTCCATGCCCCGTCGGCCGCACCCACGTAGTTGTTCTGGGCGGCACAAGCACTTGCCCGAGCTCCAGCAGTCCAAAGCATCAATCCCATCGCCAGGGCCAAACTGCCGATGATCGTGCCGAACGCGATCCGCCGAAGCCCTCGGTATTGCACTGTTCCCCCTTGAAGATGAAGCGGATCTACCCTGCTGCTCTCGCCGCTGGCGATACGCCGCCGAAATGGATGCGCAGCGTACCACGAGTATTGCATATAGAGCAACGATCCTCTATCAAGATGCCGATCCTGCTTGTCGGCTCGGACTGCTGTGGCTCAGACGGTTGCGAGCGCCTGTGCGGCGCCGGCAACTACATCCTGTGGCTGCGCCCCTGCCGCTGTGGCGGCGTTCAGCGCCGTCTCCACCACCTCGTGGATCCCCGCGAGCTCACTTGGAGAGCCCATGCAAGCAAGTGCAGCTGGAACGCCTGGCTGCGGCCAGGGCATGGCGATGCAACCGAGCTGTGGGTGGAACTCGCCGTGGTCTGTGGCGAGACCCTGCTGGCGAACTTCCTCGAGCTGGCCCTCCAGCTCCCGGCGGCTGCGGGCCACGGTCACCGAGGAAGCGAGCGCTTCCTCGGGCGACACCCTCAGCGCGCCGGCGACCGGCGGATAGCCCGCGAGCTGCGCGATCTCAGGCCCGGGATCGGGATAGGGCTCTGGCGGTAGACGGCGATCCAGCTCGGCCGCGTCCAGTTGGGCCGCAATCACCTTGCCCGCAGCGGTCGCGAACAGGGGAATGCCCGAGCCAAGGCCGATTGGTGTGCTGGGACCACGGCCGTTGGCTGCGGCGAGCACAACCGCGCGCGTCCCCACCAGGCCATAGGCCTGCGTCAGCATCCCCGTGACGCCCGCCACGGCGTGAACCAGTGGTTCGGCGCGACGCAGCGCATCACCCGCCGGGCTGGAATGCCCGAGCAGCGCAGCGCGCGGCCCGAGCTCGATCTTCCCGCCCACTCGCACCACCCAGCCCTCGTGCTCCAAGGCTCCTACATTGCGGGAGATGATCGACTTGTCGGCGTCGCTGAGGCGCGCCAGCTCCATGATTGTGATCGGCCCGTGGGCGTCGATCGTCTCCAGCAAAGTCAGTCCCCGCATCAACGTTTTCGACACTCTCACCGCCTCCGTGTTCGTGCGACCGTTGCGCCTGCGGAGTCTCGGGACTCCTTAGGCAGTTCCAGATGTGAAAATAGCAACGATCGTTGTAGTTGACGAAGTGGTCACCCGTCGTCTCAATGTGGCACAGAGGCGGCCTTCAGTGCCTGGGCTCCTCGATCGCCGGCAGGATCCGATGCTTCACTCGCTCGATCGCCACGCCCATATGCACGCCGCTGGTGAGCCAGTGGGGGAGAGTAGGACCCTCGGTGTGGACCTCGACCCGTGCGGCACGTCCGATGCCGACCGACCGTATCGGTACACCAATCATCGAGCCATCAGCGCGGACCTGTGTCTGCTGCACGCGCGCCCATAGCGGCATGCGCGGGCCCGACCAGAGCACTCGAGCCTCCGCCGACCAGCCATCGCCGCGGGCTTCGATCTGGCGCACCAGCCCGCTGTGCTGCAGCCACTCGAACTCAGCAAGTGTCTTCGGTAGCGCCCAGTTGGCCCGGCCACCGGCGATCGAGGCCTCCGAGTCGACGGCGATGAACGGCACCGCAAGCGACAGTCGTCGCCTGCGCAGCACCACGTTCGGCATTGCGATCAGCTCATCGTATGCGCCTACCGGGCCCTCCTCGTAGCGCAGGAACGCCGCCACGGTGAGTGGCAGCGCACGGTCATAGCTCAGCCCGGGCTGTTGGAATCTGTCAGCGTTCGCCGCGGCACGCTGCAGCCACATGAGCCCCGAGCCGGATGTCGTCCATGGGGCGGGTACGGGCGCTGGCAGGCCTGCTGCCAGTTCGCCCGAGATCGCGCTCTCGGGAACGCTGGGAATCCCGCGCAGCGCCTCGGCGCCAGCCATGCTCGAGGTGATGCTCACAGCGCGCTCTCAAACAGCTCGACGAGCCGGGCGCGACTGTAGAGCCACTGCTTGCGATTGCGCCCGTCGCCGGGGTGCAGCGTGTCGAGCAGCGCGAGGCCGCGGATCGTCGACACCGCCATCTCGATCAGCCGGTCGAAGTCGGGCTGCTCGGCGATCGCAGGGAACAGCTGGCGGGTGATCGCTAGCGTCTGGCGGTCGAGTCGCCGCTCGACCGGCACAAGGCGCTCGCGCAGATCCGCGTCCGTGCGCGCATGCGACCACAGGTCGAGCGCCGCTTGGAACAGGGGGTTGGCATAGCTGGCCCACAGCAGATCAAGACCCTGTACGAGGCGCTCGCGTCCTTCAGGCAGGTCCTCGGCGGCAGCAAGCAGCTCTGCGCCGCGGCGTTCGGCTAGGCGCTCCATCGCCGCAGCCACGAGTGCCTGGCGCGTCTGGAAATGGTGGAGGTGGGCGCCACGAGAGACACCCGCGCGCTCAGCAACCCGGCTCGTGGTCGTGTTGGCGTAGCCGTCCTCGACGAGACACGCGATCGTCGCGTCCAGCAGCGCGTCGCGCGTGGCTGCGCTGCGCTCCGCTTGGCTGCGGCGTGGGGTTGTCTTGGCGCTGACGGTCATCGCGGTGATGTTAAACATATTTGCGTTCGCGCATGAACGTTTCTTTGGTAGCGTTCCGTCGAGTTTTCATCCGGACCCGCGCCACAGCTGAGGTTCGACAACACAGGAGGTCTCACTGATGGCCGCGACCGACGCACTGGTCTTCGACGCGATTCGCACTCCACGGGGCAAGGGCAAGTTCAATGGCTCCCTGCACGGCACCAAGCCGGTCGACCTGGTTGTCGGCCTGATGCATGAGACGCTCGTGCGCAACGAGAAACTCGACCCCTCGCGGATCGACGACGTGGTGCTCGGCTGCGTCTCGCCCGTGGGCGACCAGGGCGCGGATATCGCCAAGACAGCCGCGATCAAGGCCGGGCTTCCCGACACCGTCGCAGGCGTGCAGCTCAACCGCTTCTGCGCCTCGGGTCTTGAGGCAGTGAACATCGCCGCCCAGAAGGTCGCCTCCGGCTGGGAGGACCTCGTCTTTGCAGGCGGTGTGGAGTCGATGTCGCGCGTGCCGATGGGCTCCGACGGCGGCGCCTGGGCGATGGACCCGGAGACGAACTACGACACCTCGTTTGTGCCGCAGGGCATCAGCGCTGACCTGATCGCCACGATCGAGGAGTTCAGCCGCGAGGACGTCGACAGCTATGCGGTTCGCTCGCAGGAGCGCGCATCGGCTGCTGAGGCGGAGGGTCGCTTCGCCGGCTCGGTGATCCCTGTCAAGGACCTCAACGAGAATGTGGTGCTCGACCGTGAGGAGTTCATCCGCCCGGGCACGACCGTCGAAACGCTTGGCGGTCTGAAGCCATCGTTCGCGGCGATGGGCGAGATGGGCGGCTTTGACTCGGTGGCGCTACAGAAGTACCACTGGATCGAGAAGATCGACCACGTCCACACGCCCGGCAACTCCTCCGGAATTGTCGACGGCGCCTCGCTGCTTACGATCGGCAACGAGCAGACGGGCAGGGATCTCGGCCTCACGCCCAAGGCGCGGATCCTCGCCACGGCCGTCTCGGGCGCGGACCCGACGATCATGCTCACCGGTCCCGCGCCGGCGAGCCGCAAGGCGCTGGCGAAGGCGGGCATCACCGTCGATCAGCTCGACCTCGTGGAGATCAACGAGGCGTTTGCCGCGGTCGTGCTGCGCTTCGTCCGGGATATGGGCCTGGATATGGAGAAAGTCAACGTCAACGGCGGCGCGATCGCGATGGGTCACCCGCTCGGTGCTACCGGCGGCATGATCCTGGGCACGCTCGTGGATGAGCTGCATCGCACGGGTGGCAGGTACGGCCTCGCGACGCTTTGCGTCGGCGGCGGCATGGGAATCGCGACAGTCGTGGAGGCGATCTAGTCATGGCAGAGAGCACAACAATCCGGTGGGACAAAGGCGAGGACGGCATCGTCATCCTCACGCTCGACGACCCCAACCAGTCGGCCAACACGATGAATGCGGCCTATGCCGAATCGATGGCCGCGACAGTCGAGCGTCTCGAGGCCGAGAAGGACGAGATCACCGGTGTGGTCATCACCTCCGCCAAGAAGACATTCTTCGCCGGGGGTGACCTCAACGACCTCAAGCAGGCAACCCCCGAGAACGCCCCCGAGCTCGCTGAGATGGTGCGCGCGGGCAAGGCGCAGTTGCGCCGGCTGGAGACGCTCGGCAAGCCGGTCGTCGCCGCGATCAACGGCGCCGCGCTCGGTGGCGGCCTCGAGATCGCCCTAGCGACTCACCACCGCATTGCGGTCGATGACCCGAAGGTGCAGATGGGCTTCCCCGAGGTCCAGCTCGGCCTGCTCCCCGGCGCTGGCGGCGTCGTGCGCACGGTGCGCATGATCGGCATCGTCGACGCGCTGATGCAGCTGTTGATGCAGGGCCAGCGTCTGCGCCCGGCCAAGGCAAAAGAGGTCGGCATCCTCGATGAGATCGTCCCCACCCGCGAGGATCTCATCCCCGCGGCGAAGGCGTGGATCGCATCCAAGGGCGGGGAGGAGGTCGTGCAGCCGTGGGATGTCAAGGGCTACAAGATCCCCGGCGGCACCCCGTCGAACCCGAAGCTCGCGCAGAACCTGCCGGCGTTCCCGGCGAACCTGCGTAAGCAGCTGAAGGGTGCCAACTACCCCGCTCCGCACCACATCATGGCGGCGGCGGTCGAGGGTGCGCAGGTGGACTTCGACACGGCAATCGAGATCGAGGGACGCTACTTCGTCGACCTGCTCGTCGGGCAGGTCTCAAAGAACATGATCCAGGCGTTCTTCTTCGACCTGCAGCAGGTCAACGGCGACCGTGGCCGTCCGGAGGGCATTGAGCCTTACACGGCCAAAAAGGCCGTCGTGCTTGGTGCGGGCATGATGGGCGCGGCGATCTCCTACGTGTGCGCGAAAGCGGGCATCGAGGTGGTGCTGAAGGACGTCTCGCAAGAGGCAGCCGAGCGCGGTAAGGCCTACTCGCAGACGCTCGTCGAGAAGGCCGTCTCGCGCGGTCGCTCCACGCAGGAGAAGGTAGATGAGCTGCTCGCGCGGATCACGCCGACGACCGACCCGGCAGCCGCGGCGGGCGCGGACCTCGTGATCGAGGCCGTGTTCGAGGACCCGGCGGTCAAGGCGCAGGCGTTCGCGGAGATCGAGCCGCATCTGGCGCCGGACGCGTTGCTGGGCTCCAACACCTCGACGCTGCCGATCACCGAGCTCGCGGAGGGCGTCAGCCGTCCGGAGGAATTCATCGGCCTGCACTTCTTCAGCCCGGTCGACAAGATGCCGCTGCTTGAGATCATCAAGGGCGAGCGCACCAACGATGAGACGGTGTATCGCGCGCTGGATCTCGCCAAGCAGATCAAGAAGACGCCGATCGTCGTCAACGACAGCCGCGGCTTCTTCACCAGCCGCGTGATCGGCACGTTCATCAACGAGGGCGTGGGCATGCTGCTGGAGGGCATCCCCGCGCCGTCGATCGAGCAGGCCTCAGGCCAGGCGGGCTACCCGGCGCCGGTGCTGCAGCTCACGGACGAGTTGAACATGGAACTCTCGGCGAAGATCCGCAAGGCGTACAAAGACGCCGTGGAGGCCGAGGGCGCCACGTTCACGCCCCACCCGGCTTTCGCCGTGGTCGATCAGATGCTCGAGGCGGGACGGCCGGGCAGGCTGCGCGGCGCCGGCTTCTACGAATACGAGGACGGCAAGCGCACGGGGCTGTGGAAGGGCCTGAAGGACGCCTTCCCGCCGACCGACGACCCGGCCTCGATCTCGCTGAAGGACCTCGAGGAGCGGATGCTGTTCGCCGAGGCGCTCGAGTCCGTCAAGTGCCTGGACGAGGGCGTGATCGAGTCGGTCGCCGACGCGAACATCGGCTCGATCCTCGGCATCGGCTTCCCCGGCTGGAGTGGCGGCGTGCTGCAGTACATCAACGGATACGACGGCGGCGTGGCGGGATTTGTGGCCCGTGCGCGCGAGCTCGCAGAGAAGTACGGCGAGCGCTTCGAGCCGCCGGCGTCGCTCGTCGAGAAGGCCGAGCGCGGCGAGAGCTACAGCGACGAGCACCTCGCGGTCGCAGGCGCCTGAGGGTTCACACCAGCGGTCGCGGGGGCGTGGCCGCTGGTCCTGGTGCGGCGTTCCCGAAGTGGCTCGTCGATTCATGGGGGGCTCACCGCACAGTGTCGCTGCGAGAGGGCAGGGTGAACGCGAGAGGCTGACACGCAGAAGCGTGCTAGCCGGCGATCCACCCAAATTTCTTGCCGGCAATGGTCATCACAAGCGTACCTTCCAGTTCCAATCGTTGCGGCACTTTAGCTTCGTTGATCCACTGGAATTCAATCGGTTCCACTTTATACGCAAAGCCAGTCCACTTTTCCACATTAGTGTACGGTGTCGCTGGAAACCGCAATTCGATTGATTCGGCCTGTTCTTTACTCTTCGCGTCTTTTCCTGCGATCATGAGTTCTGCGGCTGGGCCTCCAGCGGCAGCCGCGAGAAGGCTAAACCGCTTGCCTCTTTCTTTGCATTCTTCGGCTGCGCCTGCTTTTTCTTTCAGTTCAATCACCACGAACACTTTTTCCGGCGCACCTGCCCCAAACTTCGCTGCCGTGTTTTCTTCGAGAGGAAGAGTCAGATCGCCAGATGTTTCGCGATCATTGGTGTTGCCGAGAAACTCCAGTTCTGTGCCGATGCTCACGGGACCTATTTGTCCCGCTGGCTTGGCTTCTTTTTCTTTATTGACAAGGCTGATTATTTCGCATTCTTTTTCGGCGACATCGGTACAACCGGTCAGTTCCAGTTTGTGTTTGTCCATACCGGTTTTCCCAAGTTCACTGCCAATGATGTCGCCGCTGCCGGATGCGCCAGTGCATTCGAGTTTCACGGCGCCCGTGGTGGAGCGAATTTTTATGTTCCCACCTTTCTTGCTCAGTGTCACTGCCTTTTCTTCGCCTTTGCCTAGCCGGCTACCTTCGAAATACCATGAGGGTCCTTCGCAGGCTTCCCAGCCGCCTTTGGGTTCTATTACTTTCATATTTTTCAAAACACGCTGCGCAAAGGCTATCTGCCCTTCGCACTTTGGGTGGAAGCTTTCGACGTTTGGGACGCCGTTTGATGCGAATACGAGAGAATTGATCCAAGGGGCGGTATCTCCTATTTGATGCCTCGTCAGCGCTCCGGCTGTACCAACAATGGGTTCCGCATCGACATTTTCTTCTTCAGCCCAATCATCCACAGTTTCTTCGATCTTGTCGTTGAGCTTGGTTACAAAGGCGTTCAATTCGACCGCAACGGCTTTTTGCATCGTGAATTTGATTTTGCTCCGGAGAATTGTCGATTCCCCAAGGTTGTAGTCGCCGTTCTTCTGGGTGTCGATAGGCTGCGGATACAGAAGCACTCGAATTCGCGCGTTAGGCGCCGATTCGTGCATGTTCTCCAGCACAATTGGAATCTTTGTAGCAAGCGAAGGGATTCCTTCTTGCAAGGGAGGCCTTAGTGTGTTCGGTCCGCCGGCTTTACCAGTCGCCCATTCTTTGATCACTTCTTTACAACGGGCTTGTGTATAGTTGGATATATCCGGAGTGGTTTGCACACAATTCCGTCCTATGGTCGCGAACCCCGCATCATTGCCCCCCATCGTAGCGGTGATCCAAGTGATCGCTTTGTTCGGGGTTATCGGTTTGGTTGGCGGTTCCCCGCCGGGTTCCTGAAGCCAGAGGTCTTGCGAAGGTTTTTTCAGCCACTTGCCTGGGGCACCTTCGATCCACTCGTTATATTGGCCGCCAACAGCCCCAGCTTTGTCCCAGAGGTTTTCGGTGACCGCCCCCGAACACGCCCTGAAAATGAGCTTCGGTGGCTTCTGCTTAAAGACTTCTGATTCTTTGCCCACGGGTTCGCCGGGGTAAAGCGCTTCCGCGACGCGTACGGGATATGCGGTCGGGCTCCGATGGCATTCGTTTTCGGCGACGCTCGTCTTGGCGTAGTAGGTATTTGTGGCCGTTTTGGTTCCCTCTCCGCTGGAGTACGAATCGCCAAGCGCTGCGTACTTACTGTTAGCAGGCTTGATCGCCGCGACCTCAGCGCCACACGTGCTTGTCGCTTTCGGGTTTTGTGAGTCGCCCGAGTAAGACGCCTGCCAATAGTAGACGCCAATCGGCAAGGTCTCTTCGCTCGAGGACGGGACTTTTTCGCCGCTCACGGTTACTTCGCCGGCGTTCGTATACAGTTTTGTGCACTTCTTGTCGGAATACACGGCGTATTTCACGGTGCCGGTCGCTTCTTTTGCGTGTGGCCCGTGTATTGTGGCGGCGTCCGTCATGGGGGCTTTTTCCTGAACTTCTAGTTCAAGTCCCGAGTTGCCTTCCCCGGTTAGTGATGTCGTCAGCGTGCTCGCGGTGACGACCAGGATCTCTTTGCCGCATGTGCTGGCAGCGTGCTTATTGACGCCACCTCCAGAGTAGACGGCTTGCCAGTAGTAGGTACCCGTAGGCAATCGCTTTTCGACGGACGACGGTACAACGCCGCTGGTTACGTTTACTTCACCGGCAGTAGCAACGAGTTCTGTGCATTCGCTATTTGCGTAAACGGAATACGCAACCGTCCCGGTAGCGCTCGATGCTTTTTCGCCACTCAGTGTTGCGGTGTCCTCTACTGGCGTGC
>JBEKAM010000156.1:0-15970 GCA_050015915.1 Solirubrobacteraceae bacterium
CAGTCTCAGTTCGACCTGCCCATGCTCGAGCTCGATGGAGTGGTCAAGCACTACCGAGGGGCGGGCGAGGAGGTACGCGCCGTCGATGGCGTGAGCCTGCGCGTCGATCCCGGAGAAATGATCGCCCTGCTGGGCCCAAGCGGCTCCGGTAAGACGACGCTGCTGTTGCTGATCGCTGGGCTCCTACGGCCAGAGCGAGGCACGGTCCACTACGACGGCCGCGATCTATCGTCGCTGTCGGAAAACCAGGTAGCTGACTACTTGCTCAGAGAGGTTGGCTTCATCTACCAGAACTGCCATCTGATGCCACGCGTCTCGGCCATCGAGAACGCTGCGATCAAGCTTCTACTGGGCGGCGTAGGCATGCGCACGGCGCAGGCCCGTGCGAGTCCGTGGCTGCATCGTGTTGGCCTCGGGGATTGCTTTGGGCGCACGCCTGGCGAGCTGTCCGGCGGTGAGCGCCAACGCGTGGCGATCGCCCGGGCGCTCGCCGGCGAACCCCGGCTAATCCTCGCCGACGAGCCGACCGGCAACCTGGACAGCGCGCGCTCTGAGCAGATCGTCGAGATGTTGCACGCGATCGCGCATGAGCGCGGCGCCGCGGTGGTGATCGCCACACACGACTCAGAGGCCGCGGCACGAGCCGACCGCCGCTGCACACTGCGCGACGGCAAGCTCCACGACAGTGACCACGACGGCGAGGTCTCCGAGGTGCGAGAGCTGGCGCCGCAGGGCCCCGACCGGAATGCCTCGACTACACAAGGTGAGCCCTCTGGCGCGCTTTAAGCCGCTCGAGGCGAGGGGCCTAGTCGGACCCTACGCGCTGATCTATTTGTACCGCAGGCGACTGCGCGTCCACAGGGCTCAGGAGATGTTCGCCGGCGTCGGCGTCGCGATCGCGGTCGCGCTCGTCTCAGCCTCGATGATCGCCAACGGCAGCATCGAGGGCTCGGGCACTCAGATCGTGCATGCTGTGATCGGACCGGCAAACCTGCAACTGCGCGCACGCGACGCAGATGGGCTGGATCAGCGCCTACTCGCGCGCGTCGAATCCCTAGCCGGTGTCGCGCAGGCAGCACCGGTACTCGAACAGAGCGCGACGATCATCGGCCCAAGCGGCCACCGCATCACGCTCGATCTCGCCGGTACGGATGCCAGCCTCGCCCGTTTGAACGGGCTGGACCGGACGCTCCCCCTCGCAGCCTTCGCACCGGGCGGGATCGGGCTCAGCAAGACGACTGCCGAAGAACTCGGCTTGACGCCGGCGAGCGCAGCGGAGGCCGAAGTCACCCTCGAGCTACGCGGTGTCAGGAGCCGCCTGCGGGTTGCGGCGATACTCGGACCCGAAGCCGCCGGGGCACTATCACAGGCACACGTCGCCGTCATGCCGCTCAAACGCCTGCAGAGCCTCGCCGGTCTCAACGGACGGCTTACGCGCATCCTGGTGAGGACGAAGCGGGGCCGTGCGACGGCGGTGAGCGCCGCGCTGGGAAAGCTCGCGGGCGGTGATCTCACGGTCGCCCCGGCCGACGCGGACGTAGCGCTGCTGCACCAGGCACTGCGCCCCAGCAATCAGGCAAGTGACTTCTTCGCGGCGATCAGCGCCCTGCTGGGGTTCCTATTCGCGTTCAACGCGATGCTGCTCACCGTCCCGGAGCGACGAGCAGCGATCGCTGACCTCCGTCTGATCGGCACCAAGCGCGCGGCAATAGTGCAGATTGTGGTCTTCCAAGCGCTCTGCTTGGGGATCGCGGCGTCGCTCTTGGGACTTCTGGGGGGATACGCGCTGGCGCTCGGAGCCTTTCACCAATCCTCGGGCTACCTGGTTGAGGCATTCACGATAGGCACGAACACGGTTGTGGGCATCGAGCCGCTGCTCCTGTCGCTATGCGCGGGATTGTTGGCCACTTTCCTCGCGTCCGCTGTACCGCTGCTCGACCTGCGCGGCGGCCAGGCACTGGATGCCGTGTACTTCGAAGATGGGGCACCTGGCAACGCGCTCAGCCGTGCCGGTAAGTTGCGACTTGCAGCGGCCGCCGCCGGCCTGCTGGCGCTGGCAACCGCCCTGTTCCAGATTCGGGCTTCGCTCGCGTTCGTCGCGAGCGGAGTGCTTGCGTTGGCGACGATGCTCGCGGTCCCGCTTGCTTTCTCGGCGGTGCTGCGCGTGGGTGCGACCGTTACCGAGCGCTACCAGAGACTGACAATTCTGCAGGTGGCGCTGACTTCTCTACGAGCCGCGACGCTGCGCTCGCTTGCGCTGGCGGCGACGGGCGCTGTTGCCATCTTCGGTGGCATCGCTCTGGGCGGCTCGCGTGAGGACCTGCTTCGGGGGATCAGCGGCTTCGCGCACAGCTACGCCGCCGACGCGGATCTGTGGGTGGGTAACCCGGGCGACAATCAGGCAACGGTGCCATTCAACGATGATCATTACGCCCAACGCATCGCCCAGATACCCGGGGTGGAACGCGTCAACACATTTCAGGGCGGCTTTCTGGAACTGGGCAACAGACGAGTGTGGGTGATCGCGCGCCCAGCTGGCACGGAGCGCAACGTGATCAGCACTCAGATCGTCGACGGCAACCCCGCCATCGCCGTCAGGCGTCTTGGTGAAGGTGGCTGGGTCGTAGTCTCCAACCAGATCGCCGAAGAAGATCACGCAAAGCTCGGTGGCCTGATCACGCTACCGACTCCAGCCGGTGACGTCCCGTTCAAGCTGGCGGCGACCACCACCAACCTCGCATGGAGCCCGGGGGTGATATTCATCGGCGCCGGCGACTACAGCCACCTGTGGAACACGACTATGCCCACGGCGCTCGGAGTGCAACTCACCCCCGGCACGGACACTGATCGTCTGCGGTCGCGGATCACAGCCGTCCTTGGTGGCGACAGCGGCCTGGAAGTCTCCACGGCGAGCACTCGTGAAGCGCGGATCGACACCTTGACGAGAGAAGGGCTCAGTCGACTCGGAGAGATCTCGGCGGTGCTGATAGCGGCGGCGATCATGGCCATGGCCGCGGCTCTGGGGTCGAGCATGTGGCAGCGTCGCCCGTCCCTGGCCGGGCTGCGCCTGGCCGGCGTGCGTCCCCCGCGGCTGCGCCGAGTTCTGCTGACCGAAGCGACGCTGATGCTGTGCGCCGGCTGCGTAACCGGTGCGGCTGCCGGGGTCTATGGGCAGGCCATCATCGACGGCTACCTGAAAGATGTCACCGGATTTCCCGTTGCGAATGTCACAGCGAGCCTGCGCCCACTGGAGATTCTAGTGCTGGTGATCGCGGTCGCCCTGATTGTCGTGTCGATCCCCGGCTGGGCGGCCTCGAGAGTCTCCCCCACGCTTGCTCTCGATGAGTAGGGACGCGACCTTCGGAGTGTCCCTCCAACGGCGCCGGCGCAGCGTTCAGGGTGAGCTGAGTGCCGAGGAGCCGCGATCCACGGTGCTCGGTCGCCGACTCGCGGTCCGCGCCGGGATGGCGCTTGCGCTGGTCAACGTGCGCTACTGGTGCACGATAGCCCCGCTGGCACGTCGGCAGTTGCAATGCTGGCGCCAATGCGCGGAAACCGTCGACGATCCGATCCTGCGCACGACGGCCCTCTCGAAGCTGGATGATGAGGGCTTCAACGCGGAGGCAGCCGCCATGCTCGCCACGCTCGCGCCGCGCAGGCACCGCCGACGCACCGTCGAAGCGATTGTCGCCACGGAGATCATCTATGACTACCTGGATGGCCTGACGGAGTCGCCATCGCGCCATGCATCGGAAGACGGCGCATGCCTGTTCACTGCTTTCACTGACGCGCTGACTCCGTCACTGCCGAGCAGCGGACGCTATTACCGCCATCATTCTCGCAGCGAGGACCGCTATCTCGATGCACTCGTCGCCACGGTCAGAGAGGCTCTCGCCGGGCTTCCGGCATTTGCCGTGCTCGCCGACCTTCTTCAGACGGGCGCCGCACGTGGCGCGGCCGCGCAGTTGCATATCCACGCGGCCGAGGATTCGCAGACCCCAGAGCTTCTCGAGCGGTGGGCACGGGAGCAAGCCGCCGGCAGCTCGCTTCAGTGGCGTGAGTACCTGGCCGGCGCCGCATGCTCGGTGTTGTCGTTGCACGCGCTCATCGCCGCCGCAAGCGACCCCCGCACCACCCGTGATCAGGCTCTGGAGCTCGACGAGATCTATCTGTCGATCTCCGTGCTCCCGACCGTCCTCGACAGCCTCATCGACTACGACGCCGACACTGCCGACGGTAGAGCCGGATATGTCCGGCACTATGAGAGCAGCGTTGTGCTGACAAGACATCTCGCCAGCGTGGTCGATGACGTCATCGCTCGCTCCCGCAACGCTCGCCACGGCGCCCACCATGTGATGACGCTCGTCGGCGTGCTTGCCTACTACCTCTCCGCTCCGGGGGCCAACACGGCATTCGCGCGCGCGGTGACCGTGCATCTGGCCCGGCAGTCGCAGCCACTGTTCGGGCCGACCTTGGCGATGATGCGCACGTGGCGCGCCGCCAAGCACCTGCGAGCTCGCTGGGGCACGATGTCCGCCACTGGTCTCCGGCGGGCGCTATGAGCCAACAGACACTACGGGGAAGCCCGCATGGGACATGCGCCCGGTATGTGGCGATCATCATCGACGGCAACGGTCGCTGGGCGCGCTCGCGCCAACTGCCGATTAGGGCCGGCCACGATGCCGGCGCGGACACGCTCAAGGCACGGCTGCGGGACGCGGTGGAGCTGGGCATCGAGCAGCTGACGGTCTACTCCTTCTCAACCGAGAACTGGTTGCGACCACCGGATGAGGTCCATGGGCTGATCTCGATCCTCGTCGAACGGATCGCGAGGGAGACGCCAGAACTGGGTCGTCACAATGTCCGCATCCGCTTTATCGGCCGTCGCGTCGGAGTCAAGCGTGAGCTGTCGGAGGCGATGAGCAGGGCCGAAGCCATGACGGCAAACAACGAACTGATCACACTGTTCCTCGCGGTCAACTACGGTGGGCGTGCCGAGATCCTGGACGCCGCCAAGGAGTTCAGCGGAGATACCGAGCGGGATTTGCGCAGTCGCCTGTACGCGCCGGACATGCACGACCCCGACCTGATCATCCGCACCGGCGGTGAGCGACGACTATCGAATTTTCTGCTGTGGCAGTCGGCGTACTCTGAGCTGGTGTTCAGCGATGAGCTGTGGCCCAACTTCAAACGCGAGCATCTGGAAGCGGCGCTCGCCGAGTTCGGAGCGCGCCAGCGTCGCTTTGGTGCCCGCTAGAAATCAGCCATCTAGTGCATGTGCGGATCGATGAACACGTCATCGATCTGCGAGCTACCCGCGAGCGCGGTGAAACGAAGCGCGACCTCTGCCGTGCCGCCAGATAGCAGGCCCGTGGCGACTGAGCCGGTGAGCATCGGCAGCGTGGGTTGCCATTTGTCACTGAGGGCGACCGCGCCCAGCGGCAAAGCGACGGTTCCGAGCGGTGTTTGGTAAACAACCTGGACAACGACGCTCGCCAGAAGCGTGTCGTTGTGTGCGAAGAAGCGGAACGTCGGGTAGGCGGCATCGACGCAGGTAAACGGCGATTGCGCAGAGGCACCAGCGGGGAGGCTCAGCGAGTAAGAGCCTACCGAGCCAGTGGCGCCGTAGGGCTCGCTGCCAGCGGCACGCTGCGCACCCGCGCTCAGGCTCCAGCCTTCGAGCGAGCCCTCGAAATCGCCGCCGGGAACGAGCTCATAGCTGCTGGAGTCGCCCCATCTGAGGAACGGCTGCGAAAGCGCGGATTCATTGCAGACGCTGGTGCTCACGAGCGCTGCCTGCGCGGGCGCAGACGAAGAGAGAGCTACAACGAGGCTCGCGAGCACGCCGGCGAGACCGATCGAGGCCCTGCGCTGCCCGTGGGGGGAAGGACGAGAAAGTGACGGCATGGGCAACACGAGCCTCCTTGCATAGGCTGGTGGCTGAGCCGTCTCGCGGACGAGACCTCTGGCTTTGCGTCCCCACCTCGCGGCGGGTTTGCCCTTTTCAGTCCGTGGTTATTACAGCGGGAACGCAGCATGCAGCACGGCGTCGGTTTTGCAAATACATGCGGACGCTTGTTCTAGTTAGAGCGACCAATAAACACATTTCGTCCCAATGATCGGGATTTGGGCCCAGTGAAGAGGGTTATTTGTCGATTCCGTTTGGCCCCGGGGCGAGTTGTGACGATATGCAGAGCTAGAGATCATGTCCGCGCATTCCTTCACCGAATCCGAGCTGCTGCGCGCTTCCTTTGCCGGCCGCGTGCAGCGGATGCTCGACTCGGAGCGTCGCGCGGCGCTGATCGTCGGCGGCAGCTTCCTGTTGGCTGCGCTCGCGGTGGCGCTGCTCGGCGTCCAACAGCACAAGCTCTCGCTGTCCGTCGCTGCGTTGTATGTGGTTGGCATCGCCGCCGCCAGCGAGGTCCGGTTCGAGATCGGCGCTGGTTTCACCGTGCCGACACAGGCTGTGTTCGTGCCGATGCTCTTTGCCGTCCCCGCCCCGATCGTGCCTTTGCTCGTGGCCTGTGGGCTCGCGCTCGCGCTCGTCCCGTCGATCCTCCGTGGCCACGTGGCTATCAGTCGCCTGTTGACCGTACCCGGCAACAGCTGGTTCGCACTGGGACCGTCGCTGGTGCTGGTACTCGCGCATGACCGCAGCCCTGATGGGCATTGGGGGGTGCTGATCATCGCGCTGCTGGCCCAGGGTGCGTGTGACATCGGCTCAAGCGCCGCGTGGGAACGACTGCGTGGTGGCTTGACGTTTAGTCAGCTCACCGCGGAGCTGCGTCAGGTTTATCTGATCGATCTGACGCTCGCGCCACTGGGCCTGGTCGTGGCGATCGCCGCGATCAGACATCCATGGGCTGTCGTGTTAATCGCGCCGCTGTTTGGTGTGCTGCGGTGGTTCTCCAAAGAGCGTCGGGCCCGGCTCGACCAGCTGATCGAGCTCAACGACGCTTATCGCGGCGATGACACCTACACAGGCGAGCACTGCAAGGACGTGGTGCACCTGGCACTGGACGTCGCTCGCGAGCTGGGACTGGGGGCAGAGGAACAGCGCACAGTCGAGTTTGGGGCGCTGCTGCACGACATCGGCAAGATCGCTGTGCCGAAGGCGATCGTCAACAAGCCTGGCAAGCTCGACCCGCACGAGTGGGAGATCATCAAGACCCACACCGTCGAGGGCCAGCGGATGCTCGAGCGTGTTGGCGGGTTCATGGGCAAGGTCGGCCGGATCGTGCGCTCGCATCACGAGCGCTGGGACGGCGGCGGCTATCCCGACGGCCTACGCGGCGAGGACATCGCGCTCGAGGCACGGATCATCTGCTGCTGTGATGCGTTCAACGCGATGACTACCACGCGGCCGTACCGCAAAGCGATGCCTGTCTCCGCTGCGCTTAGCGAGCTGGCCAAGCACGCGGGCACTCAGTTCGACCCGCGGGTGGTGGATGCGCTGAGCACATTGGTCTGCCGCACCTCGGATCCACGTAGCGAAACGGCGAACGTCGGAGCACTCGCTCCAGCGCACGCCGAGCATTGATACAAGCTAGGCTCGCTCCCTACCAGTGAACGACTTGCACATGGTCATCTTCGACTGCGACGGCGTACTCGTCGACAGCGAGACGATCTCCAACGATGTGCTCGCACGTATGCTGCGCGAGCAGGGACTGCCGATGACGCTCGAGCAAGCTCGCCGGGACTACCAGGGGCTGCTACTCGGTGAGATCGTGGACGACGCCGAGGCGCGGCTTGGTCGTCCGCTGCCGGACGGATGGGTCGCTCGCTACGAGCGCGACCGCAGCGCGGTCTTTGGGCGCGAGTTGCGCTCTGTGCCAGGCGCAAGCGAGGTGATCGCGCGGGTCACCAATGCTGGCCTGAAGGTATGCGTTGCTTCCCAGGGCAAGCTCGAGAAGACGCGGCTGTCGCTGGGTTTGACCGGCCTGCGAGCGCTCTTCCCGGATACCGCTTTGTTCTCGGCACATTCCGTTCCTCGCGGCAAGCCGCACCCGGACCTGTTCTTGCACGCTGCGAGCGTTATGGGAGTCGATCCCGCCGCTTGCGTGGTGATCGAGGACACGCATTCCGGGGTTACTGCAGCGGTCTCTGCCGGCATGCGCGTCTTCGGTTACGCCGCAGACAGCGATGAGACCGCGTTGCGGGATGCCGGCGCTGAGATCTTCCGCTCGCTCAAAGAATTGCCGGGGTTGCTCGGACTGGACTGATCCGGCGCCCGCTGTGCGGCGCTCGCCGAGGATGCAGTAGCTCGTGACAGTTCGATAACTGGATACGCTCGTTAGCCGAATAGGCCTACCTTGTGCGCGAGTTCAGCGCACCGTATGGTCTGTTCGATGCCAGCGCCGCAGCTGATCAAGATTCTCTCAATCGACGGCGGGGGCATCCGCGGCATCATTCCTGCGATGGTGCTCGCGGAGATCGAGCGTCAGACCGGGCGTCCGGCATGTGAGCTGTTCGACCTGATCGCGGGGACCTCGACCGGAGGCATCATCACGCTAGGCGTCACCGCGCCCGGCGAAGAGCAGCCTGACGGCAAACGACGCCCACGCTGGAGCGCAGAGCAGCTCGTCGACATCTATACCAACGACGGACCGCAGATATTCAAGCATTCGCTGCTGCGCACGATCGAGACACTTGACGGACTGGTGAGGGAGAAGTACAAGGCTGATGGTTTGGAAGATGTCCTGCGGGAGTACCTCGGCGACGCGATGCTTTCGCAGGCACTAACCAAAGTGCTGATCACCTCCTATGACATTCAGCAGCACGAGCCGTTCTTCTTCAAGAGCTTCCAGCCCAGCCCACGCGCCGCGCCGGACCTTCGCGACGCCGCGCCCGGGCAGACGAGCTCACCAACCCCCCAGCTGGCGTTTGCTGACTATCTGATGCGAGTGGTTGGACGTGCGACATCGGCCGCACCGACATACTTCAAACCGGAGGACGTCACGGCGACGCCGCCGGGCACAACACCGCGGGACTATGTGCTCGTGGACGGTGGCACGTTCGCCAACAATCCCGCCATGTGCGCATACGCGGAGGCACGGCGCAATTACCCAGAAGCAGAAGTGCTGATCGTCTCACTCGGCACCGGGCGCCTGACGGAGTCGATTTCCTTCAAGCAATCCAAGCACTGGGGTCTGGTGCAATGGGCGCGACCGCTGCTGGGCGTGATGATGGACGGCTCGAGCACAGCGATTGACTATCAGCTGGACGAACTGCTGGGGTACAACAAAGACCACTTCCGCTTTCAAGCCCTGCTCAACGGCGCCAGCGACAGCCTCGACGACACGAGTCCGAAGAACATCGCCAACTTGCGTAAGGTCGCTGACACGCTGATCGATGAAAACGCTCCCAGACTGAAGGCTGTGTGCGCGCGGCTCTTAGAGCCTGTTTCAAACTGACTGGCACACCAGCCTTGGCTATTGCAGACGTCTTTAGGTAACTCCGACAAGTGGTTAAGTGCTCATGAATGAATGCCGATTGGCTGAATTGATGCCGAACGCTCATCCAACTTCTGACACAGACGACCTGCGCCGTCTCGGGCAGGCGCTGAACGCGCGCACAAACGACGTCGTCGAGGCGATGCTCGCACGCACGAGGAGCTCCGACTGCCAGCTAGAGGCTGCGGTGGAGGAGCGCTTCGCCCGCGTCGGTGCCGTCTCCACGGTCGCGGTCGCACGCTGGATGTCTGGCGACGGAGCGGACGTCGCACGCGAGGTCGGTAAGGAGGCATGGCAGATCTTTGGCCAGCTCGCCTCCCAACGCGCAGCCCCGTTGAACGAGGTCACCAAGCGCTGCCTGCGCTGGGCTGATGCTGCCCGCGAGGTGGTACTCGAGTGCGCCGAAGAGCTGCGGCTCCCGCCAGAGGTTCTGGCTGAGGGCCTAGCGATGCTGCAGCGCAGCCTCAACGTCACGCTGGTGCGGATGTGCGAGTCCTTCGAGGCGGCGCGGAAAACCGCTGACGACGAGCTCACTCGTCGCCAGCGCGAGCTTGCCTTTCTCGCCACCCACGATGAGTTGACGGGACTACCGAACCGAACATTGATCCTGGACCGCGTAGCGCAACTGCTTCTGCGAGCGCGCCGCGAGCAGACCCCCATCGCTGCGCTTTTCATCGATCTGGACAACTTCAAGACGATCAACGACACACTTGGACATGCTGCGGGTGACGAGCTTCTGCGGGCGGTCGCGTCACGACTGACAGCGGTCGTGCGCGAAAGCGACGCGGTTGGACGGCTCGGCGGCGATGAGTTCGTGGTGATAGCAAGTGGGATCACTTTCGAGTCCGGTCCGGAGCTGATCGCCGAACGCCTGCTGGAAGCTCTCGACCAGCCGTTCAAGCTCGAGGGAACGGGTGACGCCACGCTGAAGGTCACGGCCAGCATCGGCGTCGCCGCGGGCGATCGCGCATCTGCGGATGAACTGCTGCGCGACGCTGACATCGCGATGTATCAAGCCAAGTGGGACGGACGTCACCGCTACGTGCTGTTCGAATCGGGGATGCAGACGGCCGTGCAGACGCGGATGGAACTGGAGATGGATCTGCGGGTTGCGCTCGAGCGCAAGGAGTTCTTCCTCGTCTACCAGCCCACGTTCAACCTCACGGACATGAGCCCCACGGGCATGGAGGCGCTGTTGCGCTGGCGCAGCCCGACCCGGGATGTCGTGCAACCGAACGACTTCATCCCTTTGCTCGAGGAGACCGGTTTGATCGTCGACATCGGCAGGTGGGTCCTACGCGAGGCCTGTCTTCAGGCTGTTCGCTGGCGTGAGGCCGGACACCCGGTAGGCGTCGCAGTGAATGTCTCGGCGCGACAGCTGGACAGCGATGAGTTCGTGGGCGATGTGCAGCAAATACTTCAGGAGACGAGCCTGGAAGCAGACTTGCTGACAATTGAGATCACCGAGACCGCGCTGATGCGCGACATCGAGCAGACGGCCGCGCGTCTAATGACGGTCAAGGAGCTGGGCGTTCGTATCGCAATAGACGATTTCGGGACCGGCTACTCCTCGATGGCCCATCTCCAGCGCTTTGCCGTGGACGCGCTCAAGATCGATCGCTCGTTTATCACGCAGATGACGCACAATCAGGAGGGCGAGACGATTCTCCGCACGCTCGTGCAGCTCGGCAAGGCACTCTCGATCGAGACGCTCGCAGAGGGCATCGAGCAGGCCCACGAGCTGAGCCTGTTGCAGGGCGAGCGCTGCGACAGCGGCCAGGGCTTCCTGTTTGCGCGACCGCTCGAGGTAGCCGACGCTGCGAACTTCCTTGGGGAGTGGTCGCGCACCAAGGCCCTCGCGGCCAGTTAGGCAGGATCTTCCTAACGCCCGGGCTCGCTCAAGATCTGCGAGGACAGCGACGATGACCAGTGAAGCGCCCCCTGCGAGACTGCACCAGCAGCCAAGGTCCGAGGAGATGGCAAGTGGCCACCACCACTCAACAATCTATGGGGGAGCAGGTCCCGGAGCCGGGCGTAGCGGGCCCTGGTGGGCACTGGGCGCGTGTGTGGCGATCTCCGAGCGATCAGCCGCGGTGGGCACGGCCGGCGCTGCTGCTGGTAGCGCTCGTGGCGGCGCTGGCATACGCGTGGCAGTTCAACAGCGCGAGCCTCGAGCCCTTCTACGGGGCCGCGGCGCGCAGCATGTCCACGAGCTGGCACGATTTCCTCTTCGGCGCTTTTGATCCCGCGGGCACGATCACCGTTGACAAGCTTCCGGGGGCGCTGTGGCTGCAGGCGCTGTCGTTGCGGGTGTTCGGCTTTCACGTGTGGGCAATCGTTTTGCCGCAAGTGATCGAGGGCGTGATCACGATCCTCGTGCTGTATCGGGCCGTGCGGCGTCTGGCGGGCACAGTGGCGGGCATCACCGCCGCGTTGCTGCTCGCGCTCAGCCCGATCACCGTCGCGTTGGGCCGCGGCAACGTCTCGGACTCGCTGCTGATCATGCTCACCGTGCTTGCAGCTGACGCAACATCGAAGGCGCTACTCACCGGCCGCCTGCGCTCGCTGCTGCTTGCGGGCTGTTGGGTAGGACTTGCGTTTCAAGCGAAGATGCTGCAGGCGTGGCTGATCCTGCCGGCACTGGCGGTCGCATACGTGCTTGCTGCCGACGGGCGGCTGCGCCGGCGCCTGACACATGTTGCGCTTGCGGGAGCGCTCACGCTGGTGGTGTCGCTGAGCTGGATGTCGGCCGTGTCGCTCGTTCCAGAGCACAGCCGTCCCTACGTCGACGGGTCGCGCAACGACTCGCTGTTCAGCCAGGTGTTCGAATACAACGGCATCACGCGCCTGGGGCCGATCAAACTCGGCTCACCCGTCCATGCCGCTGCGTTCATCGGCAAGCTTGTCCAGGACGACAGGACACTCAATTCCAATACGGCGGAGATTGGCCCGGGCTTGCACCGGATGTTGCACGGCCTGTTCGCGCTCGACGTGGGCTGGCTGTATCCAGCAACCCTCATCTGCGTGGTGGGGCTGCTGATCGCCTACCGCGGGGCTGACCGTCGTGCTCCTGAGCGCGCTTGCATCGTGCTGTGGGGACTTTGGATGCTGGTGCTGTTCGCGATGTTTACCGAGGGCGCCTATCTGAACTCGTACTACGTCGCCGCGCTGGCACCCGCGATTGCTGCCATCTGTGGCTGCGGTGTCGCGTTCGCGGCCAAGCGGTGGCGCGAGCCACGGACCCGAGCCTGGGTCGCCACTTCGGTGCTCAGCTCAATCGTCTACGGCATCTACCTGCTGGTTGGCACCAGCGGTGCACCGGGCTGGCTATCCCCACTGGCAGCTTGTGTTGCGCTTGTCGGGTCAGCGCTCGCCGTCCGTCAAAGAGTCCCGGTCGCACGCCGACGCACCATTTCGACGCTGCCCGCGATGGTCGCGTGCGCGCTGTTGCTGCCAACCGTTGCCTCAGCGTATGTGGTGGTACGGCAACTGGGGCCCTTCGACGCACCGTATCAATCCCCCGCCAAACCATCACCGCAGCGTACTTTCAAGCGAGAGCGAGCCTTCTTGAACAAGCTGTCCCGCGGGTACCCGGCTGAGTTCGCACTTGGCACCTACAGCTCGCTTCTCGCCGCACCATATGCACTGGCGAGCGGCCAGGAGATCCTCTCGATCGGCGGCTTCCAAGGCGGTGTGCCCTACCCCACGCTCGTCCAGCTACGGGCGGATGTCGCCGCCGATCGCGTACGTACGTTCTTGATCCCGCTCTCCCCCACGAACACCGACCCACGGATCCTGTGGATCACCGGCCACTGTCGGCGGATCGCCGGAGCGCCGAACGATGACCCGATCAGACGCGCGCTGTATGAGTGCGCGCCTGCCGACACAGCTGGGTAGGCGGGCTGCGCTAGCCGTGACCACTGCGCAGACGACCGACCCCCGGGAGAAAGCGACCGACCCGGGCGGCGTAGCTTGCGTAGCGCTCGCCGTGGACTGCCAGCAGATAGGGCTCCTCGATCAGTCGCGTGTGCAACTCGAGGCCTACCAGCAGCAGGATCGCACCGGCAACCGTGACGATATTCGCCGCTAGCAACGCGATCCCCGCGAACGCTGGGATCATCGCCGCGTAGATCGGGTTGCGCACCAGGGAGAACGGGCCGTGTGCGATTAGCGCGGTGCGCTCGCTTGGGTCGACGCCGATCCGCCATGCGTCGCCCATCGCAAACTGGGCGAGCACCGTGAGCACGATGCCCAGTGCCGCGAGCGTTGTGCCGAGGACATCGGCAAGCTCGCCGTCGAGCTCGCGCAGGGAGTGCAGCGTTCCCGTTAGCTGAAGCACAGGTCCGACCAGGCACAGCACGGCTGCCAGCGCAAGCAACAGCCCACAAGTCCGCTCGAGGGATCCCGACAGACCACGCAACGCGCTGAAGCCGCTCGAGCCCGTCCGGCGCAGCTGAACGGCCATGCGTACGCCAAAGGCGAGGAGCCCGTAGAGGGCGAGCAGAGCGAGGGCCAGAGCCGACACGCGCCATATACTGAGCAATTACTCGCATGTCGTCTACTCGCATTCAGGACCAGCGCCTAATACCGCGAAAGCTGCCCAAGCAGTCGCGTTCGCGGGATAGCGTCGAGGCGATCCTGCAGGCGGCTGCTCAGGTCTTCGAGCGCCGCGGCTACGCCGCGGGCACGACAAATCGGATCGCCGCACGCGCGGGCGTCTCGATCGGCACGCTGTATCAGTACTTCCCCAACAAGGACGCGATCCTGGTGGCGCTCGTGCGCGAGCACCTCGCGGAGGGCATCGCTGCACTGCAACCGCATCTCCTGTCCTTGCGGGAGGGCGCACGCTTCGACGAGGTGCTCCCGGGGATCGTTGAGGCAATGGTCTCGCTGCACAGCACTGCGCCGACGCTTCACCGCGTGCTCTTCGAGGAGACACAGCTGCCGCGGTCGCTTCGTGCTGAGCTCGAGGCATTGGAAGACCAGCTCGTCGAGCTCACAGCCTCGGCACTGACTGCCGACCCGGACCTGCGCGTAGGCGATACCCGCCTGAGGGCCCGCGTGGCGGTCACCACGATCGAGGCGCTGACCCATCGACTCGTGCTGCGCCCTCCAGAGGGTGTGTCGATGACGGAGCTCGCGAGCGAGATCACGCGGGTGGTTCGCGTATCTATGCGGCCTTGAGTGGTTCCGTCCGTGCCGTGCCGCAGGATGCCGGGCTCTTTGACGCGCAGCCACTCGACAACACTCCGCGCGTGGCAAACCCGCGCGCTCGACCAGCTTGACGACTGGCACGAGGGCCCTTTTTTGATCTCGGCCGCGCCGGGAGCCGGCAAGACGCGCCCTGCGCTTGAGTTGGCGCGCGACTTGCTCTCCAGAGGAGTTGTGGGGCGCGTGGCGGTGCTCTGCCCCACTACGCCGCTCACGCGCCAGTGGGCAGCCGCCGCGGCGATCCTCGGCGTGCAGCTGCAGCCCGATGCCAAGGGACCAAATCCGCCGCGTGACTTCCATGGCGTAGCCGTCACGTATGCCCGCGTCGCCAGCGACCCCGCCGGCTGGGCGAAGAAGGTCTCCTCAGACACGCTTGTGGTCGTCGATGAGGCCCACCACCTCGGCGAGGATCTCGCCTGGGGCACGAGCTTTCGCCAGGCGTTCGCCGCAGCGCCGCGGTGGCTGTTGCTGTCGGGCACCCCGTTTCGCTCGGATGCAACGCCGATACCGGGCGTGCACTACGACAGCGACGGCATGGCAGTCCCCGACGTCTCCTATACCTACGCTGAAGCGGTCGCCGACCGCGTCTGTCGTCCGGTCGCATTCGTGACGTTCGATGGGACGCTGTCGTGGCGCAGCGGCGACGATGTGATCGAGTCGTCGTTCGAGACGGTCCTGACCGCACGCGAGGCCAGCCGCCGCTACCGCACGGCGATCTCCACAGAGCTGCCGGACGGCCTGCCGCGGATCCTGCGTGAGGCGAACGCAAAGCTGCGGATGCTGCGCACAGAAGGGCATGGCGATGCCGGTGGCCTCGCGGTAGCGGCCGACTCCACCCATGCTCGCCAAATCGCCAAGCTGCTCGGCGAGGTGACCGGCCAGGCGCCCCTGGTGGTGCTCCATACCGAGGCGAACGCTGCCCGCAAGCTGCAGAGCTTCCGTAGCTCACGCGAGCCGTGGATCGTGGCAGTGAACATGGTCTCCGAGGGGGTCGACATCCCGAGGCTGCGGGTAGGCGTGTATGCGACGGCCGCAAAGACGCCGCTGATCTTCCGCCAGATCGTTGGCCGCTTTGTGCGTACTCTGCCCAACCGGGCGCCAGAGGCGAGCTGGCTGTACCTGCCCGCTGAGCAGACACTGCGTACCCACGCCTCGCAGGTGGAAACGGAGCTGCGTCACGTGCTCCGTCGCGAGGAGTCCGAGATCGAGTGGGAAGAGCCGCCCGAGCGGCGTGCGACCGAGCCATCCCCGTCTGCGGAGTTTGTGCCCCTGAGCGCCGAATTCGCAGATCAGATGACGCTTTTCGG
>JBEKAM010000157.1:0-14509 GCA_050015915.1 Solirubrobacteraceae bacterium
AAGCTCCGTGCAATCGACGGCAATGTCTACCTGGCGCATTCGCTGCAGCAGCTCCGCGCCATCGAGCTGCCACTCGTCGTGTTCGGGAGCAGCCTCAGCGGACAGGACGATCATCTCCTCGACGCGCTCAACGAGCATCCCGGGCGCGCGGTCGCTGTTTCGTTGCTCCCGGGCACGCGGCGAGCCCTCGCCCAACGGCAGGCTGACATCTACGCTCGCCTGGAGACAGACGAGCTACGGTTCTTCGACGCTACGACGCATCCGCTGGGGCATCCATCTCTCAGTGTTCCAAGGCCAAATGGCCTCCAACCCCGATCGTCGGTTTCCATTGGCCCTTCGTCGTCGTCCGCCGTCCGGAGGCAGCCCTAAGATGAGGGACGAATCAATCACCAGGAGTATCTGATGGCAAGTAAGCGAGATATCAAGAGAAACGCATCGGGCGGCTGGGACGTTCTGCGAGAGGGCGACCGGCGTGCCTCGGTGCACGTGGACACAAAGGAGCGCGCGCTTGCGCGAGCTCGCGACGTGGTACGGCGCGAGGGTGGAGGCGAAGTTCGTCTTATCAATGACGCCGGCAAGATCGTGCGTTCGAGTCGTGTCCGAGCGAACCCACAGAGCAGCAGCCAGCGCCGTCGAGCAGCTTAACGGCAACTCTGCTGCAAGAGCACAGCGGTGCTTGCTCGCGCCACAGCGGTTGTAGGGACTGTCGATCCGCACGGTGCCCGTTCGTCAACCGGGTGAGACCTCGTACTGGGCGGGGCGTAACCGGAAGGAGCAAACGATGAGCCAGTACCTGCTGAGCGTCTATCAAGCAGAGGCGCCAATGCCGGCCCCGGCAGAACTCGAACGGATCGGACGCGACCTCGAGGAGCTGCGTGAGGAGATGAAGGCAGCGGGCGCGTGGGTGTTCTCCGGCGGGCTGCACTCGCCGCAGGGCGCCACCGTCATACGCGACCGCAGTGGTGAGATCGTGAGCACCGATGGCCCGTTCCTCGAGGCCAAGGAGCACCTCGGCGGCTTCACGATCATCATCGCCGCCGATCGCAGCGCCGCGCTCGAGTGGGCCGCCAAGCTCGCCCACGTGACGACGCTGCCGATCGAGGTGCGCGCTTTCCGCGAGTAAGCGCCGGCCACCATTGGAGAGCTATGAGAAGTGCGTCTTTGGGCGCTCCAGCAGCACGCCGTCCACCGTCAGGTCGAGCTTCTCGTTGTAAAACGCGATCAGTCCCGCGATCGGTGAGAGCGCGCGGGTCGGGAAGTCATAAGCCCACGCCAGATCCGGATACAGCTCCTCGCCGATGCGCACCGACCAGTAGCCGCTGGTCGTGCCCTTGTACGGACACGACGTGACCGTCCCGCTCGAGAGCAGATGCTCGAAACTCACGCACGTGCGATCGAGGTAGTAGCGCGTCGGCAAGCCAGTCTCGAACACCATCACCGGGCACGAGGACTCCGCCAGGACGACGCCTTCCAGCTCCACGCGGACCGACCTGCTCGAGCGCAGCGCATCGACCCGCGCGTAGGGGTTGCGGGCGTGCACGAACGCCTCCTCGTCCTCCTCGAACCACGAATCCAACGCAGCCCACTCGAAGCGCACCGTGCCCGCCAGCCCCTCCAGCGCATCCTCGCCGTAGACATGCGCGACGCCCGGGCGAGCGGTCTCGCCCACCCTGAGGCCGTGTCGCCTGGCCGTGCCGCGGCTCAAGTGCTCAGGGTGCTCCTCGTCCACGAGCACCGCCCGGTTCACATCCGCGAGCGGGATGTAGTACTGGGGATAGTTGGGCCACTCCCACACGTACAGTGCACGAGTGGTGTCGAGCACCAGCGTCCCGCCCAAAAACGCGCGAACCCGCCGCGGAACCGGCTCGATGTGGTTCACCGATACGAGCGTCTGTGGATAGTCACTCATGCCGGCGCTGCCGTCTCCCCCGCCATCGCCACGAAGTAATCAAGCGACCGCGGGTTCGCCAGCGACTCCACGCTCGCCGCCTGCTCCGGCGGAACACCCATCAGGATCCGCTTCACCGGCACCTCCAGCACCTTGCCCGACAGCGTGCGCGGCACCTCAACGATCTGGCGGATCTCGTTGGGGACGTGACGCGGTGAGCAGTCCTCGCGGATGCGCCGCTTTATCTGCGCCGCCAGCTCCTCGTCCAAGGTCACCCCCTCGCGCAGCACAACGAACATCGCCATCCACAGCTCGCTCTGTGACTCGTCGTCAGTTCCCGGCTTGGGGATGTCCACCACCAGCGCGTCCAGCACCTCCGGCACAGCGCTCGCCGCCCTGTAGATCTCACTCGTGCCCATGCGCACGCCCTGACGGTTGATCGTCGAGTCCGAGCGCCCGTAGATCACAGCCCCGCCCCGCGGCGTGATGCGGATCCAATCGCCGTGGCGCCACACCCCCGGGTACATCGAGAAATAGCTCTCCCGCAGGAGCGAGCCATCGTCATCGCCCCACAGGAACAACGGCATCGACGGCATCGGCTCGACGATCACCAGCTCCCCCACCTCGTCATCCACGCTTCTGCCGTGCTCGTCCCACGCCTGCACCGCGCAGCCCAGCGCGCGGCACTGCAGTTCACCCTCATAGACGGGGAGAAGTGGACAGCCGGCGACGAACGCCGTGCACACGTCCGTGCCGCCGCTCGTGGAGAACAGCCACACGTCGCTCTTCACGTGCTCATACACCCAGCGAAAGCTCTCCGGCGACATCGGCGAGCCCGTCGCGCCAATAGCACGCAACGCGGAAAGGTCGAAGTCGCGGCCCGGCTCGATACCCGCCTTCTCACAGCTCGCCAACAGGCCGGGGCTCACACCCATGCATGTGATTCCAGCGCGCTCCGCAAGGTCCCACAGCACGTTCAAATCCGGGTGCGCCGGGCTGCCGTCATACAGCACGATCGCCGCTTCTGAGTGCAGGCATCCCACAAGGAAGTTCCACATCATCCAGCCCGTCGTCGTGAACCAAAACATCCGGTCCCCGTGGCCCAGATCCAGGTGCATCCGCTTCTTCAGCTGCTCGATCAGGATGCCCCCCTGGCCCTGCACGATCGCCTTCGGTAGGCCCGTCGTACCCGACGAGTACAACACCCACAGAGGGTGATCGAACGGCACCTGCTCGAAGGTTAGATCGGAGCCAGCGCCACGGGCAATCAGCTCATCCCACGTGAGCACACTACGACCCCCCCCACCGCCGAAGGCGGCCTCATCAACACCCTCACCAGTCAAGTAATCGAGCGCCACCACGTGCTCGACCGTGGGCATCTCCTCGAGGATCCGCTCCATCACCCCCCTGCGGTCGAAGTCCTTGCCGCCGTGGCGGTAGCCGTCCACCGTCAACAGCACCTTCGGCTCGATCTGCGCAAAGCGGTCGATTACGCTGCGCGCGCCGAACTCCGGCGCCGCGCTCGACCAGATCGCGCCGATGCTCGCCACCGCCAGCAGCGCGATCAGCGTCTCCGGGATGTTCGGCATGTATGCCACCACGCGGTCGCCCCGCTCCACCCCCAGTGCGCGCAGGCCGCCAGCCACCGCCGCCACCTGCTCGGTCAGCTCCCCCCACGTGATCTCACTCAGCTCCCGCAGCTCCGAGCAATGCAGCACCGCCACCTCGCCCTCGCGCCCCTCGCCGCGCGCCAGCAGGTTCTCCGCGTAGTTCAGCTCCGCGCCCTCGAACCAGCGCGTACCCGGCATCTCGTGTGAGGCCAGCACGCGCTCATATGGCTTCGACGCACGTACGACGCAGAACTCCCACACGCTCGCCCAGAAGTCCTCCAGGTGCTCCGTCGACCAGCGCCACAGCTCCCCGTAGTCCGCCAACGGCTGGCCGCGACGCTCCCCCACCCACGCCATGAACCGCGCCATCTCCACGCTCTCGCGCTGCTCTGGCGAGGGCTCCCACATCGGATGCTGGCCGGCGACGCTGGACATACGGGTATTCTCGCGGTTTGTGAGCCTGCCTGGGTTGCGCGAGGAGTTTCCCGTTCTTGGCGCCGTCGCGTACCTCAACGCCGGCACCGACGGACCGCTGCCCTCACGCGCCGTTCAAGCCTCCGTGCGAGAGCTGCACCGCGAGCTCAGCGACGGGCGCTCCACAGCCCACTTCGAACGCCGCTCCGAGCTGGGCGTAGAGCTCCGCGCCGCCTATGCACGAGTCCTCGGAGCCGACCCCGCGGACGTCGCCCTTACAACCTGCACCACCGAGGGCATGGACCAGGTCGTCGGCGGCCTCGACTTCGCCCGCGGCGATGAGATCCTCACCAGCGACGAGGAGCACCCCGGGCTGTTGGGCGCGCTATCCGCCGCTCGCGCGCTTCGTGGCGTGGACGTGCGCGAAGTGCCGCTCGCCGAGATCGCAAACGCCGTCGGCCCACGCACACGTCTCGTCGCCTGTTCCCACGTCGGCTGGGTCAGCGGCTCGCTCGCCCCCGCCGAGCTTGCCCAGGTGGATGTGCCCGTGCTGCTCGACGGCGCCCAGGGGGTCGGCGCCGTGCCCGTCGACGTGCACGCGCTCGGCTGCGACGCCTACTCCGGCGCCGGACAGAAGTGGCTCTGCGGCCCCGACTCCACCGGAATGCTTTGGGTCAACCCCGAGTTGCGTGAGCGCATCAGCGTCTCCAGACGCGGCTACGCCAACCTCTCCGATCCGAATGAGGGGCTCCACGCGCAACTGCACGAGGACGCGCGGCGCTTTGACACGCTCTCCCAGAGCGCCGAGACCGTCGCCTGCGCGCTCGCCGCCATCACCGTGCTCGAGTCCTTCGGCTGGGCAGCCGTACACGAGCACGCACGCACACTTGCCGCACGGCTGGCTGAGCTTCTGGCCGAGCGCGGCCGTGAGCCAGCCCCCAGAGGACCGAGCACACTCGTCTCCTTCCACAGCCCCGCCCCCGAGGGCGAGCGCACGCTGCTCGCCGAGCGCGGCGTGATCGTGCGCAACATCCCCGATCGGCCCTGGCTTAGGGCGTCCGTCGGTGCGTGGAACGACGAGCGGGACCTCGAGCAGCTTCTCCAGGCGCTGCCAGCGTGAGCGACCCGCGCCGGCTCGTCCGCCACATTGGCCTACCCGTCGTCATCGTTGTCTCCGCCGCGCTCAATACGCACCGGCTCTCGCAGAACGGCTACGCCAACATCTTCTACTCCGCCGGCGACCGCTCGATGCTGCGCTCGCTGCACAACTTCCTGTTCGCATCGTTTGACCCCGGCGGGCTCGTCACCGTCGACAAGCCACCTCTCGCGCTGTGGGTGCAAGTAGTAAGCGCCAAGCTGTTTGGCTTCTCGCCGCTAAGCCTTCTGCTGCCCGAGGCGATCGCCGGGGTGCTCGCCGTGGCTCTGCTGTACGTGATCCTCGCTCGGCGCATGGGCGCGCTCGCCGCGCTCGGCGGCGCGCTCGCGCTCGCCGTGTTCCCATCGTTCGTGGCTGTCTCCCGTGCAAACGGCGTCGACCCCGTGCTCGTCCTGCTGCTCGTCAGCGCCTGCGGCCTCGGCCTGCGGGCCTGCGAAACAGGGCGCTGGCGCACGCTCATCGGCTGCGCTGTTGTCATCGGCCTCGCGTTCAACACCAAGACCCTGGCGGCCTATCTCGTCGTCCCTTCGATCGCGCTCGCCTTCCTCGTGTGCGCGCCAGGGTCGCTGCGCCGGCGCATCCTGCAGCTGCTCGCCGCCGGCCTCGCCATGGCTGTCGTGTCGTTCGCCTGGATCGCCGTCGTCGAACTCACGCCCGCCTCACAGCGCCCGTACGTCGGCAGCTCCACCAACAACACCGAGATCGGCCTCACGTTCGAATACAACGGTCTCGGTCGCGTCGAAGGCCAGATTGGCGGCCCCAGCAGCATCGTCGTCAAGCCCGGCGCCTATGTACCCGCCGCCCAAGAGCAGAAAGTCGACGCCGAAGTACGCGCCAAAGACCGCGGCCACTCCACGCCCGCACCAACCAACCCGCCGCTTAACCCAACTCTCAAAGCCGCGCCAGCGAAACCACCGATCGTCACCAAGGGCCGCGAAAAGAACCCCATCCCATTCGGCGAATCGCCCAAGCCACTGCGCCTGTTCGGCAAGGGCCTCGGCGACCAGGCCGGCTGGCTTTTGCCGCTCGCGCTGTTCGGATTGATCGGCCTGCTCGCACTCGTGCTGCTCGACCGCGACGCTCCGCAGCGACGTGTCCGTGCCACGGATGCCACGGATGCCACGGCTCTGGAGACAGGCGAGCCCGATGTGCCTCGCGGTCGCCGCGACCCCAGGCTGGCCGTCGCACTCGTGCTCGGCGGCTGGTTCGTCGTCGAGGCCGCCGTCCTCAGCCTCTCCAAGGGCATAGTCCACCCCTACTACGTCTCCGCCCTCGCCCCCGGCACCGGCGCGATGGCAGGCGCCGGCACCGTCGCCTTCGCCAAGCTCGCACGCGGACGCATCCGCCAGCGAGTGCTCGGCATCGCACTCGTAGCCGGCGCGCTGGCGAGCACCTGCCTAGTCGAGGTCGTGCTCATGCACCGCGAGCATTACCTCGTGTCGTTCATACCCGTGCTCGCAGTGGGCGCCGCCGTGGCATTCCTCGCGCTCATCGCCCTGCGGCGACTGGCCATGCCCGCCATCGCGCTCGCGTTCTTGGTGCTGCTTGTAGTCCCCGCCAAATACGCCTCCACCACGTGGCTCGCGCCAGTCGAGGGCACATTCGCCGCCGCCGGCCCCCACGCGGCCGCCGGGCCAGGTGGCTACGGCGTCGACGCCCACGACGCGGCCATCGACCGGGCGCTCGCCAACTACGTCATCACCCACCACCCCGGCACGCGTTGGGCGCTGTTGAGTGTCGCCTCCGATACCAGCTCGCCCCTCATCCTCATGGGCCTCGACGCCGGCGCTGTAGGGGGCTACAGCGGCACCGACCCCGCCGTCAACGGCCCCCAGCTCGCACGCATGGTCACCCGCAAAGAAGCTCGCTACGTGCTGCTCGGCGGCGAGTACTCGCTACGCGGCGGCAACCTCGCCACAAAGGCCGTGCTGCAAGCCTGCAAGGAGCTCGCACCATCGCAGTGGCAAAGCCCCATCGCCTACCCCTACGGTCTTGTGCTGTTCGATTGCGCAGGGGACGAAAAAGGGCTGGCCGCCGCTGGGTGAGGTGCGAGCGGGCGAGCGGTGGCGCTTACGCTGCGACCGAGAGGTCATGGTGAAACGCCCTGGCGAACAGCTCGCGCTCGCGGCCGGCAGCCCAACGCGGCACGGCCGACTCGCCGTCGGCGATCAACCGCAGCTGCACCTCATCACCTGACAGCGCGATGCTAGTGGAGCGCACGAGCTGGTCGCGCGAGCGCTCTAGATCCTCAGCGAGGCGCAGCAAAGTCGCGCAGCGATCCAGACGCTCGGAGTCGCCCTCGTCGAACAGCGCCGCCATCGGGCCAGGCACGGGCATGCCCTTGCGGTGATAGCGCGCTGCCTGGGCGATGATCGCTGTCTCGACCGGCGTGAAGCCAGGTAGCGCGCCGTTTAGGATCAGGTAGCGGGAGTGCTTGTGGTGGTCGTCATAGTCGATCGACATGCCGATGTCGTGCAGCATGCACGCTGCCCACAACAGCTCGCGCTCGCGCGGGTCACCGTCGTGTAGGCCGAGGCGCGCGAGCTCGTCGAACATGCCGAGCGCAAGCACCGCCACATGCTCGGTGTGATCCATGTCCACGTGGTACTGGGCGGCCATGTTCATCACGCTCGAGCGCCGCACATTCTCGAACAGCGGCGGGTCGTGTGCGGCGAGCAACCGCTCGAAGAACACCCCCTCGCGCAGGCCAGCCTCAGTCGTCTCGAGCGCATCGAAGCCGCCCGCCTCCAGCACGCCCTGTACGACGAGCGCTCCAGCGAGGATCAGATCGGCGCGCGCTGGCTTGATGCCGGGCACGCTCGCACGCTCAGCGGCAGGCAGCGCTGCCAGCCGCTGGACGAGATCCTCCAGCGCGTCGCGCTCAATGACCATCCCCTGCACGCCGTTGGACGGCAGGCCGGCCTGGCGCTGGGCAGCCGCAGCGAGGTTCCTCACCGTTCCGCCGATGCCGATCAGGCGCCCGCCGCGTGGTGGGCCGGTTCCGTCACCCAGCCAGTCGGTGCCAGCGAGCTCAGCGGCGACGTGCTCGCGCAGCTCCTCCAGCTGCTTGCGTTTGGCGGGGCCATTGGGCGGCAGGAAGCGCTCGCTCATGCGCACGGTGCCAAGCCGCCACGAGCCCGAGTTGCGCACCAGCCGGTCGGCTACCTGGACGAGCTGCATCGAGCCGCCGCCGAGGTCGAGCACGCTGCCGTCGCTGAGCGTCGTGGAGTTGACAGCAGCGAGATAGCCGTAGTAGGCCTCCTGCTCACGGCTGAGCACGCGGATCGGCAGCTTGAAGTGCTCGTACGCTTGCTCGAGGAAAGCAGGGGCGTTCTCCGCATCGCGGATCGCACTCGTGGCCACCGCGTCCACCGAGTCCTCCCCCAGCCCGGCCGCGCGACAGAAGTGGGAGAACACGTCGAGCGTCGCCAGCGCCCGCTCGATCGGCTTCTCCCCCAGCCTGCCACTGGCCATCAGCCCTTCGCCGATACGCACCGGCTCATAGATCTCATCCGTGCGGCGCCACCAGCGCTCGCCCGCCATGAACACCACCAGCCGGAAGGAGTTCGATCCCAGATCGATGACCGCCAAACGCTCGTTGGGCTCCATGCAATGAGCGTATTCACCGCACCGGAGGTCCCGGACGGGGTACTACGGATCGTCAGCTCGGGCTGGCAGCGGCCTTCGCGTGCTTGACCGCATACATCGCGCGATCAGCCTCCACAAACACCTGCTCGGCGCTCTCGGTGCCTTCGTGCACGAGCGCAAAGCCAATGCTCGCGTACGGGTGCAGCACGACGTCGCCGGCGTCGATGCTGCAGGCAGGTAGGACGCGGGCGAGCCCGTCGGCAACAACCGCTACCCCCTCCTCGTCGATGTGCGGCAACAGAACCTTGTGGCCATAGCGGTCGTTGACGCTCTTGAACTCGTCGAGGTCGATCACCATCAGCCCCGCAACCTCGCCGTAGCGCTGCGAGCGGGCGACCTGCAGCTTGAGGTCGTGCTCGAACAGCCTGCGGTTGCGAAGCCCCGTCAACGGGTCATGGTCAGCGAGGTGGCGCAGATGCTCCTCCAGGCGCTTACGCTCGGAGATGTCCTGCAGCTGCGCGATGTACTGCAGCGGCACGCCGCTACGGTCGCGCACCAGCGACACCGACAGGATCGCCGAGACCGTCTCCCCCGCAGCATCGAAGTAGCGCTTCTCCACCTGGAACGCGGGAATCTCGCCCGCCAACAGGCGCTGGCGCTGCTCGAGGTCGTTGTTGACGTCGGCCGGGTGCACGATCCCGTCGAAGCGCTTACCCACGAGCTCATCAGAGGTGTAGCCGGTGATGTCGCACAGCGCGCGGTTGACGAGCAGCCAGCGACCTTCCACGTCGAGCAGGGCGGTGCCGATAGGCGCGCGCTCGAACACCTCTTCGAAGTCCCCGCCGTGGGGCTGGGCGGCGAGCAGATCGGCGTGCCTGCGCGCGGTGATGTCGAGCACGACCGCTACGCCTCCAGCAACACCTGCCCCGTCATCTCCGTTCGCGCCGTTCAGCCGTAGCGGACCAACGTCCACCATCAGGCAGTGGCGCTGTTCGGGCGTCCAGATCTCACGCGAGCGCGTCTCCCCGTCCAGCGCCGAGCGGAACAGCGGCTCCATCAACTTCCACACAGCAGCAGGGAACGTGTTGGCGACGGGCTCGCCCTCACTGCACACGAGCGGGTTGCCGAGGCGTTCGAGCGCATGCCCGGCGGTGAGCACGAAGCGCAGCTCGCGGTCGAACACGAGGATCAGCGCCTCGGGCAGCTCGCGCAGCGCAGCAGCAGCCGCCTGGTCAGCGCTTGCCAGAACCTGATCGGCCTGCAGAGACTGTCCTATTGGGGTGTGCACGCCTCTGCATCGGCCGGAGAAAGCGATTACTTGACAGTCGGAAGGCGATCTGCCGACACAGGCGCCGCGCACGCATGCTAAATGACGTGTGCGCGGCGTGCCATTGGCCTGTGATTACTTGACGAAATGCCCTGCAGCGTTGAGCGCGTACCACTTACCGCCAAATTGCTGCGCGCCTACGTATGAGGTGTCAGCGGGGCTTGAGTCGCCGCTATACAGGTACAGCGGGTGACCAGCGTAGGTGACCTGCCTGGCACCGCTTGAGAGCCGAATTGTTGACAGTAGCGACGCCTTCACCCCCGCGCCTGCGGTGGGCGCGCCGCTGCTCTGTAGCGCCGGCCATAGCTGCGCACAGCCGCTCACCTTCACGCAGCTATCAGCGTTTGTGTGGTCTCTGGTGAACTCGTAAAGCGTCAGCCCGGACGACGACGTCAGGATCGTGCCGATGCTCGTGTGACGCAGCTGTACGGTCGGCGCGTGCGCCACGTGCGTGATCGGCGTACCGGTGCGCGCATATGCGGCTGTGGTGTAGGCGGCGGCGCTGGCAAGCACGCACGCCAGGAGAGTAAAGTTCCGTTTCATAGGGATGCCTCGCAAGGTCGGGGTTGGGTGGTGCTTATTGATTCCCTCGACCAGCACAGACGCCGACTTGGCGGTGAACCTTCCTCACACGCGCGAGGAACCGTTGGGCGCGCCTGTCGCGTTGGCAATCAGTAGCGCCGCCAGGTCACCCTCGCCGGGGCCGGGCACCGCTTCAGCCAGAGAGCTGCCAGCTCCCGCCGGACCCACCCAGATGGTCTCCTTGCCGACCACCTCGAACAGCGTTTGAACCGCATCCCGCGTGTGATGAGGACCCGAGGCGAGGATGATCAGCTCACCGCGCACGGCAGGCCCTCTGCCACCGATCACCGGAGCGTCCACGAACGTCAGCCCGTGGCGCTGGGCGAGTTCGGCGCAGTGTTCGGTACCGGGCACACCGATCGTGGTCATCTGCACCCAGATCAGCCCGTCCTGCTCAGGGCCCCTGAGCAAGCCGTCCTCGCCGACCATCACCTCGAGCACCGTGTCCGTGTCACTGAGCATCGTCATCACAATCCGGGCACCCGTGGCTGCTTGGGCGGCCTCGGAGGGCGAGTCAACGATACGCGCGCCTTCACGTGCGAGCGGGTCAGCCTTCTCACGGGTGCGGTTCCATGCGCACAGGGGGAAGCCCGCGCGGGCGATGTTGCGTGACATCGCCAAGCCCATCGCCCCACCCGCTCCAAGTACAACCACTTCCGGCTTGGCACTCACGGGCGCCAGCACCGCCTAGCGGGAGACGATGGGGGCTTCGCGATCGTCTGCGGGAAACGTTCGATCGTCTGCGGGAAGCGTTGCACCCACTGTCGATACCCCCGTTGGTGAGCGCGCAAACACCGCGCCTGGGGATGAGACGCCGCTGCCACTTGCTGCTCCTAGCCCCGCACGCGCTCTTCCCGCGGGAGATAATGCGCGTCGATGACACTCGTGCAGCTGAGCGATCTGCACCTGCGTGCCGGTGAGGACGGGCACGGACCGGCCGAGCGACTACGGCGCGTAGTGCAACGCGTGGCAGCACTCGAGCCTCAGCCAGTGGCAGTGCTGCTGAGCGGGGACCTTGCGGATGAGCCGTCAGACGCCGCCTATGAACAGGTCCGCGAGCTGCTCGCTCCGCTTGGCCTACCAATACACGCGATCCCCGGCAACCACGACGGCCGCGACCTGCTGCGCGCATACTTCGGGTCCGCCGGCGCCCCCGGCGCAAACGCACCCGTGCACCTCGCGGTGAGCTGCGGAGCACTGCGCCTGGTCGGCTGTGACACAACGTATGCGGGAACCGACGGGGGTGCGATGGGGGTAGAGGAGCTCGACTGGCTGGAGCAGACGCTCGGCGAAGACCTCCAGACACCGACGCTGCTGGCGATGCACCACCCACCTGTCCTTACAGGCATACGCCTGATGGACGGGATCGCGCTGGCCGCCGCGGATCGTGCCGCGCTGGAGACGCTCCTACGCGGTCATCCGCAAGTTCAGGCGATCACCTGCGGGCACGTGCACACAACGATGACGACATCGTTTGCGGGGCGCCCGTTGCTGATCTGCCCGAGCACCAACTCATTGATTTGCCTTGACCTGCGCCCGCTGGAGAAAGTCCCCTTCTCGGTGAGCCAGTCGCTCGGCTTCGCTGTGCATACGCTCGTGGACGGCCGCCTTGTCTCCCATGTACAACCCGTGGAGCAGCTCACCGGGCCCTAGAAAGCTTCCATCTGGTAGTTTCGCGGCGCCAGCAGCGCTTGCCGCCCGCGCTCTGGCGGCGAGTCCCATCGTTGAAATCAACGCTAATGACTCACGGAGGAGTGTGGAAGATGCGCGTCTCATTTACACGGCGGCTAGGTGCGCTCAGCGCCGTTGCCCTCTCAATCGTCGGGCTCAGCTTCGTCACGACCACAGCCGCGTCTGCCTGGTGGCACTCGCCCAAGCCACCCGGTCCACCTACCCTATTTGTGAATAGTTCACTTCTCTCCGGCTATTCACACAATCCTTGCTCTGATGCCAGCTACACGACGATCAGCGCAGCCGTGGCGGCCGCCGCACCAGGCAGCCATGTCGTTGTCTGCCCCGGCACTTACAACGAAGGCGTTCAGATCGACAAGCCGCTGGTCCTGATCGGCCTGCACGCTGTGATCAACGCCAGCACTTCGTCATTTGGAAACGGCATTCAGATCGAGGGACCCGGCGGCTCGGGCTCGACGGTCGTGGGCTTCAAGATCGAAAAAGCCGAGTTCGAGGGGATTCTCGTGGGCACCGCTCCGGTGGCACCGAGCACCACCAATGGCACCCCCGTAACCGAAGGGACGCCGGTCAGCCACGTGACGATCGCCGATAACGCCCTCATCGACAAGGGCACCGGCTTCGGGACGGGTGCTGGACAATGTTTCTCGACACCCGAAGCGCCTGGGGACTGCGGTGAGACGATCCATCTCGTATCGGTGACCGACTCGATCGTCGAGGGCAACTACGTAGCGAACAACGTCGGCGGCATCCTGCTGACCGACGAGTTCGGCCCAACCTCACACAACATCGTTCGCTACAACCGATCGCTGAACAACACCGACGACTGCGGGATCACGCTCGCAGGCCACAGCTCGGCGGCGGTCAACCCGGTAACGGGACTCCCGACCGGCGCGGCCGGCGTGTTCGACAACCTGATCGAGTACAACGCGTCCAACGGCAACGGCGTGGCTGGACAGGGTGCGGGCATCCTGCTCGGCGGCGGTGCGCCATTTGCGGGCGTCTACGGCAACGTGATCCGCGGCAACCTGGCAAAGGGCAACGGGCTCTCGGGCGTGACGATCCACCAACACCTCGCGGGCGACCTGAACGGCAACACGATCGAAGGCAACATCCTGATCGACGACAACGTCGACGGCGACCACGACTTCGCGACCGCCGACACGGAAACAACAGGCGTCCTGGTAGCAGCCGGTGCTCCTCCCGGGGCCGTGCTGCCGCCTGAACTACTACCTGGCCAAATCAGCGGGACTGTGATTCGAGGCAATCGCTTCTTCGGCGTCAAGGTCGGCGTTTGGACGCTTGGGGTGGAAAAGACGAGCACCCAGATCGTGGGGAATTACTTCGGTCCGGGGGTTGTTACGCCGGTTAGCGAAAACTAACGAGGTGGCTGCTTACGTCCGGGGCGCGGGGGCGTCCCGGGCGTACGTGATGGATCGGCAGGCTCGGCGTCCGCTGGAAACAATCGCAGCATTTGCTTGACGGACGACCATCCCGACTGATACTCCCGAATGTGCGCGACTGGTAGCTGACCGCCGTCATTGTCTGGCGGCGATAGCTAACCACCAGTTGCCTGAACTACACATTTGCATACCAATGGGGGTAAGACATCATGTTTCGCGTGATCGTCGGAGCGTGCGCCACGGCGCTCGTCACGGCACTAGCGTCGCCTGCCTATGCGGCTGCCAGCTCGCACCCGCCTCTCGCAGGGCCGCCTCTGAAAGGCTTTCTCGTGCCAGCAGCGATGAGGGGCCGGCATCTGAGCCCGCTGCTCATCAAGGAGATGAACGTACTTACAAACGAGGGGCTCTCTCCCGCGCGCGCTTGGGAGGCAATCGGCGTGCAGGGCAGAGTGGGCGACGCCCGGCTCCAAAGCAAGCTTGAAGCCGATATGGGCGAGAACTTTGCGGGCGTCTGGTTCGAACCGGCGGCTGCGCGGTTACACGTAGGCGTCACATCTGCCGAAGGCAGGCAGCAAGCCGAACTCACCGTCGCCGCGACAGGGCTCCCTCCCGACGTTGCGCTCACGACCGTCCGCTTCACGTGGCACGAACTGCTGGCGACACAGAGCCAATGGAACCACAGACTCGCCACTCTGTTTGCGGCTGGGGCAGCGCAGACAGCGCTCGAACCGCAGCGAAACGCCGTGGCCGTCACCATCAGCTCCGCGCTGCCGGCTCCCACGCGCGCCGCGCTCCAGCGGGACGCTGCCAAGTCCGCCGTCCCGGTCCTGGTCGCGGTGGTGCCACCGCGTG
>JBEKAM010000158.1:0-8955 GCA_050015915.1 Solirubrobacteraceae bacterium
CCAAACGGAGTTGTTGGTGGATGCATTGCAGGCCGATTGGCGTTCATTGGCTTCAGTGGTTGCACCGACGACGGTGCCACTAATGGTGGCGGGCAGGCTGTGAACTGGGATCGGCTGAGCATTGGCCAGCGCGTCGTTGGCCGGCGCGGGCGGAGCGGTGGTGGTGACTTCGCCTGAGGCGCTTGCTACGAGCAGCATCGTGGCGATGAGTACGGCGGCGAGAGACACCCCAGCGAGGCAAGCCCTCGTGGTCAAACGCCTGCGCCTTGCGAGCATCGCCACAAGGTACGCCAGCCGGCGGTCGACTTATTCGATTCTCCAGATTTGGGTCGTGCTCGCGTACTCTCACCGACATGCCCATGCGACCTCGGACGGCACCTCCCCTACCCGTGTTAGCACTGGTCGCGGTGGTATTAGCGCTGCTGGCGGTGGTCGTTGTGCTGCTCCTGTCAGGATCGTCCAATTCGACCAAGAGCATCTCCTCGCAGTCGGCCACGAGCAGCAAGCTGCAGCTCAGCGGCGCGCCGTTTCCGAGCAACATCACCGCACCGTCGTTCACTCTGACCGACCAGTACGGCTATCGGGTCTCGCTTGGTCAGTACCGGGGCCGGGTGGTGGTGTTGACGTTTCTGTATTCGACGTGCGGGGACACGTGTGTGGTGTTCGGCCAGCAGATCCGCGGTGCGCTGAACGAACTGGAAGAGGAACATGTGCGCCTGCCAGCGGTGCTGATCGTGAGCGCTGATCCAGCGGCGGACACGCCTGCGAACGTACGGAAGTTCCTGGCCGAAGTGTCGTTGACGGGGCGTGTTCAGTACCTGACTGGCACGCCTGCACAGCTACGCACGGTTTGGCGCGCATATGGGATCAAGCCAGCAAGTGACGGGCCAACGCTGTTCGACGAGTACGCGCCGGTACTGCTGATCGACCCCTCAGGCCGTAAGCGGGAGCTGTTCGAGTCCGAAGAGCTAACGCCGGAAGGCATCAGCCACGACGTCGGGAAGCTCGACGGAGATCCCGCCCACCCCTAGATCCGCCCCACCCCTGGATCCCGCCAGCCCCCTGATACCCTAGCTGCGAGGTAGGAAATCCAAGATGATGTTCTCAACAAAGGCCGAGTACGGCGTACGCGTGATGGTGGAGCTGGCGCGCCGCGCCGGCGGCGAGCCCATACCACTGGCGGAGATCGCCGCCCACGATGGCCTGCCGCTGGCGTACCTGGAGCACCTGGTGGCGCGCCTGCGCAAGGCCGGGCTGGTGGACTCGCGGCGCGGCTCGCGCGGCGGCTACATGCTGGCTCGGCCTTCGACCGAGATCACGATGGCCGAGGTGGTGGAGGCGCTGGAGGGCTCGATCGCACCGATCGAGTGCATCTCGCAGGCATCGGATGGCTCGATCGTGTGCTCGCGGGAGTCCAGTCTGGATCACACGTGCCCAACGAAGCTGCTGTGGACACGCGTGCGCTTCTCGATCGTGAACACGCTACGCGAGACGACGCTGGCAGACCTGCTGGCGCCGGCGATGCCCGTTGCGGCGACCCTGCCACCCCTGCAAATACAACCCCTGACGACCGGAGCCTGACCAAAAGACATGGCTGACCTAGAGATCACAGACCTGCACGTGCGCATTGAGGAGCGCGAGATCCTCCGAGGCGTAGACCTGGAGATCAACCGTGGCGAGATCCACGCGCTGATGGGGCCCAACGGATCGGGCAAGTCGACGCTGGCGAACACGCTGCTCGGCCATCCCTCATACGAAGTCACGCAGGGCTCGATCGTTTTCAAGGGCGAGGACCTGACGGAGGCGGAGCCCCACGACCGCGCAAAGGCGGGCCTGTTCCTGGCGTTCCAGTACCCGGTGTCGATCCCGGGCGTGTCGGTGGCGAACTTCCTGCGCATGGCGATCAACGCCAAGCGCGATGAGCCGATTCAGGTGAAGGAGTTCCGCACGCAGTTGCAGCACGCGATCGAGCTGCTGGACGTGGACCGTGCGTTCACCTCGCGCCACCTCAATGACGGCTTCTCGGGCGGCGAGAAGAAGCGGGCGGAGATTCTGCAGATGGCGATGCTGGCGCCGGACGTGGCGATCCTGGACGAGACGGACTCGGGGCTTGACATCGACGCGCTGCGCACGGTGGCTGAGGGTGTGCAGAAGCTGCACGACGAGCAGGGCCTGGGCGCGCTGATCATCACCCACTACCAGCGCATCCTGCACTATGTGAAGCCGGAGTTCGTGCACATCCTGATGGACGGCAAGATCGTGCTGGAGGGCGGCGTGGAGCTGGTGGAACGCCTGGAGCGCGAGGGCTATGACCAGATCCGCCAGGAGGTCGGCGCGGGCGCTGTTGCGGCCGGTGACAGCAGTGTCTGAGTCAAACGGCACGACAGGCAACGGCGCGGCGGCTGGCGTTAGCGACGGCGGAGCGACAAACGGCGCGGCGGCGGTACAGGTGAAGGCGGGCCGTCATCGCGAGGCGACGCTGTACCACGCGCTACACGGCGCGGGCGCTGGTGACGGACGAACACTTGAGCAGCTGCGTGAGGCGGCGCTGAAAGCGTACGAGCAGGCAGAGCTGCCGGTGTGGCGGCGCTCGGGCTTTTGGAGCACGAGCCTGGCGAGCGTGGACCTCGACGCGCTGCAGACGAGCGTATCGGAGAGCGGCGTGCCGGATGTGGTGAGCCGTACGCTCCCGGACCGTCCGCGGGCGGGGCGGATCGTGCAGAGCGCTGGCTCGGTTGTACACGTGGAGCTGGACGAGACGCTGGCCGAGCAGGGCGTGATCCTGTGCTCGCTGGAGCAGGCGTTCGAGCAGCACAGGGAGCTCGCTTCGGAGTGGTTCTCCAAGCGCCTGCCGATCGACCGTCACAAGCTGGAGGCGGCGAACGCGGCGTTCTGGACGGGTGGCGCGTTCCTACATGTGCCGCAGGGAGTGGTGGTGGAGCAGCCGTTTGAGATTGTGTATGCGATCGACAGGCCGGGCGTGGCGCAGTACGGGCGCACGCTGGTGCTGGGCGGCCCGATGAGCGATTTCCGCGTGCACGAGTACGACTTGGCGGAGGACTTCGAGGGACAGGCGCTGCACGCGGGAGCGTTCGAGTTGTATCTGCAGGACGGCGCGCGCTGCCGCTTGGCGCAGTTCCAGGATTGGGGCTCAGGCGAGGTGTATGACACCTCGACGCGCTTCGTGGGTGTGGGCCGCGACGCTTACTGCCACTGGCTGCCGGCGCTGTTGGGCGGACATCTGGTGCGCCAGCACCTGGAGCTGGCGGTGATGGAGAAGGGCGGCGATATGGCGTTCCGTGGGCTGTTCTTCGCGGAGGAGGACGAGCATCTGGACGTGTTCGCGGTTGACCTGCACGAAACCGGGCCGTCGGGCGGCGACGTGCACTGGCGCGGGGCGGCGACTGGTGAGAGCCGTGCGAGCTTCGAGGGCTTGATCCAGATCGACCCGGGCGCACAGCAGACACACACGTATCTGCAGATCCACACGATGATGCTCTCGCCGAAGGCGCGCGTGGACGCGATCCCGTCGGTGCTGGTGTCGGCGGATGATGTGTCGGCGTCGCACGGCGGCACGGTGGGCGAGCTGGACGAGACGGCGATCTTCTACATGCAGACGCGTGGCCTTGATCGCCCGGCGGCGGTGCGGGTGATCGTGGAGGGCTTCTTCGAGCCGCTGGTGGCGGAGCTGCAGGACGAGGCGCTGGAAGAGCTCGTACGCGCGACGGTCGACCGGAAGCTCACGGCGGCACGCGAGGACATCGAGGCGTATGCCACCAGTCGCTGAGAACGACGTTTTTATGGAGACCACCTCCGGTGGTCAGGGTGGTGTGCGCGCTGACTTTCCGATCTTCGCCCGGAACTTCAGCGGACGTCCTCTGATTTATCTGGACTCGGGTGCGAGCTCGCAGAAGCCGCAGGTGGTGATCGATGCGCTTGCCGATCACCTCAGCAACCACAACGCAAACGTGCACCGCGGCGTGTACGCGCTGGCGCAGGAGGCGGATGCCGCGTATGACGGCGCGCGCAAGCGGGTAGCTGCGTTCGTGGGCGGAAAGCCTGAGACGACGATCTTCACGAAGAATGCAACAGAGGCGATCAACCTGGTGGCGTACTCGTGGGGACGCGCAAACGTGGGGCCGGGCGACGCGGTGCTGATCACGCAGATGGAGCACCACGCGAACCTGGTGCCGTGGCAGGTTCTCTGCCGCGAGCAGGGCGCGGAGCTCCGTTACCTGGAGGTGGACGAGTACGGCGAGCTGTCGCTGGAGCAGCTGGATGCGGAGCTCGCGCGCGGCAACGTGCGGCTGCTTGCGTTTGCGCACGTGTCGAACGTGCTTGGCACGATCAACGCAGTGGCGGAGATGACCGCACGGGCGCGAGCGGCGGGTGTGGTGTCGTTGGTGGACGGCGCGCAGGCGGTGCCGCAGATGCCGGTCGACGTGGAGGAGCTTGGCGCGGACTTCTATGCGTGGACGGGCCACAAGGCGCTTGGCCCGACGGGAATCGGGGTGCTGCACGGCCGTCGCGAGCTGCTGGAGGAGATGCAGCCGTTCCTGACGGGTGGGGACATGATCGCGTCGGTGGACTTCCAGCAGACGACTTGGAACGAGCTGCCTTACAAGTTCGAGGCGGGCACACCGCCGATCGCCGAGGCGGTGGGCTTGGGCGCGGCTGTCGAGTACCTGAGCGCGCTGGGGATGGAGAACGTGCGCGAGCACGAGCGCGCATTGACGGCGTACATGCTGGAGCGCCTGGCGGAGGTGCCGGGCCTGCGGGTCGTGGGTCCCTCCTCTGCCGAGCGCCGAGGAGGTCTCGCATCGTTCACGATCGACGGCATCCACCCGCACGATGTCGCAGAGCTGTGCGACCGCGGCGGGGTGTGCATCCGCGCGGGCCACCACTGCGCGCAGCCGCTGATGCGATGCTTGGGCGTGAGCGCGACAGCGCGGGCGAGCGTAGGTGTCTACAACGACCGCTCCGACATCGACGCTTTGATCGACGCGCTGCAGGCGGGCCGCGAGGTGTTCGGGCTGTGAGCGCCCGCTGGAGCGATTGACGATGGACGACCTGTACCGCGACTACATCCTCGATCACTACAAGAGCCCGCGGAACTTCGGTGAGCTGGAGCCGCACGACCTGGAGGCGATGGAGCACAACCCTCTGTGCGGCGATGAGCTGGGCGTGCACATTCGCGTGGCGGATGACCGTATCGAGGACATCCGCTTTCACGGCCACGGCTGCGCGATCTCGCAAGCTTCGGCGTCGATCGCCTCAGAAGAGCTGAAGGGCATGACGCTCGAGGAAGTGGGAGCGCTGGACGCGGACTGGATGATCGATCTGCTCGGCATTCCCGTGTCGGCCACGCGACGCAAGTGCGCACTGCTGAACCTGAAGGTGGTTCGCGGCGCGATCACCGGCGATCACGCCTGGCCGAGCTGAGCCACACGGCTCGGCGCGTCTCAGCTCGACCGGCGTTCGCACACCCGCCAACGTGTCCTACAGGGCGGTATTGACCTCGAGGCGTTCTTCGCTTGTCAGCGTGAGCGTGGCCGTGAGACCAGTCTGTTCGAAGGCCCCGGCGGCGATGCTCGTTTCGAGGAAGTCGGTGACTTTGGTCGCTTCAGGTGTTTCGTATTCGCTGGGCTCTTGCTTACCTTTGCTGGCCTTGTACTTGAGCGATTCCGCAGCTGTCATCTTGCCGGTTTTCAGCGGCACGAGAGCGGACCCCTTCACTTCGTAGCTCTTCCCGGCGCATTCGAAGCTGAGCAGCGTGCTGCCGCCGATGCGGAAGATGTCGAGGTCGACTTTCTTCGAGGCCTCGTGTTCCCACTCGAGGTCGGCTGTGAGCGTGCTGCTACGGACTTCGCCGGCGCCAGCACCACTGGAGTTACACGCTTTGCCCGCCGCTTCGCAGCCGGTGAACGTGAGCGCGAGCCCTTCGATCGCTTTGCTCGTGGCGTGACTGCCCGCTCCGCTGAGCGCTTTACAGGAGACGGTGGCGTGTCCGACGGTTTCGAGTTTGCTCGCGGCGCCAGTGAGTTTGACGCCTGCTTTGGCGGCGCCTGCAGTCCATTCGTACTCGGCTTTGCCGCCGAGTGTGGTGCACTTGGAGCTGCCGTACTTGCCTTTGCCCTTTTCGACTTTCACGCAGCGCCCGTATTCGGGGGCGAGTTGCGCGGCGCCCTGCACGACGGGCGAGGCGAGTGTTGGGCGTCCAGCGATGATGGCGCTCAGCGCGTAGTAGAGCGAGGTGCCGTTTGACTTGAGGTATGCCTTGGTGGCGCTGGCGGGCAGCAGCTTGACTTCGCTGGGCGATTCGGGGCTTTCCAGCACGGAGTCTGGTTCGGTGCCGAACGGCGTGTCGAGCGTGGGCGTGGAGAACACCTCGTAGCCTTCCGCACCGGGCACGGCTTCCCACTGCAGGTGCACGAGGCCAGGCGTATCGGTCTTGGCCTGCAGCGGATACAGCGTCGGCGGCGGCACAGCTTCGATGTTTTCGCCGGGGTGTTCTTCTTCGCCATCGAAGGTGGCACTGGAGAGGGCGGGGTTGAAGATCGATTGACTTTCTCCGTCGGGCACGAGGATGTAGGGGTATTTGACGAAGATCGTCTGTTCGGGCTTCAGTTCGCCGAGCAGTTCGCTGAACTGCTGCTGGGGCTGGAAGATGAAGTGTTCGTGCGGGGATTCGTCGATCGACAACGCGACGTTGTAGATCGGCACGTTGGCCTTGTTGGTGATGCCCACGTATACGTGGTAGGGATCCCCGGGATAGAGCTTGCCTTCGTCGGCCTTGACCTTCAGCGACAGCGCTTCCTTGCCCCACACCTTCAGCGGGTTGGCGAGGGCCGCGAGGACTTCGACGGGGGCGGCGAATGGTTCGAGCGTTGCCTTGTAGTTGGCGGACACGTTGTATTCGCCGGGCTCGTCGCCACGGATGATCCAGTTGGTGGTGTCGCTGCCACCGCCGGGGATCGCGGGCACTTCCTCGCTGAGAGCCTGCAGCTGGGCGGTCGGTGCGAGGCTGAGCCCAGCGGGCAGGTTCAACGTGGCTGTTCCCTTGGTCAACTCGAACGGTTCGGGTGAGAGGTTCTGGACGATCATGCTCACTTCGAAGAACTGCTTGAGCACCGCCGCCTTGCCGTGCAGGATCAGCCACTGGATCAGCGGGTGACCTTCGACGACCTCGGGTTGGGCGACGATCCGTTCTCCGCCGCCGCCGCCACCGCCGCTTTCACAGCCGCCGGCGGAGCACGACCAGCCCCCGCCGCCACCGCCGCTGGCGCCGTAGCTACCGACGAAGGACCCGCCTGAGTTGACGTAGCCGTGGACTTCCACCGGCGGCGTGGGCGATTCGATGAACGCGAGCTTGATCACGAATTCGTAGACGTTCTGATTGGCGGGGTCTGAGGGGTTGATGCCGGCTTTGACGATTTCTTCGTAGTTGAGTTCGTGCGATTTCAGGACGGCGCTGGCGATTTCGCCGCTTTCGAGCGTGACCGTCTTCGAGCCCTCACCTTCGCTGTTGATCGCCACGGACGCCTCGGCGGGGCGCAGGCCGCTCTTGTACACGTACACGGTGTCCGTGCCTTCTGGCAGGCCTTTGAGCACGGCTTCGCCGCTCGCTCCGGTGACGGATTCGACGCGGGTGCCGCCGGAGCCGACATACAACACCGTGGCTCCGTTGATCGGCGCGTTGCCGGAGCCCTGCACGGTGATCTGCGCGCCTTCGGCCGGTTTCGGTTTGGCGGCGATGGTCACGAGCGTGGACGCGGTGGATTCTTCGCCGCCGCGGAAGACGGTCAGGCTGGCGGTGTATTTGCCTGCGCTGGAATACGTGTGGTGCAGTACCGCGTCGCCGGCGCCTTCCTGTTCTGAGCCATCGCCGAAGCGCCAGCGGTACTTGCTGATTTCAGACGCGGGCGTGCTGCCGTATCCGTCGAGCGTGACGGATGCGCCTTCGATACCGGAGACGTCTTCGCCGGCCGCCGCGTGCAGAGCGAGGCCCGTGACCACGGCTGTGGGCGAGCTCGGTTCCGCTGGCAGGCTTTCGCCGGCGGCGTTGTAGGCGAGGACCTGCACGGTGATCTTGTGCGCGGCGTCTGTCCCCTGGAGCAGGTAGTCCTGCCCGGTCGCGCCGGCGATCGCTTTGCAGCCAGCGCCGGATTCTTCGCAGCGCAGCCACTGGTAGGTGTACTCGACGGGTTCATGCGCCCAGGTTCCCGCGCTCGCGACGAGCGTCTGGCTCTGCTGGGCGTGCCCGGAGATGGTCGGCTTGGTCACGACCGTGGGTGCCTTTTCGGGCGGTTCGCCTTCGAGTACTTCGAGCGTGGCGCCGGTGGCGGTGTAGATGGGGAAGTAGTAGAGATCGGGGCTGATGGTGCCGCCGAGCACGTGCTGGAAGGCGCTCGAGCGTGAGGCCGCCGAGATGGTGGCAAACCTGTTGCCCTTGGCACCCTTGAACGCTTCGATGGGCTCGATGGAGAGCGACCCCGCGAGCGTGGCGGCGCCGCCGGCGGTGATCGAGCCGTAGCTTGAGATGCTGGCGATCTGCGTGTCGAGCGTGCCGGTTTCGCCCTGTGTGAAGGCGCCGGTGACCTTCAGGTTCGTCGGAGCATGAACGGAGAGCAGGCGGTCGTTGACGAGGTTGCCTTCGATCTTGCGTTCACCGGTGGCACCGCCGGTGCCCTCTTCGACGGTGATCGTACCCGTGTTGGTGAGCGTGTTCGCGACCAACAGCAGATCGGAGTAGTAGCCGCAACCCGTGCCGGTCAACAGGATCGACCCGGCATTCGTGAAGCTCGCCGAAGCAGTGGCACTCGAGTTGAAGCTACAGCCCTGTTCGACCACCAACGACTGCGCCGAGCCGATACTGCCAGAGAGCGTATTGCCGTTGCGCAGCCGCACCTTGCTCGTGCCGTTGCCAGCGACGTAGCTGAGCGAGCCGCCGTTGAT
>JBEKAM010000159.1:0-8922 GCA_050015915.1 Solirubrobacteraceae bacterium
CCATGTGGCAACGCTGAACCCCAGCGAGGGCTTCTATGCCTCCGAGGAAGCCAGCCAGGGTACGGTCGGCAGTCTGATCGGCGGCCAGCCTGTCAGCCATGTGGCGATGGACGCGAGCCTCACGCGCAACGTATGGACGGCGATCGAACCGGATATCGAAACGCCGAACTTGAAGCGGATCGTCTCCGCCGGCAACAGCACCCTGCCGCCGAGCGAGGCACTCGTCGCGATCGCCTACCTGGCGCGCGCCTACATCCAACACCCGCCTCCTACGCAGTTCAACTTCCTCGTCTCGCCGTTGGTGTTCTGGATCTGGATCGGCGGGCTGATCGCGGCTGGCGGCGGCCTGATCGCACTGTGGCCCGCGCCGAGCGTGGTTCGGCGACGCGTGGCCGCGCGTTCACGGGCGCGAGCCCTGCGGGGCCTGGCGCGCGCCTGACGCCGGGGCGTCGGGCGCGCGTAACGTCATGGCCTTCCTGGTCGCGCTGCTGACGCTCGCGCTGATCGCCGGCGTGGTGCTGATCGTTGGTGCGCCGCTGCGCCGCGCAGGCCGTCTTGGTCAGCCCCAGCCCGGATCGACCCCGACGTTGGCGTCCGATGACGCGCCAGGGAGTGCGACGTCAGCGAGTCAGATGGAGGATCTGGACGCTGCGCGTGAGGCCAAGTACCGCGAGATTCGAGACGCTGAGCTGGATTTTCGCACGGGCAAGCTCTCCCGCGAGGACTACGACGCGATCGACGCCGACCTGAGGGCGGAGGCGTTGGACATCCTCAACCGGCTCGAGTCCTCAGATCAACCTTCTGGCGTGGCCCCTTCTACTGGGGCCGAAGGCGGTTAGTCGGTGCGGATCTCCACGCCCACGTGTAGCTCAGGCCCAGGGGGCCTTCAACAGCAGGAATGCGTTCAGGAAGAAGACCACGGCAAAGAAGATCGTCCAGCGGTTGAGGTTGCGCTCGACCAAGGATCCGCCGCCCAGTGGTCCCGTGCCGCTACCCACCCCGAACGCACCGGACAGGCCGGAGTCCTTGCCCGAGTGCATGAGCACCAAGAAGATCAGGATCACGGCAAAGAGGACCTCGAGCACAGAGAAGATCGTTTCCACAGCGCCAGAATATCGCTTCTAGGCGTCGTTGGGCAGCCAATGTGCGGGCAGGAGTGCGGTCTTGCGTCCAGAACACGCAGCGGAGAATGTCGTGCAACGGTGGCGTTCCGCCTTCGCATTGGTTACGGTGCCGCAGCGCGCGTGCTGAATACCATGCAGTCAGAGCTCTTGAAGAATTGTCGGTGCGATTACGAATCCTTTACGGATTCGTGGTTGGCTGCCGATAAGAATCCCGGTGGGCGTACCCCGCGACTGTGGGCGAGCTGCGCCGACCACAAACATGGGATGCCCCCCGAGATGATCGACTACCGCGTATGCAGCCTTTGAACCGCGCCCGCCGACGTGCTGTGCGTACTGTCCTATCCGCCCTCGCCGGAGGGGGTTTGACCGCTGCGGGCTTCGCAGGTCCATTGGCCAGTGGGGCGCTCGCGTCTACCGGGAGCGGTACGCCGGTCTCCCCGGAAGGCTCCTCGCCCGCCGCCGAAGCTGGCAGCGCGAGCCAGGAAGTCGAAATCGGCGGTTCCTCGACGACGAGCACGACCACGACCGACCCGACCACCACGCCCACGGAAACCTCGACCGCCCCGACGTCCACCACGCCGACCACGGGCACTTCCACCACGCCCGCTCCGACGTCGACTGCCGCGCAGCCCAACACCGCGGCGCCGTCTGCCGAGGAAGCCCCCGCCGTCGTGCTGCAGCGCAAACAGAAAGTCAGCGCCAGCACGCCAGTGAGCCCGGCTCAGACGACAACGACGGAACAGACGAGCAAGAAGGAAAAATCTTCCAAGGACGCGAAGTCGACGAACAAGAAAGCCTCCGGACCCAACAACGTCGCGCTCTCGCCGCAGTTGGTGGCAGCTGAGGCAGGCCAGCTCGTCGCGATGCTCGCTTCCGCCGAAGCCTCCGATCAGGCGCTCGGCTTCTACCGCATCCCACTGTTCCTGCTGCCCATCTACAAGGCCGCCGCCGTCCAGTACGGCGTGCCCTGGCAGATCCTCGCTGCGATCAACGAAATCGAGACCGACTACGGCAGCGATCTGTCGGTTTCCACCGCAGGGGCCGTTGGCTGGATGCAGTTCATGCCCAGCACCTGGCTGCAGTACGGCGTGGACGCGCTGAACGCGGGCTACGCGGATCCATACAACCCCGTAGACGCGATCTTCGCTGCTGCGCGCTACCTGCGGGCGGCGGGAGCTGCGACCAACCTGCGAGCCGCGATCCTCGCCTACAACCACTCCGAAGAATATGTCGAATCGGTGCTTTTGCGAGCCAAGCTGATCTCGACCTATCCCAAGGGAGTGATCGCCACGCTCACCGGCCTGATCGATGGTCGTCTACCGGTGAGCGGCAAGCACGTCGCATGGAACCCGCTGCCCGCGGCCCCATCGCCGTCAAGCGCCACGGCCAACGCCACGAAAGTCCCCAGTCAGCCCTCCAGCGCATCTGCGGGAGTGGCTGCGCCCACCGGCGTTGCAAGCACTCCGGGCTCATCTGCGGCGCTCTCGCCAGCGGCAGCTGCTGCGGCAGCTACCAACCACGCTGTCCCGTCCCAGCCGCTGCAGCTGATCGAATTGATGAGCTCTCCCAACGCGTCGGTGATCGCCGTGCAGGACGGGCGCATTCTGCAGATCGGTCACTCCCACAAGCTCGGCAAGTTCTTGGTGCTGCGCGACGTCTACGGCGATGTGTTCACCTACGCTGGTCTCGGCAGCATCGCACCGACCTATGTCCTGCCGAAGGAGTCCAGCGCACGCGTCAAGTCACGCGCGGTTGAAGCCGCCAGCACGCACGGCCCGGCGCCCTCGCAAGCCGCCAGCGCTGGCGTCCAGTCGCCGTTCACGCTGCATGTCGCAAAGCCGGTGGTGACACGGTCCCAGAGCGCCGTCTCGGTGCCGAGCAGCGAGCAGGAATCCACACCAGCAGGCATGGGGAAGGTCCGCCTGTTCGCCCACCCGGGGAACCCTGACGCGCGCGCGGCGGCCGTCGCGAGTGCTGCCAGGAAGGCCCGACACAGCCGCGCCGGCCAGCCGCTGCCGCTGCGGGCAGGATCGGTAGTTGCCTCGGGCACCGTGCTCGGCCACGTGGGCGTGCCACCCGGGGCAAAAGACGGCCATCTGCGCTTCGCCATCCGCCCATCAGGCGATACGGAAACGATCAACCCCTCGTCGATCCTTGCCAACTGGGCGCAACTGCAGACAGCACTGCACCCAAAGGGCGCAAAGGCGACCAATGCCCTACTTGGAGCGACCGCGAGCGACGCCTTCCTCCTGTCCAAGCCCCAGCTTGAGCGCGCAGTGCTTTCCGATCCAGGGATCACGCTCGACGCCTGCGGCCGCCACGAAATCGCCGCTGGCAAGGTCGACAAGCGTGTCCTGGCAGTGCTCGCGTTCCTGTCGCGCAGCGGGCTGGAGCCGACGGTCAGTGCTCTGCGCTGCACATCACCTCAGTTCTCCGGCTCGCCATCTGCTGGCTACAGCGCTGATGAGGTGGACATATCCGCGATCAACGGCACCACGATCGCTGGCCACCAAGGTCCGGAAACGATCACCGATCTGACGATCCGGACGCTGCTGACGCTGCCCAGCGAATTCGTGCCGCACGAGATCGTCAGCCTGATGCGCTACCCGGGCTCGCAGCGCACGCACGCCTCCGCCGCTGACGCGAACCACATTCATCTCGTGTTCCGCCCGGCGACCGCCACCACGACGCTCAACCCGGCTGCTGCCGCGAGAGCGGCACACTCGGCGAGCTCCGGTCGGACCGCTCCCTCGCCGCTGGTCACCACGAGCATTCTCAGCGCCGCTCAGTGGAACCAGCTGATGGAGCGCGTGGGAACGCTGCCAATGCCGACGATCTCCACCAAGCCGAGCTCCTCGGCCGTTCCTGACCCCAAGTCTCACTAGCGCCCGGCTAGGCTTGCGAGAGCCTTGCGCCGGTCCTACGGGGCCGCGCCGCTGGTGCGCGATCCCGCAGGACCCGTGCTGCCTGGCGACGGATTGCCGCTAGCCGGCTGTGGGGGGTGAGCCAGGTACTGCATGGGCACCCGGTGCTCCGCGAAGCGCGCCGCTGAGATCCCGTCGGCACTTGGCCTCCGCGGCCTTGAACTTGGCGCTGCTCGTGTCCAGGCCCTTGCTGTTGAACACCGGGCCTGTTCCCGAGGTGTTGGCCTTGGGTACATCCACGCCGTTTTCATGCATACATGCGGCGAACTTCGCCAGCGCCTGTTTGAACGCCGGCGTGCTGAAGCGGTTTTTGCCGCCAGCGAAGAATCCAGGGCCACCGCACTTCTTGATGGCTGCTTCGTATTGAGCTTTGGTTACTCCTTTGGGCAGGAACGAACGGCGGGTCCCCGGCGAGGTCCGCTGCCCGGGCGTGAATTTGGGCAGCGTGATGCCGTTCTTCTGCAGGCATTCGCGCAGCGCCGCGAGCCGACCACCGACAGCGCCTGGCGCTTTGCCGGTGGTGGACGGCGTTGTCGTCGCGCTCGCGCTGGTAGTCGCGGTCGTGGAGGAGGAGCTCGTCGAGGAGCCTCCGCACGCTGCCAGCGCGAGGCTGGTAAGCATGATTAGAAGGACGGCCGCGGCCGCGGGGGTGCGTTTACGTCTACTGCTGATGGTTTGAGGCATTGAGCTCCTTGTCGATGATCGTGCTCCCGGACACGCAGCGGTAGCTGAGACTGCTGGCGCGGACGGTACGCGTAGATAGTGCGCTTTCCTGCTAAGTCCCGCCTAAGCCACCTCAGCCGCCGCTACCGAATAGGGACGGTTCGCTACTCCCAGAGCTGCGGGTGCTTGATTTGGAGCCGGCGAACAATGCCGCGAGCCCGCCACCGCTGGAGCCAACGCTGATCGATTCCGCGCTGAGCGCTCCGTTCGAGCCGCCGGTCCCAGTGACGGTTACCGTTTCGCCGGGATGTATACCCGCGACACTCGACTTGACTGTCTTGGTCACGCTTGTGCCGGGAGATGTCGTGACCTTGACGGTGTTGCCTTCTGAGTTGGTCACATACAGCGTGCTCCCAGCCAGGTAGGCGACGGTCCCGGCAGTCGGTCGCCCGCCAGCACCGGCAGCGCCCGCGAAGCCACCGAAGCCGCCGGCTGCAGCGCCCGACGAGCGCGCACCGGTGCTGGACGTGCCGCCGCGCAGTGCGGCAAAGCGCGAGGCCAGGCTCGAGGCAGAGCCGCCAGCAGCGCCCGAAGAGGTTTCGCCCTTCTCCACGAGCACGCCGCCGATGAAGCCGCAGGCGATCAAGAGCACACCAAGCAGCGCCAGAAAGATTGGATTGCCGCCCGTCCCGAGCAGGCGCCGGCGTGGGCGCCGCGGCAGTTCCTCGGGTCCTTCCAGCCATTCGTCCTGGTCTTCGACCGGCTCGTACGCCGAACGCTCATACGCAGGCACCGGCGTCTGGACGGCCGTGTCCTGGGCCGGGTGCTGCCCAGCGGTGGCTTGCTCGTGAGGCATGGTGGGCTCGTGCTCGGGCATGGCGGGCTCCTGATGGGGTGGAGTTAGGTCACTCAAAGCGCAGCGCTTCGATCGGTCGCAGGTGGGCGGCGCGGGCCGCGGGATAGGTGCCGAAGAACAGGCCGGAGGCCAACGCGGCGCCAAAGGCCAGGAAGATCGAATAGGTGGCGATCTCGGGATGCACTCCCGCGATTTCGAACTGGCTGCCGATCACGCCGACGGCGACTCCGCAGAGGCCGCCGAACAATGACACGAGCATCGCCTCGGTCAGGAATTGGGTAAGGATGTCCGAGCGCCTGGCGCCGACCGCCTTGCGGATACCGATCTCGCGCGTGCGCTCGGTGACGCTCACGAGCATGATGTTCATCACGCCGATCCCACCCACGAGCAGCGAGATCGCGGCGACCTCTCCCAGTAGCGTGGTGAATACGCTGCTGGTGGAACTCGAGGTTTCCAGTAGCGAACCCTGGTTGAGCACGCTGAATCCCGGTTCGGAAGTGTCTTTGATTTTGTGGCGTTCCTCGAGGATCGTCGTGACCTCCGCTTCTGCGGCGTTGAGCGACGATTCGGACTTCGCCTGCACGGTGATCGAGTCGATCGCCCCGACGCCGGTGAGCGAGTCCTGCACGGTCGTGATCGGCGCCATCACCACGTCATCCTCGTTGGTGGTGCCATTGGTGCCCTTTTTGGCGAGTACACCGACCACTTCGTAGTTACTGCCGTTGACCTTCATGTTCTGCCCGACGGCGCTTGCGCCGGCAAATAGTTCCTGGACGACTTCTTGCCCGATCACCGCTACGCGCCTGTGCTTGGCGACGTCTTCAGCGGTGAACGCTGCGCCTTCGGCGATCTTGTAAGTGTGGGCCGTCAGGTAGGAGGGCGTCGTGCCGACGAACGAGGATGGTTCGAAGCTCGTGCCGTCGTACACGAGCGAGAGGCTGCTCGCATCCACCACCGGCGAGGCACTCTTGACGTCGGGCGCGAGGCTGGGATTCTGGAGCGCTTCGGCGTCAGCCTTCGTCAACGACACTGTCGCCGCTGTGCTCGCCCGCGCGCCGAAACGAAACCCGCCGCTTGCCTGCACCACGAGCACGTTCGTGCCAAGACTTTGAATCGTCGACTGGATGGCCTTCGATGAGCCGTTGCCGACGGCGATCAGCACGATCACCGAGGCCACGCCGATCGTCATGCCAAGGATCGTCAAGCCCGAGCGCAGCTTGTTCGCAGTGATCCCGCCCCAGGCGATGCGCAGCATCTCCGGGCCGATCATCTGTGCACCTGCACAGCAGCGGCATTGAGCGGGGGGTGGGCGGACTTCAAGGCGTGTGGTGCGGGCGGAGGGTCGTGCACGCCGGCCATACGCTTGTCCTCGACGATCTCGCCGTCGCTGAGTCGGATGATCCGCTTGGTCTGTTCGGCGACGTCCGGCTCGTGCGTGATCAGGACGACCGTTCGTCCTTCTTGGTTCAAGCGCGCGAAGATCCGCAGGACGTCCTCGGTGGCATGTGAGTCGAGATTGCCGGTCGGCTCGTCGGCGAGGATCAGCGAGGGGTTGGTCACGATCGCGCGGGCGACGGCCACACGCTGCTGCTGGCCTCCCGATAGCTCCGAGGGCTGGTGGTGCATGCGGTTGCCCATTCCCACCGAGCGCAGCGCCCGTTCAGCGCGCTTTCTGCGCTCGGCGCCACGTAGGCCGGCGTAGGCGAGCGGCATCTCAACGTTGGCCAGCGCGCTGGTGCGCGCGACGAGATTAAAGCTCTGAAAGACGAAGCCGATCTTGCGGTTGCGCAGGTCGGAGAGGTCGTCCTCGTCCATCTGGCTGACGTCCACACCGTCGATCAGATAGCGACCGCTCGTCGGGATGTCCAGACAGCCGAGGATGTTCATCAGCGTGCTCTTGCCGCTGCCGGAGCTACCCATGATCGCGACCAGATCGCCGGTATCGATCCGCAGCGAGACGCTACGCAACGCACGCACCCGGATCTGTCCCAGGTCAAAGGTCTTGGTGACCTCGTGCACCTGTATAACCGGACGTCGAGCAGCAGGTGCTTCGCGCCGCGTGGAAATCGCGGTGGGTACCGTGCGTCCCACCAGTGGCTTACTGCGAGGTACGCGCGAACCAGCTGTTATGCGTGAGCGCAAGGTCCGGCGCATCAGCCGCCGCCCCTGAAGAACGCCGCGCCACCGCCACCCGCGCCACCGAGGCCGCCGCCGGCGCCGGCGATGCCTGCGCCCCCGAGACGGCTGCCGATTTTCGATAGGACGTTCGTAGCGCTCGAGCTGGTGGTGCTGGCCGCCGGTAGGACGACCGTTTCGCCCGCTTTCAGGCCGCTGAGGACGATCGTCGAGGTGTTGCCGGCGAGCCCCGTAACCACCCGTTGGCGGACTTGCTTACCGCCTCGCTCTACGGTGACCTCGTCAGCGGAGATCGCACTGGTGGGAACGTTGATTCCTTCAGCCTGCTTGACGACGACTTCGGCCGTTGCGCTCATCCCGATCTTCAATCCCGCGGTCAGCTGATCGAGCTGGAAGGTGACGTCGTAGCTAACGGCACCGCTACTGCTCGTGGACAGCAACGCCACTTCCTTTACATGCGCCGCCAGTTTGCTTCCGTCGAGCGCTTCAACGGTGACTGTCGCGATCTGACCGTCTTTGACACTGCCGATTTCCGATTCGCTCAACGCCACCACCAGCTGCATCGAGCTGAGGTCGCTCAGGACCGCAAACGAGGAGCTGGAGGAGTCGCCGGAGCTACTGGAAGCGCTGGAGCCGGTTGCCGAACGGCCGGTAGCGGCGCCCGCAGCGCCGGTCGAGCTTGCTGCCGATCCGCTGGAGGAGCTACCTGTGCTCGAGGCCCTGGTGGTGCCGCTGCCGGATACGACTTCGCCTTCCTGGCCAGAGAGCGAGACGATCGTGCCACTCTCCGGCGCGTACAGCCTCGTGTCCTGGACAGCCTGTTCGTCGCTTTGCACCGTCAGCGTGTCGCTCCTGACGGCGGCTTTGGCGGAGGCGAGGTTCGCTTCGCGCGTGGCCGTGCTGATCGTCGCTTTGGACGAGCTACCGCCAGAGCTCGATTCCTTGCTTTCGCCTTCGCGGGTTGTCGAAGTGCCCTTGCCCGAGGAGTTAGTTGTGGTCGTGTGCTTGCTCGGTGTGGTCGTTGTCGTGGGGGTGCTCGCCGCTGGTGTGGTGGCTGCAGGCGTGGTGCTTGCGGGCGTGGTGGCGGCCGGTGTCGTGCTCGTCGGCGTGGTCGCTGCAGGGAAGGTTGTGGCAGGGCTCGTCGTGCCCGTGGGAGTCGTTTGCGTTGGAGCGTAGGCTGCGGTTGTGGCGTGCGCTGCGCTCGTGTAGCTGGCCGGGG
>JBEKAM010000160.1:0-8683 GCA_050015915.1 Solirubrobacteraceae bacterium
CGCCAAGGCGCTCGCGCGACTGGAGCTGAAGACGGACCTGCAGCGTGCCCTCGATGCCGGCGAGTTCACACTGCGCTATCAGCCGATCATGGATCTAGCCCGCGGCGACATGGCCGGCATGGAGGCGCTCGCGCGTTGGGAGCATCCGCGGCGCGGCACCGTGCAGCCGCTGGAGTTCGTGCCGCTGCTAGAGGACACCGGGATGATCATCGCTGTCGGCCGCCACATCCTCGCTGAGGCGTGCGCGTGGGCCGCGCACATGCAAAGCGTCTGCCCCCGTGATCCCGCGCTGTCGATGGCCGTCAATGTTTCGGCCTGCCAGCTACAGCGCCCCGAGTTCATCGAGGAGGTTCGCGCAGCGCTCGAGGAGACGGAGATCCCGCCTGGGAGCTTGACACTCGAGCTCACCGAGAGCGTGATGATGCAGGACATGGAGCTCAGCCTGCTGCGCCTGAAGGCGCTGCGCTCGCTTGGGGTCAAACTCGCTATCGACGACTTTGGCACGGGTTACTCCTCGCTCAACTACATCCGCCAGCTCCCCGTCGACGTGCTCAAGATCGACCGCTCGTTCCTCGCCGACCCCAATCCCGAGGTCGCCGAGCTGACCGAGGCGATCGTCCAGCTGGCCCGCATCTTCAAGCTGAAGGTCGTCGCGGAGGGGATCGAAAACCCACAGCAGATCGAGCGGCTGCGGTTGATCAACTGCGACTTCGGCCAGGGCTTTCACTTTGCCCAGCCGCTGCTCGGCCCGGAGGTCCTGGCGATGGCCGAAGTGCAGCCGGGGATGGGCGCGGCAGCACGTGGGACACGCGGGTCCGAGGCGGCGGTGTAGTGCGTCGCCAATCCGTCGAATGCCCACGAGTGCCGGGCGCCCTGTTGCTAGCGTGCCAGCGGTGATCGCATCTTCGCTCGCCCAGCGGCGGCGCTTGTGTTGGCTGGCGCTGGCTGTGGCCGTTTGCTGTGCCGCATGGCTGGCGCTCTCGGCAAGCACCGACTCCACGCCGTTTGTCTCGGCCGCCGTCTCGCCCAGCGAAGCAGAAGAGCTCTGGCGCGACGACAGGGGCATCTACGTCCACTACTGTCCCGCCGGCCAAGAAGCCGCCAGCATCGCCTCGTATCGGGCGAAGGCCGCTCAGCGAGCGCATGTCGCGATGGCCAGCCACGCCGGCTGGCCCGCTGACGAATGTCTGAAGATGGACAAGGGGTCCTACGGGATCAGCCACACGCTCGTCGGGCTCAAGAACGTCCACAACTGGCTGCTGGGCGGCTACGGCAACGACACCATTTACGGCGGCGAAGCCGGCGACGTGATCTGGGGCGACTACCAGCCATCGGGTCAATCCGAAAGCGAGAGCGACTACCTGCACGGTGGTAACGGCAACGACTGGATCTACTCCAGCCACGGCTTCAACGAAATCTGGACCGGTGGTGGCGACGATCACCTGCTGCTCGTCTACGGGCACGGCGTCGTCCACTGCAACGGCCCCGGCGTGAAGACCTTCGTCATGCGCTATCTGCCGGCGAATCGACCGTGGACGCTGATCGGCTGCTCGCACAAAGTGATCGATCCCTACCGGGCCTGAGGGCGGGCTCAGGGAGCGCCAGCTTCCGGTCCGGGACGTCGTTTACGTTGCCGGCATGGCAGCCGTCTCTCCACGTCAGTACGGACGGGTCTTCGACGAGGTGGCTGTCGAGTACGACCGCAGCCGTCCGGGATACCCCCGGGAGCTGCTCGAGGAGGCATGTGCGCTCGCGGGACTAGGGCGTGGTGACCGCGTGCTCGAGGTTGGGTGCGGCAGTGGCCAGCTGACGCGCGATCTGCTCGCCGCCGGCCTGGACGTGGTCGCCGTCGAGCCGGGGGCGCAATTGCTCTCGCTTGCCGCAGGAAACCTGGAAGGCACCGGCGAGGTGACGTTCGTGAACGCGCGATTCGATGACGCACAGCTCCCCTGCGGGCACTTTCGCGCTGTGTTCGCCGCTTCCTCGTTCCACTGGATCGACCCTGAGGTCAGCTGGGCGAAGGTCGCCGAGGTGCTTGCTCCGGGCGGCACGCTCGCTTTGATGCAGCACTGCGGGCTGGAGGAGCAGCGCAGCCTCGACGATCGGCAAGCGCTCCTCTCGACGCTTGCAAGGGTCGCACCGGAGCTCGCTGCGAGCTGGCCGGCATACAGGGATCTCCCCAGCCTCATCGAGGGAGTCGAGCAGCGCCGTGAGAACGTCTCGGAGGTGTGGGCATGGGTTGGAAGCCATGACCTGGCTCGCCCAGAGGCTGGTCGCCTGTTTGAGGATGTTCAGATCGCGGCTGTGCCGAGTCTCGTGGAGCAGACGGCAGAGGAGCTGAACGCGTTGTTCCGCACCATTTCCGCCTACTCGCGGCTCTCAGTTGAGCAGCGTCAGGGGATCGAGAGCGAGTTTTTCGCTCTGCAGGAGAGGCTCGGGCGGCCGATCAGCTCGAGCACCGTTTGCGTGCTTGTCACGACGCGCAAGGCGGGGACTCGCGGAACGATCGAAGCGCAGGGTGACTAGATTGCTTGTTTTGAGGGCACCACGCCGAATTGAAGGACGCCGATGGCGACGTTGACGATTCGAGGACTTGACGATGGGACGATGGCTCGCCTGCGCGTGAGTGCCGCGCGGCACGGGCGTTCGATGGAGGCCGAGGTGCGGTGCATCCTCGAAGAGGCGCTCCCCACTCAGCAGGCATCGGATGGCCTTGGGAGTCTCATCCGCGCCCGCTTCGCGGACATCGGCGGGGTGGAGTTCAACCTGCCGAGCCGAGATGAGATGCCGTAGCCGCGGGGCTGATCGAGGAGGACCTCGACGGTCGCGTCGAGCCAGGCCGAGGAGAGCGCGGCGCCGCCAGGCGAAAATAGCTGTGCACTGAACCGCTCGAATAGGTCGTGCAGCTCTGGATCGCCCTCGTGACGCTCGGCCTTAGGCATGCCGTAAGGCTAACGTCCCATCCGGCCAGCCGTTATCTAACCGATTCGGGGCACAGATGCTGCTAGTCGCTCGATCAGTGTGACCTGGTCCTGCCCCGCTTCAATGAACCCGGTCTCGTCCGAATTGAATACAGCCTGGGCAAGCACGATGGCCAAAGAGTTCCTGACCTCCTTCTCCGATGCCACTGTCACTATGCGATTGAAGGTCGCCAGCGCAGCCGCCTTATTACGTGCAACGGCCTCCAGATGACGATGAACCCGAAATTGGAGGGATGAGACGCGGACGCCATACAAGAGAAGGCCAATCACGAACAGGTTTCTAACCAACTCCACGATCGTTGGCCCTGTAATTGCCCCTGCGGGCACCTTGTCATCCCCGAAAAGAAGCAATCCACATGCTGCAGTGATGGCCGCGACGCCGACTAGGACAAGCCCCCATACCTTCCAACTGCGCGCATGTGCGTCTGCCTGGGTAATGTAGTCCTTACTCAGATCAACTGTTCCCGACGCCCCAATCACTTCACGTTGTGCCTCGACAACAGGAGCTAGCTCCTCCAGCTTCTCCTCAAGTTCGCGGCCACGTGCGGCCTGCTGATCAGCTTCCAGTCGATCCAGCCGTCGTGTTACCTCCGTCAGTTGTCCATCCAACTGCTCGAGCACGGCCTCACGCTCGTCCTCATCCGCCGTTAGCTCGGCGATTCGCCTGTTGATTTTGGTGCGGCGTTTCGTATGTTCTATCTCTAGAGCCGATAGGTCGGCACGCGCCTCCGTTTCCCGCTCAAGTGCCTTCTGGAGCTTCACAGCCTGATTTTTCGCGGCCGCCTCCTGGACCGCATGCGTGGCCTCAGCTTCCTCGAACTTCAACCTTGCTTCCTCGGCAGCCTTACGGCCCCCCTCCTCCTGCAGGTCGGCTTGCGCGCTAGCCCGCGCGCGCGCAGCCTGACGCTTCCCGGCCCTGGCCTCGTCTCGCTGCTCCAGCAGGCGCTGACGCTCATCAATGAGATTCAGTATCTCTACTGCTCGCGGATCCGCCGCCTCCGATGGCGCATCACCCTCCGTCAGCAGCGCGTCTCGCCCACCATCAGAATCCGCCCAGTGATCGGCCGCCCCATCAAAGTCCGCCATCAAGCTCCTTCCTGGACCTGTTGCGTCTCTTAGCAGCCTATGGTACGCACCCGAGCGTGCAGCTGGCTTGCTACACGTTTCGATAAACAGCGTCAGATACGGAATCAAGTCGAGCGCACAGTTCCAGCTACGGCACTGGCGTCGCGCTCACGGATTTGATCGTTCGATAGCGCTCGCGAACGTAGCGTGGTGTTCCGAATTGTGCCCTTTCGCGCGTCACACGCCCCGCGCCAGACACAAGCGCGTGACGAAGTTGACAACGATCTCGCCGCCGCCGCTGTCGATCGTCTGCGCGATTGCGTCCAGCAGGCGCTCGCGCGCCACTGGCTCGAGCAGGATGTGGTCCTGGTGTGTCTGCAACAGCTCCATGTACTGAGCGGTCGAATATGTGGCGCTCCACGGGTGGATGCGTACCTGCGGATCGGCAAACCCGCCGCTGGCCTCGATCTCAGCGTGCCAATCGCCGGCGAGGTCGGTGGGCTCACTGGCCGGGTGCATGGGGAAGCCCGCTTCTAGGTCAGGTGCGGCAAGGCGGTAAGCCTCGCGCAAACCGTCGCGCAGCTCGGTGTGCTCCCAATCGGGGAATGTCCAGATCGCGGCGAGCGTGCCCTCTGACTCGAGCGCAGCTGCAGCGAGCTCGTAGCGAAGCTCGGGTGCGACCCAATGCCAAGCTTGTGCCGATGCCACGAGGCGCGATGGCGGTATCGAGGCCTGCCAGCGCTCGAAGTCGACCTGCTCGATCTCCACATACGGATATTGCGCGCAGTTCCCCCTCGCCACCTCCGTCATCTCTGCGCTCGGCTCGAGCCCCAGCACCGCCAACCCGCGCTCGGCAAGCAGACAGGTGAGCTTGCCGGTCCCCGCACCCACCTCCAACACCCGATCCCCCGCGCCCAGCCCGGCGAACTCGATCAGCTCGTCGATCACCGCTGTTGGATATGAGGGGCGCGCACGGTCATACAGCTCCGCCACGCGACCGAACGCGAGGCGTTGCTCGTCGGTAGCCCTGACCGTCGCCATCGAGCGGGCCTCCCGGAACGAGCGCTACCCCGCCATCGCGGGCTCGCCTGTGCCCCCCTGGGTATCCTCGGCTTCCACCGCCCCGTCCGGCGGGTCCTCGTCAGCGATCTCGCCGAATAGCGAGGGGTCGCGGTTGGAGCCGCGGATGAGATCGTCGGGGGATCCGTCGGGCAGCAGACGGCCCTGGCGGGTGCCGAAGTAGATCGCCTGCGGATGGTGGGCGACGAGCGCGAGCGTGGACTGCTCGGGCTCGGGCGCGTAGCCGTCGGTGATGCTCATGCCGATCTGCTCGAGCCCCAGCAGCTTCTCCACCTTCAGGTGCTCGGACTGCTCGGGAACGGCGGGGTAGCCCCAGGAGTAGCGGCGACCCTGGCTCTCGGGAATGCCGAGCAGCTTGCGCGTCTCGTAGTGCAGCCACTCGGCGAGTCCCTCGGCGGTCTGCACGCCGAGCCCGTGCACGAACAGCTGCTCGGCGAACTCGCCGTCGGACTCGAGCGTTGCCATCAGCTCGGTTACCTCGCTGCCGACGGTCACCGCCTGCACTGAGATGACGTCGAGCTCCGGCGGAGCCTTGCCATCGACCGCGGGGCGGAAGAAGTCGGCGAGACAGATGCGGTCGCCCTTGGGCTGGCGCGGGCATACGAAACGTGTGAGCTCCGTGGTGCGATCGTCGGGGTCGAGCACGACGATGTCGTTGCCGAGCGAGTAGCAGGGGAAGAAGCCGAGCAGCGCGCGCGGGTGCAGGTAGTCCTGCTCGCTCCACATCCGCTCGAGGCGCGGGCGGAAGTCATCCCGCAGCAGCGTCTGCCAAGCCTCGCCTTTGACGCCGCGCCCACCCCAATGCAGCTTGAACAGCACGTGCGTGTCGAGGTGGCGGTAGAGCTCGTCCATGTCGACGGGGATCTCCTTGACGCCCCAGAACGGCGGCGTGGGGATCGGCGCGTCGGTGCGCGCGGGGGAGCGCACGGAGTCATCGGCGAAGTTCAGCTGCTCCTCGGGCGCATCGCCCTTGGCGCGGAACTCGGTGGCGCCGGCGAGCAGCTTCTGCACGAGCGCGCCGCGCGCGTCCTCATCGACCAGCTGATCCATCACGGCGAGGCCCTCGAAGGCGTCCTTGCAGTAGAAGACGCCCGGCTCGTAGGGCTCGACGGAGTCTTTGCCGCCTGGGTACAGCGCGCGGTAGCTGAACGCGCGGTTGATCGCGGCGCCCCCGATCAGCACCGGATAGGAGAGCCCCTTGGCGTGCAGCTCCTGGATGCACGCTGGCATCTGCTTGGAGGTGGACACGAGCAGCGCGGACAGGCCGATGGCGGTGGCGTTGTGCTCCTGGGCGGCGTCGACGATCGTCTGGATGGGCACCTGCTTGCCGAGATCCACGACGGTGTAGCCGTTGTTGGTGAGGATCGTGTTGACAAGTGACTTGCCGATGTCGTGCACGTCGCCGAACACGGTGGCGAGCACGACGGTGCCCTTGGTGTAGCCCTCGATCTTGTCGAGGTATTTCTCGAGCTGCGCGACGGCGCGCTTCATCACCTCGGCGGACTGCAGCACGAACGGCAGGATCAGTTCGCCGGCGCCGAACTTGTCGCCGACCTCTTTCATCGCCGGCAAAAGCACCTCGTTGAGCGTCGGCACCGCGCCGATCTTCTCGACGCTCTTGTCGATCTGGTCCTCGACGCCGTCGCGGCGGCGGCGCAGGATGTGGAAGTGCAGCGCCTCCTCCGGCTCCATGCCCTCCGTCGGGTCAGCGGCACCTTGCGATGTGTCTTCGGGGCCCTTGGACTCGAAGTGCTCGATGAACTTCTCCAGCGCGTCCTCGCGGCGGTTGAAGACGAGGTCGTCTGCCAGATCGCGCTCCAGGTCGGGGATCTCCGAGTAGGGCGTGATGTGGTTGGGGTTAACCATCGCCAGGTCAAGACCCGCCTGTACGCAGTGGTGCAGGAACACCGAGTTGAGCACCGCGCGCGCTCCCGGCGAGACTCCGAACGACACATTGGAGACTCCCAAGGAGGTCTTCACCAACGGGATCTCCTCCTTAATCGCTTTTATTCCCGCGATCGTCTCCACGGCTGAAGGACGCCACTCCTCGTCGCCGGTGGTCAGCGTGAACGTGAGGCAGTCGAAGATCAACAGCTGCGGGTCGAGGCCGTGCTCCTCGCAACAGAGGTCGCGAATCCGCTTGGCAATCTCGACCTTGCGCTCGGCGGTCTTCGCCATGCCAACCTCATCGATCGTCAGCGCGATCAGCGCGGCGCCGTGGGCGAGCGCGACAGGCACGACACGGTCGAGCTTGGCGCGGCCGGCCTCGAGGTTTACGGAGTTGACGATCGCGCGCCCGGGGATCTGCTCGAGCGCGCGTTCGATCACCTCCGGCTCGGTCGAGTCGATCTGGATCGGAGCGGGCTGCGTGAGCGAGACCTTCTTGGCCACCAGGCGCATCTGTTCGTCCTCGTCTGTGCGCTCGGTCAGCGCCACACAAAGGTCGAGCACGTGCGCGCCGCCGGTGACCTGATCCTCGGCTATCTGCACGAGGCCGTCATAGTCGTCGGCGAGCAGCAGCTCCTTGGCCTTGCGCGATCCTTGCGAGTTGACGCGCTCCCCGACCATCGTCGGCGCGGGCTCCTGTGCGAGCGGCGTGGCGGCAATCATCGATGAGATATGAGGAGTGCGCGGTGCGGGACGGGGGCTGACCGGTCGTTCTGCGACGCGCTCAGCAATTGCGCGGATGTGGTCGGGTGTGGTTCCGCAACAGCCACCGACGACGCCCACGCCGTAGCGCTCGACGAACTCCTTCAGCGCCTCTGCCAGCGGCTCCGGCTTCTCGGGGAAGATCGTCTCGCCGTCGGGACCCTGCAGCGGCAGCCCCGCGTTGGGGATGCAGGCGACGGGCACGGGGCAGAACTCGCCGAGGAAGCGGATCGCGTCGCGCATGTCCTCGGGACCGGTGGAGCAGTTCAGGCCGATGACGTCGACCTTCAGTGCCTCGAGCGTTGTGAGCACGGCTGAGATGTCGGTGCCGAGCAGCATCTTGCCGCCGTTGGGCAAAAGCGAGACGGAGGTGTGGATCGGCAGCGTGCGCCCGGTGCTCTTGAACGCGGCGCGCGCGCCGAACACGGCGGCCTTGACCTCGAGGATGTCCTGGGCGGTCTCGATGATGATCAGGTCGGCGCCGCCGTCGATCAGTCCCTCGGCCTGCTCGGTGAAGACCTCCACCAGCTCGCCGAAGCGGATCTGCCCGAGTGAGGGGTCCTCGGAGGCGGGCAGGTAGCCGGTGGGCCCGATCGAGCCGGCGACGTAGCGATGCTCGCCGGCGGCTTTGCGCGCGAGTTCGGCGGCCTTGGTGTTGATCTCGACGGTGTAGTCCGCGAGGCCCCACTCCCCGAGCTTGATGCGCGAGCCCTGGAATGTGTCCGTCTCGACGACTTCCGCGCCGGCGTCGAGCATCGAGGCGTGCACGCCCTCGATCACGTCCGGCCGGTTGAGCACGAGCGCCTCGTGGCACTTGCCCTGCAGGCCGCCGTAGTCCTCGCTCGTCAGCTCGAACTGCTCGAGCGTGGCACCCATGCCGCCGTCGTAGACGACGACGTGCTCGGAGA
>JBEKAM010000161.1:0-11651 GCA_050015915.1 Solirubrobacteraceae bacterium
ATCTGGCAATCCGAGCAGCTTCTGCACGTCGATCACCTTGCGCTTGGAGCTCGACGAGGCGGACTCGATCTTTTCCATGAAGGTGTCGTAGCCGAGCCCGTTCTGCACTATGAGCCCGGCTGCGGCGACGGTCTCGGCGACGCTGGGGCTGGCCTCGAAGGAGTGCGGATCGGTGTTGGGGTTGCTCTCGATCGCGCTCACCTCTACGTAGCGCCTGCCCACCTGGGCGATCACGTTGGCGTACTGGTTCTCAGCGCCAACGGCGACGATCGCGCCGCCGGCGGTAGCGCTCGTGGCCGTTCTGCCACAGCCGACGAAGAGCACACAAGCAGCCACGAGGACAGCTACGACGCCGATGCGTCCGGTCATACGGTCGTGCTGCATGCTGCGCGGGCCTCGCTCGTCAGTTGGTCGGGAGCTTCGTCTACCGAGCGAAGAAACCTATCATAAGACTGAGTCTCGTTATCAAACGAGCCCCGTCCCGCCCGCCCGCATCAGTTTGCTAGCCGCTGCTGTCGCGGCTGGCGCTGACGACGCGGTCGCGTCCCGAGCGCTTGGCGTCGTAGAGACGCTCATCGGCCGAACGCGCGAGCGCCGCGAGCTGGTCGGGATCGTTCGTCGAGGCGACGCCCACGCTGGCGGTGACGATCAGCCCGGCGGCGATGTGCTCCCATGGCTCCTCGCGGATCCTCTGACGGATTCGCTCGCAACAGGCAGTGGCGGCATTCATCTCAGTGGCCGGCATCAGGACGAGGAACTCCTCTCCCCCGCTGCGAACGACGATGTCCGGCTGGCGGAGGACATCGCACAAGAGCGCGGCCACTCGTACGAGCACGTTGTCACCGATCTCGTGGCCGAAGCGGTCGTTGATCGCCTTGAAATGGTCCAGGTCGACGACGGCGAGACTGAACCAGTCACCGGGCTGCTCGGCCAGTAGACGCTCGAGCTCGCGGGCAAAGTAGCGGCGGTTGTGTAGGCCGGTCAACCAATCGCGCTCGGCCTGCTCCTGCAGCTGCTCTTGGAGTCCTTCGAGCTTCTTGGCGCGACGCGCGAGCTCGGTGTGCGCCTCCGCGAGCTGCCGGTTCTTCGCCGCCAGAGCGGTGCTCGTCTGGCGAGCGGCGCTCGCCTCGAGGCTCGGATAGCTCTCGGAACGCCTGGCGTTCGAGCTCAGCGCTCCGCGCGAGCGCGTCATACGCCTCGTCGAGCCTGCCCGCGGCACGCAGCGTCGATGCGAGGGTGGAGAGGATCAGGCTGCGCGTCTGCGGCACGCGATCCCCGAGCCAGCTGAGAGCGCCCTCGCCCGTCTTCAGGGCGTCGTCCAGCTGCCCGAGAGCCATCCGCGCCTCGACGTCGGCGCGCACGCTCGCTCCGAGAACGTACGGATTTGGGTCATCGGCGATGGACAGCAGCTCGATCGAGCGCTCCGCATCCGCGAGCGCGTCCTCAGCCCTCCCCAGCAGCAGCCGAATGTCGGCCCGCGTCGAGTGGATCACCCCCAACGCGAAGCTGTTGGCGCCGTCGACTCGGCGCGCCGCAACGAGCGCTCGCTCGAGCTCACTCGCAGCCGCACCGAGGTCGCCCTGCTGCTGGAGATAGCAGGCGAGGTCGTTGCGGGAGATCGCCTCCTCCCACGGGTCCCCGCTCTCGATCGTGAGCTCGAGCAGCTGTTCGATCCGATCCCGCAAGTCAGGAACGTCGATGTTGCCGAAGATCGGGCACGTGGCGCGCCGGGCGTAAACCCGCAGCTCGAGGTCCTGCGCGGCGTCGGCGTGGTCGACGGCGAGCTGGGCGTGACGAAGCGCCTCGGCGTTCGAGCCGGTGAAGAAGCTGATCTGCGCCTTCAGCGCGGCGAGCTCCGCGCGCGCCACGGCATCGTTACTCGCCTGGGCGTGCCGCTCCGCCTCCATTGCGAGCGCGAGACCGCCGCGCAGATCGCCACGGTGCAGCGAGACCATGCCCTGCAGAGCAAACGCTCGTGTACACAATTCCTCGTCCTCGAGCGAGCGACCGACCTCGCAGCATCGGATCGCGTCCGCGAGGGCGCCGGCTGGATTCTCGTAATAGAGGCCCCGCGCCGCGGTGAGTCGCAGCCGCGCCTGCCGGGCGTCGTCGCTCCCGGCGAGATCCAGGTCAGTCGCGTGGGAGGAAGCCATGAAAGGACGGTGTGGGCGCCTGCCTTCGATCTATCGGCAGGTTCGGCGGCGGACTTGACGGGCGGGCCGGGAGCCTGCGCACGCCTCCTGGCGATGCGGCGTCGCCTGCTAAAACGCCGAGGACGCATACGACGAGACCCCATAACGCCGACATGACAATAAGTTCGCTTGCCCATCTGGCAACGCTGGATGGTGGTTGCTGATGCGCCAGGGCCCACTCGCCGGCAGGTATCCCGCGGTCGCGACGATGGTGATGTTCGCGCTGATTCCCTATCTGGCGCTGTCCGCGGCGCTTCAGCCGCTGACGCCGATCATCGCCAAGCAACTGCACACGAGCCTGCAGACGATGAGCCTGAGCTCCGGCCTCGCCAATGCCGCCTACGCGGCCGGCACGGTGCTGGCGGTCCAGTTCGCCCAGCACCTGCCGCAGCGACGGATGCTGATCGTGTACGCGACGCTGCTCGTGATCGGGTCGGTGCTGGCGGCGGCGGCGCAGGATCCGGGGATGTACATCGCGGGCCACGTGCTTCAGGGCCTTTGCACGAGCCTGCTGCTTATCTCGGCGGTGCCGCCGCTGGCGATCGGCTATCCAGCGAGCAAGCTGCGCACCACGGCGATGATCATGAACCTGTGCATCTTCGGAGCGGTGGCGCTTGGCCCGGCTATCGGCGGGCTGCAGGCCCAGTCGCACGCCTGGCGACCACTGTTCTGGATCATCGCCGCGATCGCAGCCAGCGCGCTGGTCCTGTCGGTGCTGACGTTCGACGATGCGCCGCCTGCCAATCCCGACTCGCCGCGCGATATACCGGCGATCGCGCTGGCGGCAGTGGGCTGCGTGGCGGCGTTCTTCGGCGCGTCAGAGCTCCTGACACACCCGTTTCTCGACGGCGAGACGATTGCACCGCTGCTTGGCGGTCTGGCAACGATTGTGGTCCTGATCGTCTACCAGTACCGCGCCAAGCGGCCGCTATTGACGATCCGTTCGATGCTGTCCAGCACAATGCCGGTCGCGGGCATCGTGGTGGCGCTGTTCGCAGCGGCAGCCTCGGTGTCGGCGACCGCGCTAACAGCAGGCGTGCTGGCAGCACGCTACGGGCCGCTGCATATCGGCCTGCTGTATCTGCCGGAGGTCGCCGGTGCGGTAATCACCGCGATTCTCCTTGGGGTGGTCATCACTAGGCGTGCGATCCACTATCTGCCATTGGCCGGCATGGTGTTCCTCGCGGCCGGCATCGCGGTCTTCCGCATCGACGTGCCGTCAAGCGAAGCGGCCACACTGATCGGCTCCGGGCTGACGGGCATCGGCCTCGGCGCGACGGTCGCGCCCGCGCTGTTCGTCGCCGGCTTCTCGTTGCCCTCGGCAAGCCTCCAACGCGTGTTCGCGATCGTCGAGCTGATGCGGGCGGTGGCGGCGTTTATGATCGCGCCGATCTTCGCTCATCTCGCGGATACGGTCGGCGGCAACGTCGATGCCGGTACGGGCATCGCCTTGTGGATCGGCCTCGGGATTGCTCTCGGCGGCGCCGCTCTCGGCATCGCGATCTACGCGCTTGGCGGCGCACGCCCGCAGACGCCTGACATCGATGGTTTCGTAGCGGGCGAGACGCCCGCGTGGTACTCGCCACCGCTGCTGGCACGCCTCCGCCCGGGTCTGGCCGCCGCCCGCCCCGCGACCGAAAGCGCCAACTGACATGGCATCGAGCGACACGAGCGCCGTAATGGCCGCCACGCTCAGCGGCCCGGTGCTCCTTGCCTATGACGGCTGCGAGCTCGCGAGACTCGCGATCGAGGAGGCCGGCCACCAGCTCGCGGGCGGGCGCGACGCCCTCGTCGTGTGTGTTTGGCAGACGGGCGATGTCGGATTCCTGCCCATCGGCGAGCGACACTTCAACGCTGCAGAGGCCACAGAGGTGCGGAAGGCCGCTGAGGAGACCGCCGCGTTCGGAGCATCGCTGGCAGAGAAGGCAGGATTCCGTCCGCAGAGCATGGCGATCGAGGCAGCGCCAACCTGGAAGGGGATCGTTGAGGTCGCCGAGGAGCGCGGCGCGAGCCTGATCGTGCTCGGCTCCCACCGTCGCAGCGGGCTCTCGGGACGTCTGCTCGGCAGCGTCGCCGCGGCCGTGGCCGCGCACTCAAAGCTCTCTGTGCTGATCGTGCACAGCCGATAGGCCGCGCTCTTACCGGCAGCCGCGACGGCCGCTAATACTGTTCTTCGCGTCTGCGCCTGCGAATCACCAGCAGGATCCCGATGGTGATCAAGATCAGAACCACGACGATGCCAGCAGCGACGTAGCGCAGCGTGTGGTGGACAGTCGGTTTCTTGGGCGCGGGGAGCGACACGCCCTTGGCCTGCAGAGCGGCTCGCAGCGTCGGCTCGGCACCGGGCGTGTAGACGACGCGCAGGTGGCGCCCGTCCTTGAGCGTCAGGTGCACTGCGTGCGCCTTCTCGTTGAACCTCGCTACCGCGATCTGGCCACTAGCCAGCTGCTGTTCATAGGCCTGCAGGCTCTCATCGGTGAATTTGGTGCTGGCCGTGGAGCCCGCGGCTGACGCGGCGGGGGTCAGCGCGATGCTTGCCAGACACACGAGCGCGATGGCGAGCTTGATGGCGATGGACGCTCTCTTGATTCTCATGGCCGGCGGTACCTTATCGTCAGTTGACAGCTGGGGCGTTACCCAGCGGCAACGTGGCTCGCGCGAGAACGTATCCAGCCCCCGACTGGCTACATGCGCCCCGTGTCACGTCGGTAGGCGCGCGCGGCGAGCGCGCTGAGCACGATCGTCCACGCGATCATCACGATCCAGCCCTTAGTGCTCCATGGCTGGCTCCCAAGGGCCACGTGGCTCGCCTGAGCAAGCCAGTAAGAGGGGATGAACTGAGCTAGTTCGGGGAGGAAGCCGTGGTGGCCGAGCGGGAACCAGATGCCCCCGAGCAGTGCCAGCAACGAGATCCCGCCACCCATGGCGGGTCCGAGGGAGTCGGGGGTCAGCAGGTGCCCGAGCATGACCCCGAGCGCGGCGAACGGCACTAGGCCTATGAGGATCAGGCCTGTCATCTTCAGCCACTCCGACTCGGTGAGGCTGACCCCCAGCGAGGTCCCCGATGCGTATAGCGCGAGCATCGTGAGGATCGCCATCATGTACGCGGTGATGACCTTCACGCGGAAGTACGAGCGTGGCGAGAGTGGCGTGATGCGTAGCTGCCGATTCCAGCCAATGGCTCGCTCGGCGGCGATTCTCCCTCCGCACGAGAGCATCGCGCTCATCGTGCCGAAGGCGGTCATGCCGACCATGTAGTAGAGGGGGAATGAGATACCGGAGCCGTCGAAGTTGCTCACGTGGCGGTTCGGCGAGGCTATTGCGAAGAACAAGACCAGCGGAAAACCCAGCGAGAACAGGAAGAAGCGCCGGTTGCGTACCGTGCGCAGCAGCTCGTAGCGAAGATAGGTGAACGTCATCAGTCGGCCCCGCCCCTGCCAAACGCATCGGCACTGTGCTGCGGGCCATCGCCACCGGCGGGCCCATCACCAGTCAATGTGAGGAACGCCTGCTCCAGACCAGCGGCCGCAATCTCGATGTCGCGGGCGTGCGGCTGAGCTTCGAGTAGGGCTCTGATTGCCGCGTCGGAGTCAGCGCAGTGCAGGATCACCACGTCGCCGTGACGGTCGGCGCTACTGACGCCCGCTAGCGACGCGAGCGCTTGCGCCTCCACGCCGGGCAGCGTGGCACGAATCGTACGGGTGCCCACCATCGCCCTGATCTCGGTCGTGGGCCCATCGGCGACGATCGCGCCGTGGGCCATCAGCACCACGCGGTCGGCGTACGCGTCTGCCTCCTCAAGGTAGTGCGTGGCGAACAGGACCGTCTTGCCACGAGCGGCAAACGCACGCATCGTCGTCCAGAACGCCCGGCGCCCCTCGACATCGAGCGCAACGGTGGGCTCGTCGAGCACGAGTAGCTGCGGGTTGCTGACGAGTGCGACAGCGAGGCGCACGCGCTGGGTCTGTCCGCCGGACAGCTTCTGTGTGCGCTGGCCGGAGATCTCCTTCACGCCCGCCAGGTCAAGCGCCTCGTCAACGTCCAGTGAGACGGGGTAGAGCGAGGCCATCATCGCCACCAGCTCGCCGACGGTCAGGTCCCTGAGCAGCTCTCCGGTCTGCAGCATCCCACCGACGGCGCCCTCGGCAACGGCCTGTGCGGGAGAGCGACCGAAGATCGACACGCTGCCCTCGTCCGGATGGAGCAGCCCCAGCAGCATGTCGATCGTGGTGGACTTGCCGGCACCGTTGGGGCCGAGCAGCGCGACGGTCTCGCCGGCGGCGATCTGCACGCTGACACCGCGCACGGCACGGATCGGCCCGTCGGGGCCCTTGAAGGACTTGACGAGACCGCTGAGCTGGATCTCGTTCGAAGGCGCTACCGATCCTTCGAACGAGCCGGCGCTCATTTGCGCGCGGCCCTCACGGCCTTCAATCGGTCCACCTTGGACAGCACGACCTTGCGCATGCGCACCGTCTTCGGCGTCGCCTCGACGGCCTCGTCCTCGCGCACGAACTCGAGCGCTTCGTCGAGCGTGAGCTTGCGATGCGCATCCAGGCGCACGAGCACATCGGAGGTGGAGGAGCGCATGTTGGTGAGGTGCTTCTCCTTGACGGGGTTGACGTCGAGATCCTCGGCCCTCGAGTTCTCGCCGATGATCATCCCTTCGTAGACCTCCTCACCGGGGCCGACGAACAACGAGCCCCGCTCCTGCAGGGTGAACAGCGAGAACGTGACCGTCTCGCCGCTACGGTCGGCGACGAGCACGCCGCTCGTGCGGGTGAGGATCTCGCCCGCCCACGGCTCCCAGCGGTCGAACACGTGGTGCATGATCCCCGTGCCGCGGGTCTCGGTGAGGAACTGCGTGCGAAAGCCGATCAACCCGCGTGCCGGCACCAGATACTCCATGCGCACCCAGCCGGTGCCATGGTTGGTCATGTGCTCCATGCGGCCCTTGCGTGCGGCGAGCAGCTGGGTGACCGTGCCGACGTACTCCTCGGGAACGTCCACGGACAGCCGCTCGACGGGCTCGTTGCGCTTGCCATCGATCTCGCGCTCGACCACGTGCGGCTGGCCCACGGTCAGCTCGAAGCCCTCGCGGCGCATCATCTCGACCAGCACCGCCAGCTGCAGCTCGCCGCGGCCCTGGACCTCGAAGGTATCCGGCCGGGCGGTGGGCTCCACACGCAGGGACACGTTCCCGACCAGCTCTTGGGCGAGACGCGCCTCGATCTGGCGGGCGGTGATCTTGTCGCCGTCTTTACCGGCCAGCGGTGAGGTGTTGACGCCGAGCGTGATCGACATGGCGGGCTCATCGACGGTGATCACGGGTAGCGGCCGCGGGTCACCGAGGTCGGCGAGCGTCTCACCGATGGTCACCTCGGCAATGCCGGCAACGGCGATGATCTCGCCAGGGCCGGCCTCGGGCGCGTCGACGCGTTCCAGCGCGTCGGTAACGTATAGCTCGGCGACGGTCGCGCGCTGGATCGTGCCGTCAGCACGACACCAGGCGATCTGCTGGCCCTTACGGATCGTGCCGTGGCGCACGCGGCAGATCGCCAAACGCCCAACGTAGGGGGACGCGTCGAGGTTGGTGACGAGCGCCTGCAGCGGATGTTCGGGATCGTATGTGGGCGCGGGTATGTGCTCGAGCAGCAGGTCCAGCAGTGGCGCGAGGTTCTTCTCCTCGATTTCTTTGCCGGGCTCGTAGTGCAGCGAGGCGATGCCCGCCTTGGCGTTGCAGTAGACGATCGGGAACTCGATCTGGTGCTCGTCGGCGTCGAGGTCGAGGAACAGCTCATACACCTCGTCGACGACCTCCGCCACACGCGCATCGGGACGGTCGACCTTGTTGATCACGAGGATCACCGGCAGCTTCGCCTCGAGCGCCTTGCGCAGCACGAAGCGCGTCTGCGGCAGCGGCCCCTCGGAGGAGTCGACGAGCAAGAGCACACCGTCGACCATCGTCAGCCCGCGCTCGACCTCTCCACCGAAGTCGGCGTGGCCGGGGGTGTCGATGATGTTGAGCTTGACATCCTTGTAACGAAGCGAGGTGTTCTTGGCGAGGATCGTGATGCCCTTCTCGCGCTCGAGATCCATCGAGTCGAGCACCCGGGTATTAACGTCCTGACCCTCCCGAAACGCACCGGATTGCCACAGCATGGCGTCGACGAGCGTGGTCTTGCCGTGGTCGACGTGCGCCACGATGGCGACGTTGCGGATGTCATCTCTAGTTACGAGCACGGCTCGACAGGCTAGCGGCGCGAGCGCCTCATGCCGGAGCGGGTGCCTGCGAGCGGCTCAACCTTGGCCTGTCGAGCTGATGGAATGCGGCTCGCAGCCACGCTGCCCAGAGCTACGACTAGCGACCGACGCGCACGGCCCGCAGGCCGGTGCGCAAGCCGAAACGCGCGAGCGCGGCGGGGTAGTGCTCGGCGGCGGCGATCGTCTGTTCGAGCGCTGCGGCGAAGCGCCTGATCTCTGACTCCTCGATGGTGAGCGCGGGCAGCGCCTTAATTACGTTCATGTGATGGCCGGCGACCTGGCAGAGGATTTTGTGCTGGTGGAACAGCGGTACGGTGACAAGCTGCGAGAAGAGGCCCGGTTGGCGGCGCTCAACCGTCTCCCACAGCCGCCGGGCACTGGCACCGGCGGGCGGTCCGAATTCGATCGCCCACATGAGCCCCATCCCACGCACGTCGGCGACGACCTCGAAACGCTCGACAAGCGGTGTGGTCAACTCGAGTAGCAGCTCGCCCATCCGCTCGGCGCGGGCGACGAGCCCCTCCTGCTCGATCACCCGCAGGGTCGCGAGCGCCGCGGCGGCGGCGAGGTCGTTGCCGCCGAACGTGGAGCCGTGACGCACGGCCCGCTCCATACCGTCGAACACGCTGTCGAACGCGGCCCGCGAGACGAGCACGGCCCCGATCGGCACGAGCCCCCCCGACAGTGCCTTGGCAACGCACACCATGTCCGGCTGAAGGCCCCAATGCTCGAGCGCGAACAGGCGCCCCGTGCGAGCGATCCCCGTCTGCACCTCGTCGCACACGAACAGCGTGCCGGCCTCCCGACACAGCCGCTGAGCCGCCGGCAGGTAATCGGGCGCGGGGATGTTGACGCCCTTGCCCTGGATCGGCTCGACGATGAACGCCGCCACATCTCCCCGTGAGAGCTCGCGCGCCAGCGCGTCGAGATCGCCGAAGCCGACGGGGTCACATCCCGGCAGCAGCGGCCCGAAACCCTCGCGGAACTCGACGCCTCCGTTGAGCGACAGCGAGCCGAGCGTGAGCCCGTGAAAGGCGTGCTCCGCGTACAGCACGCGTGGACGCCCGGTAGCTGCTCGCGAGATCTTGATCGCCGCCTCGACCGCCTCGGTGCCTGTGTTCGCTGGGACCATCGCAGCGACGCTGTCGGGGGCCCGCGCGAGCAACTGCTCGGCGAGCACGCCGCTGAGCAGCGTCACCCCCAGCTGCGGCATGTTGCCGGTATGCGCCGCCATCACCTGCTCGCGGATGGCTGCGCCCGATCGCGAATACGCCATAGCCGCCGAATAGGTCCAGGTAGCGCTCGCCGTCGGCATCGATCAGGTGCGCGCCCTCCCCTCCGACCCAGGTCTTGTCGAAGCCCAGCGTGCGCAGTATGCGCCCCATCTGCGGGTTCAGATAGCGGTCGTTCAGCGCCATCTCCTCGCCGGCACGGCTGTCGAGGATCTCCTGCACGCTGGATGGTATCTCGCCGGGCATGGTGTGAGCCTAGCTCGCAGCTGTCCCAGTCACGCACCCCGTGGCGACGACGCTGCATAAGCGCAAATCGACAGCCAAGAAGGTTTCCCACCCATTTGCTCCTCAATACACCACCTGTGATCTCAACCGTGCGAATAGCTCGTAGCAGCCGGATACAGATAGAAGTATGCATTTCTGCAGACAACTGTCTTAACTATGCATCTGTTGGAACGGACCGTCTACTGCTCAAGGCGATCGAAACACCGGCCGACAGCGTCGATATGCAGGGAGGATCTTGGCTATGTCCGACAGAGCTCGACCGCAGCCGCGTGATCGACGCGAATGCCCGTGTTCGCACGATCCGAATGATCGGCACGGCCGCAGTCGGGACGGCACTTTTGATCTCTACGCCGTGGCTTGGGTGGTGGACGTTCGCCCTGCTGGCAGTCTCGATTTTGAACTTCGTCAACGTCGATCGCCGCATGAGTACCAGCGCCCATCCGGAGCGGGTGAGTGTATGCGCGATCATGATCACATTGCTTTTGATCGCGACCGGCGCGGTCCTCAGCGGCGGCCCCAAGAGCCCAGCGTTGCCGTGGCTGGTGCTACCGGCGGCGATGGTGGCGGCACGCTTTCGCCCGCAGGTGGTGATCGCGGGCCTGGGCGTGACGACGGTGGTGATCCTCGCGGCCACGCTCGGGGTGGACTTCGACGCCACGACCGACGATCCCGTGCCGTTGTTCGCGACCCTCGCGCTCCTGGCGGGCGTGGTGTCGATCGTGTGGGCGCTGCAGGCAGCCGAGCTGCACCACCGTGGCGAGGCGATCCTCGATCCGCTCACAGGCTTGTTGAATCGACACGCGCTGGCGCCTCGCTTCATGGAGCTCTCGGTACAGGCGCGCGTTGCGAATCAGCCGGTGTGCTTGATCCTGTGCGACGTCGACAACTTCAAGGAGATCAACGACGAGCACGGCCATGATTGCGGCGACGCAGCCCTGCGCGATGTGGCATACACGCTGCGCAAGCAACTGCGCTCGTTCGAGCTCGCCTACCGGCTGGGCGGCGAGGAGTTCCTGGTGGTGCTCCCGGGCGTGGACATCGGTGGCGGCCAGGAGATCGCCGAGCGGCTGCGGGCAGCCGTCGAGCAGGCCCAGCCAGCAGGAGTGACGATCACGATCTCGCTGGGCGTGAGCGCTGGACGCGGCGAGCAGGTCGACTACGACACGCTGTTCAAGGCGGCTGACACCGCCCTGTATGCGGCAAAGCGCTCAGGGCGCAACCGGATCGTGGCCGCACCTGCGCTCCCCGACTCAGACGCACTCGATCCGAGCAGCGAGGCGCTGGCGGGGCAGGAAAGCCACGGCGTCGGCCTCACTCTGCCGCTCGCCGAACACGCATAAAGCCAGCCAGGCCGCGTCAACACCGTCCTCGTTGATGTTACGAGCGTCCATGCATTTGTCCAGTCACGTGCACTCGTATGCATGACGTTGGGCGATGAGGGGTAGAATGCGAGGCAGCCTGACGCTTGCAAGTCATGTTTGAAAGTCCTCGCGATCGGGAAGGGAGTCGATATGTCCACTATGACCATCACCCCCAAGTCCGCACAGCGCACCGCTCCTGCCACGCAGGACGACGCGTGTGAGCTGTTCCTACGCTGGCAGCGTGACCGCGACGCACATGCGCGCGACATGCTCGTGCGGCGCTTCATGCCGCTCGCGCGGAGCCTCGCAAGGCGCTA
>JBEKAM010000162.1:0-8615 GCA_050015915.1 Solirubrobacteraceae bacterium
GCAGCTGATGGCCAGCGGTCCCCACACACCCGCCGGCGCCCGCAATCCCAACCCGGGGCGAGCACCGGCGCCTGACCGTCGCGCACGAGCGCGGCGCCCTGCACGCCGGCCGCGACGGCGCGAACGCTCGGAGATGAGCGCCCGCATCCTCGCCGCGATCCCCGCGATCGCCGTGGCGCTGTTCCTCGTTATCGAGGGCGGCATCGTCTTCACGCTCGGCATGTTCGTGCTCGGCGCGGTGTGCTTGCACGAGCTCTACAGCATGTATGAGCGCGCGCGGCCCGCCCGCCTCGCGGGTTTCATAGCGCTCGCCGGGCTGCTCGTGGCGGCGCTGTATGGCGACCAGTTCCAGGTGCTGCTCGTGGCTGTTGCAGCGCTGCCGCTGGTGTTCGGCTTGACGCTGCTGCAGCCCCGCCCATCGGTGGGCGCGATCGCCGTCACGCTGCTGGGGATCTACTGGATCGGCTTCGCGCTCGCGCACGCGGTGATGCTGCGGGGTCTTCCACACGGGCTTGGGATCGTGATCGACATTGCTGTCGGCACGTTCCTCGGTGACACCGGCGCCTACCTCGGTGGGCGCATGTTCGGACGCCGGCCACTCGCGCCTTCGATCTCGCCCAACAAGACCGTCGAGGGGCTCGTCATCGGCATGCTGTTTGCGATCCTCGGTGTGTGGATCGCCGGGCGCTATCAGGAATGGCTGCCCGGCACACACGCCCTCGTGCTCGGCCTTGGCGTCGCGCTCGTGGCCCCCGTCGGCGACCTGTTCGAGTCGTTCGTCAAGCGTGAGGCCGGCACCAAGGACTCCGGCGGGCTGTTCGGAGCGCACGGAGGGGCACTCGACAGGCTCGACGCGGTGCTGTTCGCCGCGGTCGTCGGCTATTACATCTGGTTCGCATATCTCCACTAGATCTGCCAGTTGGCACGGTCACACGATGGTTGCATGTTGTCTGAGGATGTTGGATAGGAATCGAGTCACAGCGGCTCGAGGGGTGCGACAGGATGTTCGCGCAGGATGCGGGTAGGAGGTCCAGCCGCTGAAACCGGTACCTAACGCAGCATCAAAGGAGAATGAGATGCGTCTCGCAACTATCCGGATGACGGCGGTGATGGGTGCCGCGTGCCTCGCCTTCGCCATCTGTGGACCGCTCGCCTCGGCATCGGCCAAGCCCATCACACAGATAAAGCGGATCACGCCAACCAGCGCTCCAGAGTTCTCATCGATTCCGGTGACCATTCACGGATCGAACTTCAGTACAACCCCGGGGGGCACAACCGTGCTGTTCGGCACGGAACCAGCGCTATCGGTCACCTGTGCGAGTACGCAGAAGTGCACCGCGATGGCCCCTGAGCTGATTGCGGGACCGGTAGAAGTGAAGGCTACGAGCAACGGCGAGACCTCGACCGCGGCGATCGTATTCACCTACGAGACGTATGCGCCGCCGCTCGTGAAAATCATCGATGAAGCAGGCCATCCTGTCTTCACCCGACACAAGCTGATCGACAGCTATGCCGGCATCTTCGATCCAGGCAATGTCTACCTGCAGATCGAAAACAGCTTTCCCGGCACCGTCACCATCACCGGTCCGACGGGCTATCTCAACGTGAAGGCAGGCGAAACCGCCGGCTACAACATCCCCGTGCAGAGCGCTCCCTACACGTTCGCCGTCGAATCGGGGACGTTCCGCCGAGAGACGCTCACCGTGAAGACGAGGACGCCTCGGTAAGTCTCAGCGAACCGTGCCGAGCTGGGGCTATTGTCTTGGCCTTGGCTCGACGCGGAACATCGCTCTGCACAGCAGGTCGTCAGGTCGGGGGCGCTCATGCCCACGCCTAAGCGCCTGCTGATCCTCGGATCGACCGGGTCGATCGGCACACAGGCGCTGGACGTGTGCGAACGCAGCGATGAGCTCGAGATCGTCGGCCTGTCGGCCGGACGCTCGTGGGAGGCGCTGATCGGGCAGGCACGCGAGCATGGGGTCAGCAGGATCGCGCTGGGCGATGAGCACGCGGCGGCGCAGGCGTCGGAGGCGTGGACCGATGGCGAGGTGCTCGTCGGTGCCGAGGGGCTCGTGCGCCTCGTCGTCGAGTCCGGTGCCGACCTCGTGCTCAACGCGCTCGTCGGCTCCGTCGGCCTCGGGCCCACGGTGGCGACGCTGGGGGAGGGGATCGACCTTGCGCTCGCCAACAAGGAGTCGCTGGTCGTCGGCGGCGAGCTAGTGATGGCCCTCGCCGAGGCCACCGGTGCGCGCATCGTGCCCGTCGATTCCGAGCACACCGCACTTCACCAGCTGCTCGCCGGCCAGCCGCCCGGGGCGGTGGAGCGCCTGACGATCACCGCCAGCGGCGGCCCCTTTCGCGGGCGTAAGCGCGCGGAGCTGGAGGACGTGACCGTCAAAGAGGCGCTCGCTCACCCCACCTGGGCAATGGGCGGCAAGATCACGATCGACTCGGCCACGCTGATGAACAAGGGCCTCGAGCTGATGGAGGCCCACCACCTGTTCGGCACGCCATATGACCGCATCGATGTTGTCGTTCACCCGCAGTCGCTCATACACGGGATCGTGCAGCTCGCCGACGGCGCGATGCTCGCTCATCTCGGTCCGCCCGACATGCGCATCGCTATCTCCTACGCGCTGCATGGCGGTGAGAGCGTAGGGCTACCGATTACGCCGCTTGACCTCGCAGCGATCGGCGAGCTCAACTTCCAGGCGGTCGACCTGGAGGCCTTCCCGTGCCTGCGCCTGGCGGGCGAGGCGGCGCGTGAGGGCGGGACCGCACCATGCGTGCTCAATGCCGCCAACGAGATCGCCGTGCACGCCTTCCTCGATGGGCGGCTGCGCTTCGTGGAGATCTCCGAGGTGATCGAGCGCACGCTCGCCGAGCTCGGTAGCGAACCGGTGCTCTCCTTCGAGTCGCTGTATGAGTCGGATCGACAGGCCCGTGCCGTCGCAGGGGACGCGGTCGCAGAGCTCGCGTGAGCGAACCGTCATGCAACCGCCGGAACGCTTAAGCGGGCCTGCCACACTGAGGCAATGAGTTGGGCCATCGCACTCGCCGGATTCATGCTCCTGATCGTGTTGCACGAGCTCGGGCACTTCCTCGCCGCCAAGGCTGTCGGTATGCGGGTGGAGCGCTTCTCGCTGTTCTTCCCGCCCACGATCTTCAGCGTGCGTAGGGGGGAGACGGAGTACGCGATCGGCGCGATCCCGCTGGGCGGCTACGTGAAGATCACGGGCATGAGTCCGGAGGAGATCGGCGGGCTCGAACCCGAGGTGGCAAGGCGCGCCTACTACAACCAGGCGCCGTGGAAGCGCATCGTGGTGATCCTCGCCGGGCCCGGCGTCAACCTGCTGATCGCGTTTGCGCTGTTCTGGGGGATTCTTGCCTCCAACAGTCTCAACGGTGCCTACACACTAGAAAACCTCAACCCTTCGATCCACACGCTCGTACCCAGCACGTCGGTCGCGGCGATCGAGAAGAACGAGCCGGCCGAAGGCGTGCTGCGCCCCGGCGATCACATCCTCGCCGTCGACGGTCGCCGCGCAAACGTCAGTGAGGCGATGGCAGCAATCTCCTCACACCGCTGCGCCGGTGCTCTGCTCAACGGCTGCACGGCAGCCACCCCCGTGCAGCTAACCATCCGACGAGCGGGGCACGTGCGGACGCTCTCCATCCGCCCGCGCTACAACGCCACGCTCAAACGCATGCTGATCGGCTTTGACTTCGGCGCCGCGGTCAAACCTGTGGGCGTGTTCGCCGCCGCCGGCGTGGCGCTGCATGAGATGTGGGTCACCACCACGAACCTGTTCACCAACCTCGGCAAGGCGTTCACCAGCGCCAAGGTCCGCCACCAGTTCCACAGCGTCATCGGCATTACCGAGATCGCCCACGAAACCGTCGTCGCGGGGGCCGGCTACGCGCTCGTGTTCGCTGGCTTCATCTCGCTGATCCTCGCCGTGCTCAACCTACTTCCCTTCCTGCCCCTCGACGGCGGGCACATCCTCTGGTCGGTGGGCGAGAAGGTTCGGGGCCGTCGGATCTCGCTGGCGGCGATGTACCGCTACAGCACCGTCGGGATCGTGCTGCTCGCGTTTCTCGTGATCAACGGCATCAGCAACGACATCGGCCACCTCGGTGGCTGACTCACGTCCCGACCCGCCGAGCGCTGCGCCTGGGCGGCCGACAGGACCTGGCCGGCGAACATACGACGAGCAAACGCCTAGGGCATCGTAGAATCCACCCTATGGCCTCCAAGCGACAGATCCACGTAGGTGCGGTGCCAGTTGGTGGCGGTGCGCCCGTCGCCGTGCAGACGATGACCAAGACCGAGACCGCCAACTTGGCGGCCACCATGGATCAGATCCGCACGGTCGCGGAGGCCGGCGCCGACATCGTGCGTGTGGCCGTGCCTCGCGAGCAGGACGCCGAGGCGCTGAAGACGATCGTCGCGCAGTCGCCGATCCCGATCATCGCCGACATCCACTTCAACCACACGCTCGCGCTCAAGGCGATCGAAGCCGGTGCGCATTGCGTGCGGCTGAACCCCGGCAACATCGGCGGCGCCGAGAAGGTCGCCGAGGTGATCGCCCTCGCCAAGCAGCGTGGCACGCCGCTGCGCGTCGGCGTCAACTCCGGCTCGCTGCCCAAGCACCTGCGCCAACTCGAGTACGACAACCCCGTCGAGGCGCTCGTCACCGCCGCACTCGAGACGGTCGAGCTGATGGAGAGCCTCGACTTCGACAACTTCAAGGTCTCCATGAAGTCCACCTCCGTGCCCAACACGATCGCCTCCAACCGCATGCTCTCGGAGAAAATTCCCTACCCGCTGCACCTGGGCGTCACCGAGGCCGGCACCAAGTGGGCCGGCTCGCTGAAGTCCGCCGTCGGGCTCGGCACGCTGCTCGCCGACGGCATCGGCGACACGATCCGCATTTCGCTCTCGACATTCCACGCCGAGGAAGAGGTCAAGGTCGCGTGGGAGATCCTCAAGGCGCTGAAGCTGCGCGAGCGCGGCCCCGACCTGATCGCCTGCCCCACTTGCGGGCGCCTGCAGTTCGACATGGACTCAGTCGTCGCCGAGGTCGAGCGGCGCCTTGAAGCGTACGAGGACCCGATCGAGGTTTCAGTGCTCGGCTGTGCCGTCAATGGCATCGGCGAGGCCCGCCACGCCGACTTCGGCATTACTGGCGCCAAAGACATGGGCATGATCTACTCCAAGGGCGAGCCGCTCAAGAAGGTGCCCACCGAGCAGCTCGTCGATGAGCTGTTCAAGGAGATCGACCGCTACTACGCCGCCGGCAAGACCGTCCAGCGCGACGAGGCCGCCGCTGCAGATGCACGCAAGTGGCTCGCAGAGAACGAGGACGAGACCGCAATGACCCCCGAGCGCATCGCAGCGTTGGAAGCGGCCGCCGCTCGGGAGGACGCAAGCGCGGGTGCGGTGCTCGAGTCGATGCTGGAGCCGGCCGGCGCGGGTGCTGCAGTTGCGCTCGACGAGACCGTCTCGCCGGTCGCCGGGCGGCGCTTCAGCCGCAACTGACGCTGCTCGCGGGGCAGGCTCACTGCGAACCCACCCCGCGCGAAGCGCGTCTCTAAAAACTCTTCCTACGCAGCGTCGAAGCGCTCCGCAATCTTCGTCCAGTCGACCACGTTCCACCATGCGTCGAGGTAGTCCGGGCGGCGATTCTGGTACTTGAGGTAGTACGCGTGCTCCCACACGTCCACGCCCAAGAGCGGCGTCTTGCCGTCAGAGATCGGGTTGTCCTGGTTGGCCGAGCCCACGACCGCAAGGCCCGAGCCGTCTTTCACGAGCCATGACCAGCCCGAGCCGAACTGGTTGACGCCCGTTTCCTTGACCTTCGCCTGGAAGTCCGCAAAGGAGCCGAACGCCGCGGCGATTGCCTCGCCCAGCGCGCCGCCGGGCTCGCCGCCGCCGTCCGGGCTCATGCTCTCCCAGAACAGCGTGTGGTTGTAGTGGCCGCCGCCGTTGTTTTTGACGGGGCCTTTCTTGTCACCGAGGCTGTCGAGGTTCTTCAGGACCTCCTCGACCGGCTTGTCAGCCCACTCGGTGCCCTCAAGCGCTGCGTTCGCCTTGTCGACGTACGCCTGGTGGTGCTTGTCGTGGTGAACTTCCATCGTCGCCTTGTCGATGTGTGGCTCCAGCGCGTCGTACGCGTACGGGAGCGGCGGAACGGTGTAGGCCATGTCGTGGGGCTCCTTTATCGGGTGTAAGTCGAAGTTCGTGTGGTCATCGCTGTTCTATCAAAGGCAGCGCTGAGCGCTGGGCGGGCTACGGGGTTTAAGCTTCGCCAATGACCCAGCTCGCCACCGGCCGACCAGGGCGTCCAGCTGCTTCTACCCGCCAGGCGGCGCTCGCACTCGCGCAGGAGCGTTTCCTAGCGGGCGAGCGCATCGACGTGCAGGCGATTGCTCGCGAGCTCGGGCTTGCGCGTGCCACCATGCACCGCTGGTTCCAGACCCGCGACGCGCTGCTGGGGGAGACGATTGCCGCACTCGCCGAGTGGCGGGTGGCGGCCGCCCGCAGCGCCACGCCCGGCAGCGGCGCCGTCGCACTGCTCGCCACCTGCGACCGTATCAACCGCGAGTTCGCCGGCTCGCATGGTCTGCGGGCGCTGCTCATGCAGGAGCACGACCGCGCGCTGCGCATCCTCACCTCCAGCGGCGGCATCGTCCAGCCGCGCGTCGTCGCCGCCGTCGAGCGCATCATCAACGAGGAGATCGCCGCCGGCAGCTTCTCCTCGCCCGTCGCACCCGGCGTGCTCGCCTACTCGATCGTGCGCCTGGGGGAGGCGTTCATCTATAACGATGCTGTCGTCGGCATCAAGGGCGACGTCGAGCGTCTGCTCGAAGTCGAGGCTGCGCTGCTCGGCGTACGCAGCCCATGACCCGACTCTCCCAATACCTACTACCCACCGAGAAGCAGCCGCCCGCCGACGCGGAGGCGATCTCGCACAAGCTGATGGTCCGCGCCGGGCTGATCCGTCAGATGGGCGCCGGCATGTGGACATGGCTGCCCGCCGGCTGGCGCATCCACCAGCGGGTCGTCCGGATCATCCGCGAGGAGATGGACGCGATCGGCGCGCAGGAGATGCTGATGCCGGTACTGCAGCCCGCCGAGGTATGGCGCAAGACCGGGCGCCTTGACATCGAGGCGCTGTTCAAGCTCACCGACCGCAAGGGCTCAGAGCTAGTCCTGGCGATGACCCACGAGGAGGCCGTCACCTTCCACATGGCGCAGGTGATCCGCTCCTACCGTGACCTGCCGAAGATCGTCTACCACTTCCAGGTCAAGGAGCGCGACGAGGCCCGCCCGCGTGCCGGCGTGCTGCGCACCCGCGAGTTCATCATGAAGGACTCTTACAGCTTCGACCGCGACCTCGCCTCGCTTGAGGAGAGCTACGCGCTTCACATCGGCGCCTATGACCGCATGATGGACCGCACCGGGCTGCGCTACTACCGCGTCGAGGGCGACGTCGGCATGATGGGCGGCACCGGCGCGCACGAGTACATGGCCCCGTGCGCAGCCGGCGAGGATGAGATCGTCAGGGGCACGGACTTCGCCGCCAACGTGGAGGTCGCGCTGAGCCTGCCGGGAATCGAGAAGGTGGGCGAGGAGTACGTGCGCGACGGCGAGACACTCACGCGCGAACCGGCAATCGAGATCGGCAACATCTTCAAGCTCGGCACGCGTTACTCCGAGCCGCTCGACGCGCGCTACATCGACGAGACCGGCGCCGAGCTGCCCGTGTGGATGGCCTCCTACGGGATCGGCCCCGCTCGCATCGTCGCCGCCGCCGTCGAGCAGTTCGCAGACGATCACGGCATCTCCTGGCCCAAGGCGCTTGCGCCGTTTGCAGTGCACCTGGTCACACTGGGCAAGTCCGGCACGCCCGAGCGCGATGCTGCAGATGCGCTGTATGAGACGCTCGTGCAGGGCGGCGTTGAGGTCCTCTACGACGACCGCGACCTCGGTCCCGGTGAGAAGTTCGCCGACGCCGAGCTGCTCGGCTGTCCGCTGCGGCTGACCGTCGGGCGGCGTTCGCTCGAGTCCGGGGAGGCGGAGGTGCAGATCCGCCGCGGGCGCAAGGATGGCCCCGGCCTCGCGCTGGGAGCTGAGCCCGAGCAGCTTCTACGGGCGGTGGACGAGCTGTGGCAGAGCCTCCCCTAGGGAGCGCGCGGCCGCGTCTGAGCTTCAGGCGCCTGTTCGGACTCGATCGCTCCGGGCCGCCACCGCCACAGACACAGGCCGGCCAGCCGCTGCGCCCGTGGACGCTGCCCAACGCCATCGGCTTCACGCGCCTGGCGCTGATCCCCGTTTTCCTGTTCGTCGCACTGTCCAGCCGTAACGGCAAAGACGCGCTCTCCGCAACCCTGTTCGGCGTGATCGGCTGGGGCGACTACGCCGACGGGATCGCCGCCCGCACCACCGGCCAGTACAGCCGCCTGGGCGCGCTCATGGACCCCGTCACCGACCGCCTGCTCGTGATCTGTGGCGTGATCGTCACCTGGCGCTTCGATCTACTGCCACGGTGGGCGCTCGCAGTGCTCGCGGTGCGTGAGCTGTTGATGCTGATCGTCGGTCGCTACAGCCT
>JBEKAM010000163.1:0-8605 GCA_050015915.1 Solirubrobacteraceae bacterium
CGAGCTGCTACGAGCCCCAGATTCAGGTCGCCTCTGAAAGCACGAGCGAACCCTCGATCCTGAACCTCGGTACTTTCAACAGAACTGAAGACGCCACCGGTGGCATCGGCGTGAACTTCAGCAACCAGGGCAGCGTGGAATCCGCTCGCGGGGAACTCAACTTCAGCGGCGGCGGCATACCCGAAGACGTCTCCACTGGGTCTTGGGCGGTCGATGAACGCGGCGCGATCGTCCTCAGCGCTGGCACCTTCAGAATCAGCGAAGATGTGAGTCTTGCCGCGGTCTACGTCACCGGTGCGACTATCGAACGCGTTCCCTCCGCCGGGCCGCCGCAAGGCCATCTGGACCCGCAGCCATATGCGTCTGGCAACGTCACGGTTTCCGGAGTCATCGAAGCCGAGGGCCTGGACTTCTCCGGTGCGACGATAGAAGTGACCCCGGCCGGCAGAGAAGAATGGCAGACGCTGTGTGGGCCGCTGACGCCTAATCCCGAACGTACTTTCAGCTGCTCGTGGGAGACCAACTCCGGGGCCTATCCGGACGGCTCCTACGAACTACGCGCGCAACTCGTCAACAGCTCTACGCCGCCTAGCGGCATCCCCACTGGCACGATCACGGTCCTCGTCGATAACACACCGCCCGCCGGCACGGTAACCGCCGGTTCCTATATCGGCCCGACGTCCACCGTATCGGGCACTGCTAGCGACAGTGGCTCGGGGGTTGCCTCTTGGCAACTGCAGATCGCGCCGCAGGGGACAGACGAATGGAGCGATACATGTCTGGCGAGCGCAGCCAACGAAGAAGGCCTCTACAGCTGCGCTCTGCAGCTGAATACCTTCCTATTTCCAGAAGGTGCGTATCAGCTGCGGGCGGTAATCACTGACAACGCTGGAAACGTCTATACAACCCCCTCCGTAACTACCACGCTGGACGACGCACCGCCCGCGGGCACACTCAACGAACTGCCTGAGTACGTGCGTGGCCGCGTCTCGTTGACGGGCACAGCCAGCGACTCGCTCGTAGGCCTGGCCTCTTGGGCAGTGCAGATCAAAGTGCGGGGGCACGGCGGAGCGGATGCCGAGTCGCTGGGTGTCAAACCGGATGCGACGTTGGGCGGTGGCGAAGATTGGGAAACCGTCTGCGAAGCGACCACACCGTCCTCCGGCACAAACTACTCGTGCGAACTGGCAACCAGCGATTACGAAGACGGCAGTCACGAACTACGTGCTTTGATCACGAATAGCGTCGGGAGCACCTACGTGACGCCGACGGTTGTCACTACCTTCGACAACACGCCGCCCGCCGGCGGCCTCGTGGCGCTGGCGCAGTACTCCTCCGGTGTGATCAAAGTGGAAGGCATCGCCAGCGACGAAATCTCCGGTGTCGCCACATGGCAGTTGCAGGTTTCCCCCGACGGCGAAAACTCCTGGCAGAACGCCTGCCTTGCTGTCGAGGTGCCGGTCGAAGGCAACGCTTACGAATGCTCGATCGATACCGCCATGTATGCGGAAGGCGCCTATCAGTTCCGCGCGATCATCACCGATAACGCCGGCAACACCTTCACCACCCCAGCCATCTCAACGACGATCGTCAACACGCTGCCGTCAAACACCGAAGCGCCGAGCATCTCCGGCACCACACAGGACGGGCAGACGCTGCGCGCGAGCACCGGCAGCTGGAGCTCCAACGCTCCAATCTCCTACAGCTATCAGTGGCAGCGCTGCAACCTCATCGGTGGCGAATGCGAAGACATCCCCGGTGCGGTGGGCTCCGAATACGCGCTCATAGACGCAGACGTCACCAAGACGCTGCGGGTGATCGTTACGGCAGCGAACGTGGCAGGCTCGACCTCGACCGTGTCCACGGCAAGCGCTGTGGTGACCCCGGTCGCTCCGGTGAACAGCGTCCCGCCCTCGATCTCTGGCTATCTGCAACAGGGGCAGACGCTGAGCGCCAGTTCAGGGACCTGGTATGGATCCCCGGCGCCGAGCTACACCTATCAGTGGCAGCGTTGTGATGAAGCAGGCGAAGCATGCGTAGCTATACCGGGCGCCGACGAGTCCAGCTACCGTCTCGGCGCCGGCGACGTGGGGGCGAGTATGCGCGTGCGCGTGACCGCGACCAACGCGGTGCGCTCGGCATCCGTCGACTCCGCGAGTAGCGGCACCGTCGCCGCCGACCTCCTCTTCAGCGCCGAAGTCGGCTCCGCCGGCAGCGGCTCCGGGCAGTTCGAGCGACCCGACAGCGTGGCGGTTGGAGCCGGCGGTGACGTGTGGGTGCTCGATGCGGGTAACGATCGCGTACAGGAGTTCGGTCCGGCCGGTGAATCCCTGAGCCAGTTCGGCTCACCAGGCTCCGGCCCCGGTGAGCTCGACGAACCCTCCGCGCTGTCGCTGGGCTCGGGCGGTGACATCTGGATCGCGGATGCGGGCAACGCTCGCATCGATGAGTTCAGCGAAAGCGGCCATTACCTGATGAGCGCTGGTACGACAGGCTCTGGCGCGGGCGAACTCTCCCGTCCCGAAGGGGTGGCGATCGACGCGCACGGAGACGTCTGGGTATCCGACAGGGCACAGGCCCGTGTCGTGGTATTTAGCGCCAGCGGGGAATACCTGAAGACAGTTGCCACCCAAGGCCTACAAGCGGGCGGGGTGCAAACACCCGAGGGCCTCGCCGCCGGTGCCGGCAGCGTATGGGTCGCGGATGCGGGTCGCGACGCGGTGTTTCGTTTCAATGAAGAAGGCGCCTTCCAGGGGCAGTTCGGCGGCGAAGGCTCGGGACCAGGTCAGCTCTCCGAACCCGATGCTCTCGCCTACGACGGCAAAGGACACCTGTGGGTCGGCGACGTGGGCAACAACCGGATCGAGGGGTTCGGCGTAGAAGGCCAGTACGTCGGCCAGTTCGGCACGACGGGAAGCGGGGAAGGCGAGTTCGCGCTCGGCGCGCCGATGGGACTCGCAGCCGATGCGAGCGGTGGGCTGTGGGTGACCGATCCGGGCAACGACCGCATCGAGCACTGGACAGCGGCAGTGACCCCTAGCAATGTTGCGGCGCCTACGATCTCAGGTGAGGTCCAGGAAGGTCAGATCCTCACGACCAGCCCGGGATCGTGGGCTGGTAGTGGGCCGCTCAGCTACACCTACCAGTGGCAGAGCTGCGATCAGGAGGGCGAGCAGTGTGCGGACATCGAAGGTGCCACGCAGCCCGAATACATGCCCTCGTCGGAAGATCTCGGCTCGACATTGCGTGTGCTCGTCACAGCATTGGGCCCCGGTGGCTCCGCGCAGGCGCTCACCGCCGCCAGCGCACAGGTCCAGACGGCGGCGCCGAGCGAGCTGCAGCCGCCGTCGATCATCGGCAGCCCCGAGGTCGGTCAGCCGCTGCAGGCCGAAGGCGGCCAGTGGGACGGCAGCGATGTCCAGATCTCCTACCAGTGGCAGAGCTGTGAAGCGAATGGAGACGAATGCACAGACATCGCCGGAGCCAGCAACGACGAATACGTACCCACCGACGGGGACGTGGGCAGGACGCTGCGGGTGCGAGTTCTGGGGAGCAACGAAGAAGGCTCGGTCACAGCGCTGTCGGCTGCAAGCGGACCGGTCGATGCCGAAAGCGAGCTCCTGAATACGTGGGTCCCCAGCATCTCAGGCGAAGCCGAGGTCGGACAGGTGCTGAGCGCCGAACCGGGAAGCTGGCTGGGGAGCGAACCCATCACCTACACCTACCAGTGGCAGAGTTGCAACCTCTTCGCAACCAGTTGTGAAGACATCGAAGGCGCGACCGGCTCCACATTTACGCCAGAAGGCTCGACCGCCGATCACACAATTCGGGTGCTTGTGGGCGCGAGCGAAACGGCGGGCAGCGCGAGTCAGCTCTCAGCTGCCACCCAGCCGGTTGCCGCCGCTGGTGCGCCAGTGGTTGAAACCTCGCCGAACGTCTCCGGCACAGGCCTGGTTGGCTACACACTGATCGCTTCACAGGGCGCGTGGTCCAGCGAAGATCCGATCACCTACTCCTACCAATGGGAGCGCTGCGAAGAAACGGGTGGCTCCTGCAGCGCCATCGCGGGCGCCACCGCGAGCTCCTACACGGTGAGCGAAGCCGACGCGCACTCGGCGCTGCGCGTGCTGGTCAGCGCCAGCGATGAAGGTGGCGTGAGCGAGGCCTCGAGCCAACCGCTAATCGCAAGCGCGCTTGCCCCTGCGAACGTCTCGGCGCCAACGGTGTCCGGCCAGGGGGAGCCCGGCCAGTTCCTATCAGCCGGCCCCGGCATGTGGACGGGCTCGGGCCCGATCGCCTTCTACTACGTATGGCAGCGCTGCAACGAACAGCGGGAAGCCTGCGAATGGATCCCCGGTGCTGAAAGTGCCTCCTACCAGCTGAGTGAAGCCGACCCTGGAGCCACGATCAGGGTGTTCGTGGTAGGTAGCTCGACAGTTGGGATAGGAAGCACGCCGTCCGCGTTCACGCAGCCCATCGGCGCAGAAGGCAAAAGTCCCGAAGACATCAACGCGCCGACGCTGGAAGGCGAAGCAACGGTCGGCAATGTGCTGCATGCCACGCCGGGCCTGTGGGCCGGAAGCCAGCCGCTCTCCTATGCATACCAGTGGGAGCGCTGTGAAGCGGGCGGTGAAAGCTGCGCCGATATTCCCGCGGCGACCGAAGCCAGCTACACGCTCACATCCGCGGACGTCGGCTCGACGCTGCGTGTCATCGTCAACACGAGCAACGCGGTCGGTAGCTCCAGTGCCACTTCGGCGAGCAGCGAACTGGTCGGTGCGGCCGGGCCGCCCGCCAACACCGCCGCACCCACGATCGTGGGTGAAGCGCGGGACGGACAACAGCTGTTCGCCGAAAACGGCAGTTGGTCGGGCTCGCTGCCTCGCGCCTACTACTACGGCTGGGAGCGCTGCAACAGCTCCGGCGAAGATTGCGCAGACATCGAAGGCGCGACGGGTCCGAGCTACACGATCGTCAGCGCTGACGTCGGAGCAGTCCTGCGCGTGGAGGTGACGAGCACCAACACGCTAGGTAGCACCGGCGCGCTGTCGGCGCCGACAGCACCGGTCACCGCCGCCACACAAGCCAGCCCCACGCCGGCACTGGAAGGCATCGAGGGGGCCGATCCCTCGCTGCTCGCCAGCTCCACCAGTGGGCAGATCGAAGAACAGTCCCTGAAACCGGCGATTCTTGACAGCGGCGAACAGCTGGCTGCCCAGCAGACGCTCGTGAGCTCGTCCATCGCCAAGAACGCTCCCGGCGAATTCGCGGTCGACACGCCCGTCGGCGAATTGAGCCTCACACCAGTGGAACCGGCTGCCAACGCCGCTACGATGCCGACGCTCGTCAACGGATCGGCGGCGCTGTTCGCCGAAACCTGGCGCGAAAGTGACACGATCGTGCGCCCGAGCGTGCTCGGGGCAGTGGCGCTACTGCAAATGCGCTCGGCGGCGGCGCCCACCGCCTACTCCTGGGAAGTGGGGATCGGCCCTGGCCAGGAACTCGAGCAGCTGCCCAACGGCGGTATCGCGGTGGTCGAACGGGTGGGGTTCAGCACGAGCGCTCCGCTCGGCGAATCGGGCTCGCAGGAAGGCGGAGCGTCAGCCCCGCCACAGGGCAGCGGCGAAGGCGTCGGTGCAAACGCAAGCGATGAAGCCCTTGAAGGCTCACTCGCTGAAGAAGGAGGACTGGCGCCACTCCCGTACGCGCCTACCTTGACGACCGCCGAAGTGACCCCCAAAGAAGGAGAACTGCAACCGCAGGCAACCGAGACACTCTACGAGCGCGACAGCCAGGCGATGGCATACGCCGAAGCGAACAGCGCGCGCACACCGCTGCTGGTGATCGAGGCACCAACGGTGCTCGATGCTGCGGGCGAGCACGTACCGGCCACTCTCAGCTCCGCCAACAACACGATCACACTCACCGTCGAGCCGGGCTCGGGTGCCAGTTACCCGCTCAGCGCGGAAGTCCCCACCACGGCCCCCACCGATCTCGTCAGCGGCGCACGCGATCCGTACGAACACGGCCTCTCCGACGAGAAGCCCGAAGTTTTCGAATCATTCAACTCAGCCCTGAAGGGTGCGCCGCTCAACGTCAAAGTGGCACGCGACATCGTCCCCTACAACGCCTGGTTGATTCCCTCTGAGAAGGAAGCACTTGTCAAATGGCTCAAGGCTGTCCACAAAAACAAACTCGAACCCTTCATAACCCTCGAAGCGGGTGCCAGTTGCTCGCATGGCGCATGCCCGTCCGTGAACATCGAAACCTACCGTGACGACATCACCAAGCTGTTCGAGGGGCTGATCCACGGGATCCCCGCCGAAGAAGTGCCTGCAGTGACGATCTGGGGGGCGTGGAACGAGCCCGACCTGCAGCTGACAGACCCGCTGTATCGTAAGCCGCAGGAGGCCGCCCTGTTGTGGAAAGCCGCCAACGAGATCCTCCACAACCTGGATTGTCCTCAGTGCACGCTGGTGGCGGGAGAATTCTCTGAATTCGATGGCTACGTGGATGAATACATCAACACGATCCTCCACAACCACGAGTATGGCGGCTTCGTGAAGCCAAAGGTGTGGGGTCTGCACGACTACTACGATCTCGTCAACTACCGCAGGCACCGCGAAGCACACAAGGGCAACGTCGATCTGGAAAAGTTCCTCGGAGCGCTCAACGGGCAGCTCGGCAAAAAGCGGATTTGGCTGACCGAGCAGGGAGTCCTATTGAGAGAAAAGAAGGGACCCACGATCCTCGACACGGGCACCACGGTCACGGAAACCGTCGTCGTCAAAGGGAAGAAGGTCAAGAAGCCGGTCACGATCACGCCGGAACAGATGCAGCGCGAAGCGGCTGACGACTTCCTCACTCTCGGGGCCGGGAACAACCGTGTCGAACTCGTCGACTACTACCTCTACGAAGGGCCCACGGCCACCCAGGAGAAGGAAGGAACCAACGAGTTCGACAGCGGGCTGGTCCCCGGTGCGGGCATCGTCGAAAAGCAGAAACCCCGCGAGGCGTATTGCGTGCTGGTGCTCAACAAACACGGAGGTTGCCCGCCCGCGGCCAAACGCGCAAAAGCGGGCAGCATCAAATCCACGAGCGTCGCGCTGACCGGCCTCGTGGATCCCGCGGGGCTGCCCACCACATATGCGTTCAACTACGGCACGACAGGCGAATACGGAAATTCGACGGCGGTTACGCCGCTACCAAGTCCCGCCGGCGAACAGACGGCCACCGCCACGGTGAGCGGGCTCACACCCTGCACGACCTATCACGTCCAGACCATCGCTGAAAGCGAAGCCAGCGAAGGAGCACCAAGTCGCTCGGAAGATGGCACCTTCAGGACAGCCTGTGCGTCGATCGCGGTCGGCTATGGCCACACCTGCCAGCTGCTCGGCGGCAGCATCGAATGCTGGGGTGACAACGAACACGGCCAGCTCGGTAACGGCACGACCACGCACAGCGCGAAACACGTGCATGTGATCGGTATCGACAACGCAGTATCCATCACCGCCGGGGATGGGTACACCTGCGCGGCGCTCGCCGAAGGGCGGGTGGACTGCTGGGGCGAAGGCCTGGGTGGAGGTGGTCCTCCGAGTAGTCTCACGCCGGTACCCGTCCCTGGGATCGACAATGCCATCTCGGTGACGGCAGCAGGGATCGTGCACGCGTGCGCGGTGTTGGCCAGCGGCCGCGTCTACTGCTGGGGGGCGAACGGTGCCGAGCAGGCCCCCGGGCTCGTGGAAGGCCTGTCCGCGGGGGCGGTCGGGCTCGGTGGCGGGGTTGACTTCACCTGCGCACTGCTCTCGAGCAGAAGCGTTCAGTGCTGGGGAGAAGTGGGTGAAGGTGAAGCTGGTTCGACGCCGCGTACGATCCCAGGCATCAACACCGCTACGACGGTCACGGCCGATGGTTCGGGGTTCGCCTGCGCATCTCTCTCGAGTGGTGACGTCGAATGCTGGAATACGCGTACGTTTGCTCGCGAAGCTGAGGCCGGCATAAGCAACGCGATCGCTGTGAGCGGCGGTGAGGGGTTTGCCTGCGCGTTGCTTGCCAGCGGCGGGGTTGACTGTTGGAGCAACGGTGGAACACCCTCTGCTGTAGCAGGGATAGCCGGCGCGAGCTCAATTGCCGCGAGCTCGAATGAAGCATGCGCCGAGCTGGCTGGCAATGAAGTCCGCTGTTGGACTGAGGCCAGCGGTGGCGGTGGCGGTGGCGGTGGTGGTGGTGGCGGCGGCGGAAATCCCTCTGTCGTGGCGAGGACCGTGTCACCATCGACTGCCGCTGGCCTCGCATGCTCGAATGAGACTGACTGCGGCGGCACAGAGACGGTGGGCCCCAGCTCGCGTGCGCGGCGCGAACGCGCTCGCGAATACGACCACAAAGCGAGGATCCGGCGCAAACGATCTGGCGGCTAGGGCACCCTGGCGTCAAGTGCACGCGTTGTGTCTAACCGCCATAGTCTGTGTGTCCATCGCCGCGGCTCCAAGCCCAGATCGTTGCTAGCCTGAGGTTTATGGTGCTGCGAGTTTCCACAATTGGTGTCTGCGTCGTTACCCTCACCTTTGGTGTGGCCGCGGCCAATGGTGAGACCGGTCACAGCAAA
>JBEKAM010000164.1:0-8370 GCA_050015915.1 Solirubrobacteraceae bacterium
CGGGAAGCCTCGAGCACCTGATGCGCGACCTGTTCACACCCGTTCATCGAGCACTGCACCAGTTCGGCGGCTTCCACGACCTGCGGCCGATCGACCGCGATGCCTGGGTGGCGGGACTAGCGGAGCGGTTTGCCGCCGATGACTGCGCCATCGAGATAGGTGCCCTGTCGCGGATCGTCGACTACGGCGAGCTGCACCCGCGCACGACCATGCTGATCGCGCAGAAGGCCCATCTGACCACGATCGAACTCGACACGAGGCAGGTGGACCTGGAAATTGTCGAGCAGGGCCTGCTCGCGGCGCTCCGGGTCGACCTGGTCAGCCACGAGCAGACGGTCGAGCGGATCCGCAGGCTGCACAAACTTGGGCTCGTGGTCGCCGAGCGCGCCGCGCGCGGCGACCCGGTATATACCCGGCTGCCGCGCGGTGGAGTGCGCCGCGCGCTGGAAGCCCTCCGCGACGCGGCCATCATCGAAAGTAGGGCTCGCGGCGACTGGAGGTTCTCCAATCCCCTTCTACGGCGCTACCTGGCAGACATGGGGCCGTTTAATTAGCTATACGCCAAATTCGGCGCATCATACGTCAATGCCGGCGCATCGGACCGCCGGCGACGAGTCCGGTTCGATTACCTCAATCCTAAGGCGCCCGGCGAGCAGACGCCGACGGCAAATGCGCCACAGGATCAGTCGTAGCGGGCGACGGTGAAGCCGACCAGCACGGGCACGTTGACGGCGAACACGAGCAGCGAGAGCGTCATCACCACGAGCGCGCCACCGCTCGTGTGGTTGCGTAGGAAGACGTACTCGATCATCCCCGCGATCACCACGTACGCCAGCAGCGCCCACTTGCCGACCTCGAAGAAGCGCCCCCAGGCGAACCCATCGACTCGGGAGAGCGTGAGCAGGTTGCCGATCATCACCAGCGCCGAGGCCCCGAGCAGCGCCACGGCGGGGCCAAGCGAAACGTGCTTGGGAAGATGCGCCGACATGTAGATGCCGGCGACGAGCACGAGCGCGAGCGAGAGCATCCCCAGCTGCGTCACCGGCGGCAGACGACGCTCGCTCATCCGGATGCGAGCTTGGTCATGATCACGAGCGTCGCGATCTGCATCACACCGGTGGCTCCCGCGGTGTAGATGAAACGCTTCATCAGCTTCTGGATCACCTCGATGTTCGGCTGCGGCTTCTTGAGCTCGGTCAGCACCGCGATGTTCGCCGGCTCCAGCAGGCCGAGCGCGATCACCGCCATCACGCCAACCACGATGAAGCTCGCCACCACCCAGCCGTGCAGCGGGTTCCCCGTCAGGTTTGTCCCCAGGTCGGTCGAAAGCTGCCAGCCGGCCACGAGCGTGACGGTCACGATCGTGGGCATGAGCAGCACCATCTTGGGCATCAGCCGCGTCGTGAACTCCACGCGCGCGGGAATCGACAGGCTGCCCATGATCGGCCCGATCACAAAGCCGAGGAACAGGTCGATGACCGTCCAGCCTGCGCCGGCGACGACATGCAGGAACTCGAGCGGCCACAGTTTGTTGGAGGCGACGCCGGCGACCAGCAGGACAAGCACCACGGCGACGATCGGAAGGCCGGCGCGAGGCACGATCTGAAAGTCCGGGCGCTGAGGCGCAGCGGGAGGCGCGTCGGCGATGACTCCAGGCGAGGAGGCGACGGCTTGTGCCATGGGGAAAATCTACCGGGAGAGCAAGCGGAATGCCAGTGCTTCAGGCAATTGCCTCGGACGATTCCAGCAGATGTGAATCGGCCAGAACCCAGGCCGCCGCGGCGGTGACCGCAGCGACGATCAGCACCGCTGGCCATGGCCCGAGGGCCAATGCAATCAGGTGCGAGGCGACGAACGCAGCGAAGCCGGTGGCGCCGAGCTGGACCGCCGTGCGCGTGCCGTGGCGCCGGCGCCAGATCTCGATGCAGCACAGGCCGCCGGCCGCAAGCACGACCCCGCCGAGCGGACGCGAGCCGGTGGCCGCGACCACGCCATAGCTGGCGATCAGCGAGCCGGCCGCGAGTGGGGCTGTCGGCAGCGGACGCATCCTGCGCAGCGTAGCGCTCACGCGGCGCAGCAGGGCACGCGAGCAGCCCGCGCAGAGACCGGATAACTACTGAGAGCTTTAGGCGCAAAGCTACGGATGCGCACGACATCAGCTGGCACGTAGTTTGCCGGTATGGCTTTTCTACCGAGTGCGCCACTGAGTCGCCGCCCGAACGCCGACTCATCGTTCGTAGGGGCTCTGGCATGAGCCACGCGATGTTGAGCACCGTGATGGGCGCTGTCTTCAACCTCAACCACCCGGCGCACGTCGTGCACTGGCACTTCATCAAGCTGCCACTTGCGAACGTGCTCGTGATCGCCGCGATGCTGATCTTGTTCGCGGTCGCGCTGTTCGTGCCATTCCCCGGGGCGGCACGCCGCGCCGCCGCCCGTCGCGGCGGAGGACCGTCATGAGCGGCGCACCCGAGAGCTCGTGGACCGTCAAAGTCCGCGAAAAGGCTGTCGAGGCGCTACCGCCGGAGAAGCTCTTGCCGGACGGCCAGCCCACGTACGTCGCCTCGTGGATCTACATGTTCGGCGTCGCCAGCATCGCCGCGCTCGTGGTGATCATCACCTCGGGCACGATCCTCGCGCTAAAGGGACCCGCCTGGTGGCACTACACGGGCGTGGGGCACTTCTTCAACAGCATCCACATGTGGGCTGTGGAGATCTTCTTCGCCGTGATGGTCGTGCACTTGTGGGGCAAGTACTGGATGGCAGCGTGGCGCGGCGGACGCACACGCGTGTGGATCACCGGCGCGATCACGTTCCTCGTCGCGGTGCCCACAGCGCTAACGGGCTACGTCTCCCAGCAGAACTTCGACGCCCAGTGGATCTCCACACAGGCCAAGGACGGACTGAACTCCGTCGGCGTGGGCGCATTCTTCAACGTCACCAACTTCGGCCAGATGTACAGCTACCACGTGCTGCTGCTCCCGATCGCGGTGGTGGTACTCGTCTCAGCTCATGTGCTGCTCGTGCGCCGACACGGGGTGGTACCGCCGATCGAGCTCAAAGCACGCCTCGTGAGCGCACCCGCTGCTGAGAGCCCAGCACCCTCGCCGCCGCCCGCGCCCGTCGGAGCCGGCTCGTGAGCCTGCTTCACCCAAAGGACGACACCAAGCCCTGGACGGGCGCCTACCAGTCGTATGACCTCGTCAAAGAGGCGTGCATCGCGGTCGGCGTGATCGCGCTGCTGGCGATCGTGCTCGCGGTGCTGTTCTCATCTCCCGATGACAAACCGAGCACCGTCGCGCAGTGGTCGCGCCAGCTGCCAGTCGACTTCGTCAGGACGGCCGCCACCGAGCTCGACGGCACAAGCGGCACCGCAACCTACGGTCCGCCGTACAACCACGAATCGGGGGGCGTCCAGCACTTCCTGTTCCTGCACCCCCAGCGCTGGCTCGGCGTGAGCCACCCGATCAACACGGCCGACGACTACGTGATCCATCCACTTGAGACGATCCCCAACGACCCCACGCTGCAGGCCGCGCTCGCCGAATACCAGGCGGCACCCGAAAATACCCAGAAGGCGTGGGGCGAAGCGTATGCCAAGCCGCTGGAAGAAGACGCGGAAGCCGAAGAAGAAGGCAAGCCGCTACCCAAGACTGTTTCGGTCAACCCGACGACGGGGATGGTCAGCGTCCAGGCAACCGGCACCGGCCCGGTGCCGACGATGATGACGAGCCTTTTGAGCCTCGCCCGTAGCGGCGGCCTCGACGGCAGCCTGCTGACCAGCAGCCAGTTCTTCCAGACCGACTACACCAAGCCGCTGCTGTTCATGGCCGACGGCGGGCTGCTCGAAAAACGTGCCGAAGAACAGCATCTGGGCGGAGACGAATGGGGCATGATGAACGAGACCGGCAGCTACCCCGGCCAGGCGTGGCTGTGGCTGTATGCCTTCTGGTACCAGATCGAACCGTTCAAGAACTCGCCCAATGCAGACCTCCTCGTGATGCTGATGATGGGCATCCTCAGCCTCGCGTTCATCTCCATACCCTTCATCCCCGGCGTGCGCGACCTGCCGCGCAAGATCCCGATCTACAAGCTGATCTGGCGCGAGCACTACGCTCAAGGTGGACGTGATTGAGAACGCAACCGCGACACGCGCAGCCGCTCCGCTCACAGCTGAGGAGCTCACACGGCTCGATGCGTACTGGCGCGCCGCCAACTACCTGTCGGTTGGCCAGATCTACCTACTCAACAATCCGCTGCTGCGCGAGCCGCTGCGGATCGAGCACACCAAGCCGCGTCTGCTCGGCCACTGGGGTACGACCCCCGGCCTGAACTTCGTCTACGCGCACATGAACCGCGTGATCCGTGCGCGTGAGCTGAACGCCATCTACATCGCCGGCCCCGGCCACGGCGGACCAGGCATGGTGGCAAACGTATACCTCGAGGGCACGTACACCGAGGTCTACCCGCACATCGGCCACGACGAGGAGGGGCTGCGGCGGCTGTTCCGCCAATTCTCCTTCCCCGGCGGCATCCCCAGCCACGTAGCGCCGGAGACGCCAGGCTCGATCCACGAGGGCGGCGAGCTCGGCTACTCGCTCGCGCACGCGTTCGGCGCCGCGTTCGACAACCCCGACCTGCTGGTCTGCTGCGTGGTCGGCGACGGCGAGGCGGAAACGGGGCCACTGGCTGCGAGCTGGCATTCCAACAAGTTCCTCAACCCCGTGTGCGACGGCGCGGTGCTGCCGATCCTGCACCTCAACGGCTACAAGATCGCCAACCCCACCGTGCTCGCGCGGATTCCCCGGGATGAGTTGCGCTCGCTGCTCGAAGGCTACGGCTACGCGCCCAGGTTCGTCGAGGGCTCAGACCCCGCGACCATGCACCAGCTGATGGCCGCCACGCTCGACGAGGTCACCGGCGAGATCGCCGAGATCCAGCACGCGGCGCGCGCAGAGGCAAATCACGCCGGGGGGCCTGGGATCACGCCGAACAGGCCGCGCTGGCCGATGATCGTGCTGCGCACACCCAAGGGCTGGACCGGCCCGAAGGTGGTCGACGGGTTGCCGGCAGAGGGATCGTTTCGCTCCCACCAGGTGCCGCTCGCGGATCTCGCCGCGAAGCCGGAGCACCTGGCGCAGCTGGAGGAATGGATGCGCTCGTATAAGCCAGAGCAGCTGTTCGACGAGCAGGGGGCGCTGCGTGCCGAGCTGGCAGCGCTTGCACCGGAGGGCGAGCGACGCATGGGCGCCAACCCGCACGCAAATGGCGGCCTCTTGCTGCGCGCGCTGGAGATGCCCGACTTTCGCGATCACGCTGTCGAGGTTGCAAGTCCCGGCGTGAGCACCAGCGAGGCCACGCGCGTGTTGGGCGGCTTCCTGCGCGAGGTCATCAGGCGCAACCCCGAGAATTTCCGCCTGATGGGCCCTGACGAGACGGCATCCAATCGCCTCGGCGAGGTGTTCGACGTCACCAATCGCGTGTGGGAGGCCCAGAGGCTCGACAGCGACGATCACCTCGCGCCGGAGGGTCGCGTGATGGAGGTTCTCTCCGAGCATCTCTGCCAGGGCTGGCTCGAGGGCTACCTGCTGACCGGCCGCCACGGCATGTTCAACTGCTACGAGGCCTTTATCCACATCGTCGACTCGATGTTCAACCAGCACGCCAAGTGGCTCAAGGTCACGCGCGGGATCCCCTGGCGCACTCCCATCTCTTCTCTTAATTATTTGCTGTCCTCACACGTATGGCGACAGGACCACAACGGTTTTTCACACCAAGACCCCGGCTTCATCGACCACGTCGTCAACAAGAAGGCCGAGATCGTGCGCGTGTATCTGCCGCCCGACACCAACTGCCTGTTGTCGGTCGCCGACCACTGCCTGCGCAGCCGCAATTACGTCAACGTGATCGTCGCCGGCAAGCAGCCGGCGCTTACCTACCTGAACATGGAAGAGGCGATCGACCACTGCACCCGTGGGATCGGGATCTGGGACTGGGCCTCAAATGACGAAGGCTCTGAGCCCGACGTCGTACTCGCGTGCGCCGGCGACGTGCCCACGCTCGAGACGCTCGCCGCCACAGCCATCCTCAGGCGCGAGCTTCCGGAGCTGAAAGTGAGAGTCATCAACGTCGTCGACCTGATGCGCCTGCAGCCCTACACCGAGCACCCGCACGGCCTCTCCGAGCATGAGTTCGACGCGCTGTTCACGACCACCCAGCCGGTGATCTTCGCCTACCACGGCTACCCCTTGTTGATCCACCGCCTCACCTACCGTCGCGCCAACCACGCCAACCTGCATGTGCGCGGCTACAAGGAGGAGGGCACCACCACCACGCCGTTTGACATGGTCATGCTCAACGACCTCGACCGCTTCCACCTCGTGATCGACGTGATCGACCGCGTCCCCGGCCTCGGCGAGCGCGCCGCACACCTGCGCCAGCACATGATCGACGAGCGCCTGCGCCACCGCGCCTACACACGCGAGCACGGCGACGACCCGCCCGAGCTGAGCGGCTGGACCTGGCCGAGCGACGGGAAGACGCAAAGGCAGGGCGTAGGTGGTGGCTGGAGCGCCGGCGGGGGGCCGCCCGCGACCGTCGCATAGGGTCTTTCGGCGTGCGCGTACTCGTTGTCAACGCTGGGTCGAGCTCGCTGAAGCTGACGCTGCTCGACCACGACGACTCGACGCTCGCCGCACAGGAGCTCGACGCGCCCCGTGCGCGGGTCGACCCTGACGAGCTGCGCGCGGCTTTGCGCTCGGGGCTTGGCGAGGCTGACGTAGTTGGGCACCGGATCGTGCATGGCGGCGAGCGCTTTCGGGAGGCCATCGTGGTGGACGCTGACGTCGAGGCGCAGCTGCGCGAGCTGGTCGACCTCGCGCCGCTACACCAGCCCAAGTCGCTTGCTGCGCTTGATGCCGTCAGTGCGGCGCTGCCGTCGCTTCCGGCTGTTGCGTGCTTTGACACCGCCTTCCACGCCACGTTGCCCCCAGCCGCATCCACCTATGCACTGCCGGCGGCTTGGCGCGAGCGCTGGGGGCTACGGCGCTACGGGTTTCATGGACTCTCACATGGGTGGGTCGCTCGGCGGGCGCCACAGATGCTCGGACGCGACGCTGAGGGGCTGCGGATCGTCAGCTGTCATCTCGGTGCGGGGGCGTCGCTGTGCGCGATCGCTGATGGGCGCTCATGCGACACGACGATGGGCTTCACGCCGCTGGAGGGGCTGGTGATGGCTACTCGCTCTGGCAGTGTTGACCCCGGGCTGTTGTTGTGGCTGCTGGAGCGCGAGGAGCTCTCGCCGCAGGAGATGAACGGGGCGCTCGAGCACCAGTCGGGGCTGCTTGCTCTTGCTGGTAGTGCTGACATGCGGGAGATCGTTGAGCGGGCGGAGAAGGGAGACGCATCGGGCGAGGGGGAGACATCACGCGAGGGAGACGAGTCGGACGTCGGCAACCGGGCTCGGCTGGCCTTGGAGGTCTATGTGCACCGGCTTCGCGCGGGCATCGCCGCCATGGCCGCCTCGCTCGGGGGGATTGATGTGCTGGTGTTCACCGGGGGCGTGGGCGAGCACAGCGCCGCCGTGCGGGAGCAGGCTGCGGCAGGGCTCGCTTTCCTCGGCGTTGAGCTGGACCGTGCGCGCAACACTGCCGCCGATCGCGATGCGGAGATCGGTGCCGATGGCAGTGGCACGTCCACGCTTGTGATCACCGCCCGCGAGGACCTCGAGATAGCGCGTCAGGTCAGGCGGTGTTTGTAGGCAGGACCGCCAGACAGCGTCGTACGCGGTCGGCAACGAGGTCGACCAATCGTGTCGGGAGCGGCCGATCCAGCGCCGTGACCTCAGGGGCGTGAGCGGCATCGGCGAATGCGTCCGGAGCTTTTTCCGCGAGGGCCACGACTCGATCGAGGGCTCTATCCACGTTCAGTGCGAGTTCCTTCGCGGCTCTCTCCCATGTGTTGCGTTCCGGATGGACCCTATAGTCCCCTCCGATCTTCATCGCGAACCGCAGCTTCCGCTCGTGGACGCCGTATGGAAGAGCAGAGGCGATGTCATACAGCGGCGCAAACCCCACGTCGCCGCCCGCGAGAAGCAGCGAGTAGTTCTTCGCGTGTGCGTCGGTACCGGCGATAAGCCAATTCCAGACGAGCGCGTCGAAGAATCTCCACACCGCGTCATCGGCCGCGAGCGGAGCCATCACGTTGCGCAGTAGCTTCACCACCTCAGCTGGTCCAGGACCTCCGTCGCGCTGATACTTGCGGTCGGGATGCAGGCCCAACGCCTGGCACACGTCCTCTTGATGTATACGACTCAGCTGGCCGTCGCGGAAGCGGCGGTCATAGCGGTTGATGACGATCGCGCTCTCGTCC
>JBEKAM010000165.1:0-8346 GCA_050015915.1 Solirubrobacteraceae bacterium
CAGCTTGACGTTCAGGCTCGCCGATGTGGCTTCGACGTTGATGGGTTCTGACTCTTCGTCGGGGGTGGTGGTCTTGTCGACCTGGTTGAACGGGTCGATCACGGCTGTGGCGGTGTAGGACCCGGCCTTCGCGTATTCGACAGGGAAGGTGAGTGTGATCTGTTCGCCTGCCTTGAGGCCACCGGAGACGACCTTGGTCTGCTTGAGGCCTTTTGCTTTGGGTTCGAGCTGGACTGAGAAGGGTCCGTTGGTGCCGCCGGGCCCGAAGTCTTGGACCGTAACGCTCTCGGTACCTCCTTCTTTGGAGAAGATCGGGTTGGGGTTCACAGAGATCCCTCCGACGAACCCGAGGTCGACCGGTGCGACGTTGATGGTTTCGCTCTCTTCATCGGGTTCGAGGGTCTTGACGACCTGGTCGGTCGGGTCGATCACCGCGGTCGCCGTGTAGGCCCCGGCTTTGCTGTAGGTGACCGGGTAGGTGAGCGTCGTTTCTTCGCCGACGTTCAGGCCGGGGACGATCTTCGTCTGCTTGATGCCTTTTTCCTCGGGTTCGAGCTGGACCGCGAACGCGCCGGTCGCGATCGGCCCGTAGTTGATCACTTTGACCGTCTCGGTGCCGGCTTCCTTGTAGTGCAGCGGGTTCGGCGAGGGGGTGATCGGGCCATTGAAGTACAGCCCGATCTCGGCAGGTTCCACCGTCACGTTGAGGATCTTCTGGTTGTTCGATTCATTTGTTTCTTTGAAGGTTTTGAAGGCGTTGACTTCGGCGACGCTGCGGAAGTTCCCGGGCTTCGGGTACGTGAAGTGGTATTCCAGTTCGCGTTCTTCGCCTGGGCCGAGCGGACCGGACTCCTGCGTCAGCGTCTGGTTGCCGGGCACGATGATGCTGTTCGCGCTCGGGTTCCAGCTCGTGACGAAGCTCGGCGACGGGCTGTTACCGAGGTTCTTGACGTCAACGGTGATCCTGTTCGGCACCGCCTGCACGATCGTCGAGGACGAGTAGGCCGGCTTGACGCCCGGCTTGACGCTGTCGCAGTTGTTGCAATCGCAGCCGCAACGGTTGTATTCGGGTTCGATCGTCAGGCCCGTGATCGTGAGATCAACCGTCGCACCCGGGATCACGAAGAGCGTGCTCGCGGTCTGTTCGTTCGGGTTGACCTCTTTGATCACGTGCGTGCTGTCGAGCGTCACGGTTCCGCTATAGGTGCCAGCGGTTTTGAAGTCCTCCGTGAAGAAGACGATCGTGCGTTCGCCCTCACCGAGACCGTTGACCTGCTGGGACTGCTGGGCCACCAGCAGCCCCGGTTTCCAGGTCACGACGAAGTCGCCGGCCGCGCTGTTGCCGTCGTTTTCGATTTCGACTTCCTGCTCGGATTCGCTGCCGGCGGGTGCCGGGGAGTCGCTCACCCTCGCCACCCTCAGGTTCGGGAGCGGCGGCTGTACGACCGTTTTCAGTGTCTTCGAATTATCGGCCTCGTCGGTCTCTTTGATGACGTGCGTCGAGTCAGCCAGCGCGGTTCCCGTGACGGTCGTCGCCGTCGGGAACGTGTATTCCATCGTCACGGTCGTGCTTTCGCCCGGCCCGAGGCCACTCACGGTCTTCGTCAACGGTTTACCCAAGACGTACGGCGTCCACGAGACGATGAACGTTCCCGCCGGCACGTTGCCGGTGTTGGTGACCTTGATCGTGGCGATCGCCGGACGGCCCTGCACGACCGATTCTGTCGGGTCCGAGACGACCGGTTTGACCGTGAATTCTTCGAGGACCAGGTTGATCCCCGGCGGCAGCACCGTGATCGACAGGATTTCAAGATTGTTTTTTTCGTTCGTTTCCGAGACCGATTTGCCGGTGTCGGTTTCGACGACCGCCTCGTAGTTGCCCGCGGCCGTGAACACGAACGGCAGTTCCAGCGTCTTGGATTCGCCGGCGTTGAGGGAGTTGATCGATTCCGAAGGGCCGGTCTGAGATTTGAGCGAGGTCCTGAACTGCGTCACGAAGCCCCCGGCCGCGCAGGTGCCGCCGTTGTGCACCGTGAGGGTGACCGTCGCCGGCATTCCCACGACGGGGTTTGTCGGCGACACGGACACGTTTTCGAGGTACAGGTCCGCGCATGGCGGCGCCGCGGCTGACGCCTGTCCTGCAAGCAATCCACACGAGAGATAGATGGCCGCGCACGCGAGCAGCAGCCTGATCAGCAAGTAACGGCGATGTGAAGGCACTTTTCCCCCTGGAAGAGTTATTTAGCGCGACTGGGTACCCAGACGGCGGCATCAAGCGTGCGAGCGAACATCCGAGGCACAGCGGCAGGCCTCCCACTCGGGTAGCCTCGCGACGGACGACGGTCCTTGCTAGCGACCGTAAAAAGTGGAGCTTTCGCGGTCAAGGGTGCTTGCACCAAAGGGCAGACGAAAATTCGCAAAGTGCGGGAACTATCCGAGTCTGCGGCATTGCCTGGGACGCAGGACCATGATGTCGGGAGCGACTCGTTATGCGGAGAGAGCCGCGCCCTCGCCAGACCCGGTTGACGGGTGGCGGTGGACGACGATGCAGGCAATGACGCTGGCCACCACCACGATCGCCAGCGCGATGTACGGGAACTCGCTATACGGCGCTGGCTGCCCCGGTTTGCAGAGCTCGACGAACGGGACAACGAGCGTCAGGGCACCAAGCACAGGGACAGCCACGTGGCGAAGCGCCGAGAACGTCTCGCGGTGGCGGCGCCACATAAACACCGGTAGGGAGAGTGTGGTGAGGAGATAGACGAACAGGATCACGATCGTGCCCATCGTCGAGTACTCCGCGTAGAGGCCAACGGGGTCTGTGGAGCCATTGTCGATGCCGAACAGATGCGATGCCCACCAGACCGCGATCAGCCCAAGCCCGATCGTGGCCATCGTCGCCAGCGCATTCACAGGAGCGTTCGCCGGAGGGCGCACGTGGCCGAGACGCGTCGGGAGCAGTCCAGATCGCCCGCCGTCGAAGAGCATCCGCGCCTGAGAGTTCACGCCGGCCACAAGCGTCGCGAGCACCGAGATGATTCCAGCTCCCCATGCCAGGAACGCCGCGCCGCCGAGATATTGGTCGGAGATGCGCAGAAATGGGACCGATGAGCGTCCAATTGAGGCGACGTCATAGTGGAAGCCCGAGATCGTGGCGTACGCGAAGAACACGAACAGGGCAGTGCCGGTCGCAATCGAGATGTAGAGGGCTCTCGGAATGGTGCGCCTTGGATCGCGGGCCTCCTCGGCGAGCGCCGGGCCGTTTTCCCAGCCGATGAGCATGTACAGCGCGAGCGGGAAGCCGGCGGACAATCCCGTCAGCCCGCCACTGAGATGCGACCAGGAGAAAGGTGTCGTCGATAGGTGGGCGCGCCGGTCGACGAGCACGATCACGCAGACGAGCACCATGATCGCCACCTGCAACAGCACAGCTAGCCCTACCGCTGTGGTGGAGAGCTTGACGCCGCGTGCGGTCAGCCAGATGGCACCGACGGTCAACACCAGCGTCAACGGCTCCCACGGCGGCTGCCACGAGGTGTAGTGGGCAAGCGTCAGCGAGACCATGCCCCCAGACATGGTGAACACGCCCGCGATCGCCACGGTGTAGCCGACGGCGACGAGCACCGCCGTGACGACGCCTGCCCTCGCGCCCAGCGAGGTCTCTACATACGTGATGAAGCTTCCCGCCGAAGGCTCCGCCCTCGTGAACTCAGCCACCGTAAAGGCCAATAGCACGACAGCGACGCCCGCGGCGAGGATCGTCAACGGCGCGGCGATACCAGCGGTGACGGCGATCACCCCGAAAGCGAAGTAGAAGTCGATCCCGGGCCCGATGTTGGCGACAGTCGAGGCCGTCACGTCGATCGTGCCCAACTGGCCGGCCTTCAACTGGTCCGCGCTGTTGCTCACCGTGCGCCGGAGAGTAGCTGCCCTTCTCCGGCTGATGGGCGATCGCTCGCTGGGAAGCCGCTGAGGGATCGACGAAGCGCGCTGTCCGTTCGTTGCGCGTGCCCCGGCGGGCAAGAAGGTAGAAAGCCGACTATGTCGAATTTGATGGAGATCCTGATTTTACGTCGCGTCGCCGACGCGGGAAACTACGGTGTCCAGCCGGTGGGCGCCGCCGATATTACCGCCGCGTCCACCCTCGACGGTCGGGCCGGTCCGTCGGCGTGTTATCGGCGGTGGGGTGCCTGCCGCCACTAACTAAGGAGTGAAAAATCTCAAAACGACTTTCACATACGAAGATGCTCATCCGCCGCGTCGCGGTCGGATCAGTGTCGCTGGTGCTTGTCACCAGCGCCGTCAGCTACGCGATCACTCCAGCCGGTACGGCAATCGCCGCGGTCGTAGCTGCGGTCGCAAGCCCGGCAGGGCATGAGGCAATCGAGGGCAAGGTTCAAGGCAGCGGCGTCACCGTTCGGATCGTCAAGTTGGTCAACGGCAAGACGACCGTCGTAGCCACGACCAAAGTTGGCCGCAACGGGCATTTTGACATTCCAGTGAAGCCTGGTAGCTACAAAATGGTCATCATGCATGGTTCCAAGCAGGTGGTCGAGAAGGTCAAGGTCACCAGTGGGCACTCGGCGTTCATCGTGGTGAAAGTCTCTCAGACCGGTGGTGGTTTGGGCATAGCGCCGGTGATCTTCAACTACTAGCGCCAAGGCTCCCCCCAAGCGGATGTCTGCCGGTCACACACCCAGACCGGCAGGCATCTCGCTCAAATCCTCCATCGAAGGAGTCCGCTGATGACAGTTCTGCTGACTGTTACCTCTTATTTCGTCGCTAGCGTCGTCGTCTACTACGCGGTGCTCTTCTGCGTATCGCTGATGCGGCACGGAACGGCGAACGGCGAGTTGCCGACGGCCTATGTGATATTCGTGGCAGCGCTCGACGAGGAGGCAGTCATAGGTCAGACAGTTGAGCGACTGCTCCAGCTTGACTATCCACGTTTCGTCGTCTGTGTGGGCGACGATGGCTCCACGGACGCGACGCCGAAGATTCTCGCCCGCTACAGCGAGAACCCCCACGTATCGGTGCTGCGTCGTGAGCATCCCCGAGCGCAGAGCGGAAAGAGCGACGTGCTCAACGAGTGCATGGAGCACACGATGCGCATGCTGGACTCCGAGCACCCGGTGCTTGGGGGACTGGACCCCGCCGCGGTGGTCGTAGGGATTGTCGACGCTGACGGGCAGCTCGATCGTGAGACGCTGCAGGCAGTCGGCCCGTATTTCGGCGAGGCGCGGGTGGCGAGCGTTCAGATTGGCGTGAGGATCGCCAACGCGTCGACGAATCTGCTGACCCGGATGCAGGACATGGAGTTTGTTGGCTTCAGTGCCTTCGTCCAGCGCGCCCGTGACCGCGTTGGGTCCAGCGGCCTCGGTGGCAACGGACAGTTCACCCGCCTCTCAGCACTGCTGGATCTGAAGGCAGCTCGCGGTGGACCGTGGAAAGTGGACGCACTGACCGAGGATCTCGAGCTCGGTCTCGCGCTCGTCTGTCGTGGCTGGCGAACTCGCTATTGCCCGACCGTCTACGTAGCTCAGCAAGGCTTGCCTGGCTGGCGGGCGCTATTTCGTCAGCGTACCCGTTGGATCCAAGGTCATTACCGCTGCTGGGGCTATCTACCGAGGCTGATGGGGGCACCGGCCACGCTGATGACGCGACTGGATCTGTCGTTGTACCTCTTGCTGATCGTGACGGTAATCGTCGTCAGCTTCAACGCCGTCGTCGCGACGCTCATGATCGCCGGGGTCATCACGACCCACAACGACTTCCTTTCCTTCCTCCACGCGGGATCATCACGCAACGCCGTCAGCTTGACCATCGGCATAGCGCCTTTGGCGATGTTCATGTATGTCTATCAGCGCAACGCCACAAAGGGCTACCGGCCGTGGGAGATACCCGCGGCGGGGCTGGTCTTCACGCTCTACACATACGTGTGGATCTTCGCCACACTGCGCGCGTTCGCGCGCAACTTGACGGGCCGGCGAAACTGGGTGAAGACGCCGCGGGTTGCCGAACCCGCGACTTTGAGCAGCGATCAGCTGCAGGTGACGCAGTGAGCTTCCGCGCGGTGCTTGCGTGCGTTGGCACCCGCCCCGAGGCGATCAAGATGGCGCCTGTGATCCACGAGCTCGTGCGCCGCGGTGAGCAGGTCCTGTTGGTCAGCACAGGCCAGCATCGAGAGATGCTGCGTCAAGCACTGGATACCTTTTCCCTCGAGCCCGACATTGACCTCGAGCTGATGCAGCCAGCCCAGTCGCTCGCAGAGCTGAGCGGTCGCGTGATCCCAGCGCTCGATCGCGTGCTCGGCGAAACGCGGCCACGGATGATGCTGGTCCAAGGCGACACCACAACAGCCATGTGTGGGGCGCTGGCGGCCTTCTACCAGCACGTGCCCGTCGGGCATGTCGAGGCGGGGCTGCGCACGCACATCGCCAATGACCCATTCCCCGAGGAGACCAACCGCAGGCTGATCGGACAACTGGCCGCGTGGCACTTCTGTCCAACGCCGCTGAGCGCCGAAAACCTGCTGCGCGAGGCGGTCGAGCAGTCGACGGTGTACGTGACCGGCAACACGGTCATCGATGCGGCGCTCGCCGTCGCTGCACGCTGCACTAAGGCAGCGCCGCATGTCGATGGACGGCGTCGGGTACTCGTGACGATGCATCGTCGCGAGAGTCAGGGGGAGATTCAGCGGCGCATAAGCCACGCCATCGCGCAGCTCGCCTGGCGTGAGGACGTACACGTGATCTTTCCCCTCCACCTCTCGCCGACGGTGCGCGCGAGCGTCATGCCGGTACTCGATGGACATCCCAACGTCACCCTGTGCGAGCCGTTGGATTACGAAGCTTTGATTGCGCAGCTGTGCAGCGTCGAGCTCGTGATCACAGACTCAGGTGGACTGCAGGAAGAGGCGCCGGCCTTCAATCTACCTGTGCTGGTCATGCGCGAGACCACCGAGCGCCCCGAGGGGGTCACTGCGGGTTGCAGCATTCTCTGCGGTACCGACCCCGACCGGATTCTGGCGTACGCGAACGCCCTGCTCGACGATTCCGGCGCCTACGGCGAGATGGCCGGCGCCCGCAACCCCTATGGCGACGGGCGCGCAGCAGAGCGGATCGTCGACGCACTGGAGGCCGTCAGCCAGACGCTAAGCGCCAGCGTGTTGGCATAGAGACCCACAGATTTTGCTTGCGCAGTTCAGGTTTTGCGCCCGAGCTGCCGACGTGTTATTGGAACCTCACGCTAAAGGAATCGAGCTTCGATGGCAACACACACCACCGAGAAGTGCCGCCTTGTTACCCGCAGCGACTTTGACGGGCTGGTGTGCGCTGCCCTGCTGAAGGAGCTTGGGATTCTCGAGGAGATCTGCTTCGTCCACCCGAAGGACATGCAGGACGGCCTGCTCGAGATCACCGATCGCGACATCACCACCAACCTTCCGTATGTCCCCGGCGTCCGTCTGGCGTTCGACCACCACGAGAGCGAGACGCTGCGCCTGCAGAATACGCCCGCGAACCACGTCATCATCCCCGGCGCCCTGTCGGCGGCTCGGGTTGTGTACGAGTACTTCGGCGGTGCCGAGCGCTTCACGCAGGTGTCGGAGTCGCTGATGGAGGCTGTCGACAAAGCCGACAGCGCTCTGTTCTCGCTCGATGAGATCCGCACCCCGACCGGCTGGATCCTGCTCAGCTTCCTGATGGATCCCCGCACCGGCCTCGGTCGCTTCCGCGATTTTCGGATCTCCAACTACCAGCTGATGATGGACCTCGTCGACGCTTGCCTTGAGCGCAGCGTGGAGGAGATCCTGGAGATGCCCGACGTCGTCGAGCGCGTGACGCTCTATCGCGAGCACGCCGTCGCGGCACAGGCGCAACTGCTCGAGAACTCGACCGTCCACGGCAACCTCGTCGTGCTCGACCTACGCGAGCAAGAGGTCATCCACCCGACCAACCGTTTCATGATCTACGCGCTCCACCCCAAATGCAACATGTCGATCCACGTGATCTGGGGGCTAAAACAGCAGAACACCGTCTTCGCGATGGGCAAGTCGATCATCGATCGCTCGAGCAAGACCGACGTCGGCGCGCTGATGCTCTCCTACGGCGGCGGCGGACACGAGGCAGCGGGAACGTGTCAGGTTGCCAACGAGGACGCTGAGCGGGTGCTGGCCGAGCTGGTCGATCGCGTCAACGCCGACGGCTGAGACAGCTACCCTGTCGCCGCCCTGCGGCTGCTGCGTGTGAGCTCCCGAACGAGCGCTGCCACTGAGCGTTCCAGCTGCTGGATGCTTGCCGTATCGACGCGCTCGACCCCGACCGTACGGTTGATCCAGGCGTTGAT
>JBEKAM010000166.1:0-8236 GCA_050015915.1 Solirubrobacteraceae bacterium
CCTACAACGTGTTCGGCTACGGCGGCAAGCAGGTGCGCGACAACATCCACGCCGCCGACATGGTGGCCGCGTTCGCCGCATTTCACAGTGCGCCGCGCGCGGCCGCCGTCTACAACATCGGCGGCGGGCGCCAGAGCAACTGCTCGATGCTCGAGGCGATCGATCTATGCCAGCAAATCGCCGGGCGCGAGCTGCCGTGGGAGCTCGATGCCACCAACAGAATCGGCGACCATCGTTGGTGGATCAGCGATCTCGAGCCGTTCAAGCGCGACTATCCCCAGTGGGACATCACATACGACATACGCGGCATTCTGCGTGAGATCCACGAGCAGAATGCCGAGCGTTGGGTCGTGGGCACGTGAGCGGGGACGGGATACGCGGTTGATCAGGGCTGGCCCGCCGGTTCCGCAAAGAGCTCATCTGCGGACACGAGGCGTGCGCCGTCGCGCTCGGCGCGCTCCACGAGGCTCTTGTGGAAATCGCGCGCGAACACGTACAACGCAGCGCTGCCAGCACCGCGAATCCGGCCGCGCAGCTCGATCAGGCGATCGAGGTCATGCGCGTCTGCCTGTGAGGACCACTTGCATGACCCTACGGCGACGATGTTCTTGCTTGTGCGCGCGAGGAGATCTATCTCGACGTCGTGCGTGCGTGTCCAGTACGCGCCCATGTGCTCCGCATCGGCCAGCGGCGGGTCGGTGCTGTAGCGCCCGGCCCAGTCTCGGCAGACCTGCTCGAAGACGCTCCCCATGTGGTTGTCGATGTCGGCGAGGATCGCCTTGCATACCTCATCAACCCGCCCTCTTTGCAGGCGTGAGCGGTTTGGGTAGACGTATCGGAACCAGAAGCGGAAGAACGGGTCGCTGACAGACCAGCTCGCCGATCCATTGCCGCCGAGCGGCTTTCGTTGCTCGAGGTAGCGCAGCTTCTCCAGGCGGTCAAGGCGGCTCGTCAGCAGCTGCCCTGAGGAGATCTTGGATTGCTGCAGGATCTCGTTGAATCGCGTCGCGCCACGCGCGATTGTGCGCAGGAGCTCGTAGTAGTTGCCCGGCTCGCGGATCGCGCTCTCGCCCCTGATCAGCTGCAGTGGCTCCTCGAACAGCGACTCGTCCTTGGTCAGGATCCTGCGCTTGAGGATCTCACGGATGGGGCCCTGTCCTGCCCACACCTGGTACTGCGCCGTCCCACCCAAGACTCCGTATCGCAGCAGCTTCTGCGCGGCGCTCGTCGTGTTGGGCACGAACAGAGCCGCGTCGCGATAGTCAAACGGCTGCAGAAACGGACGGTAGCCAGACCTGCCGAACATCGCTCGATCGCCCTCCAAGAGCTGCTCCATCATCGTCAGCGCACTGCCGCTGATCACGAGGGTGATTGGCACGCGCGCGCGCTCCCAGCGATCGAAATGACGCATGACGATCGAGTCCAACGTCGGCTCCGCCAGCAGCATCCACTGGAACTCGTCAAGTACCACCACGAGCGGTTGCAGCTTTGCCTGCTCGCCAAGTGTGCCCAAAGCCTCGTTCCAGTCGCCAAACGCGATCGGAGCATTCACGAGGCGTCCCAGCTCGGCCGCCAGGAGATCCAGGTGCCCGCGCGCCTCTCCCTCGTCCGCTTGGAAGTACACAAGGCGGTGATCGCTGTAGCTGCGGTCCAGCAGGTAGCTCTTACCGACACGCCTGCGCCCTCGCATCACGACGAGCTGGGGCGCTTCCACGGCTGCGCGGCGCAGCCGCTCGAACTCCTCCTGACGATCGATCATCTCCGAAGTCTAGCAAAATCATAGTTTGCAAATCTATACTTTTGCAAGCCACACATGTGTGGCTATGGCTGCCAATCCCAGCAGCGCAGCTCGCGCGCCGGGTGCTCAGCTGCGACCGCCGCTGCCGCGGGGGAGGTCAGCTCGATCTCCGAAATCCATAGCTCGCTGCTGGCGGCGTCTGGAGAGCTGCCGCCAATACCCACACCAAGGCACTTCAGCTCGGCCTCATAGCAAACCCACGCGCGCAAGAACTCGCGCTGGCGGAGCGCCGGGTCGAGTGCCTGCAGGCGCTCGACCTGCGCCGGCCCGAGCATGCGCGCCGCGATCGCCACAGTGTCGATCGGCCTGCGCGCCACCTCCACGTCAACGCCAACCTCCCCAGCGGTGCTGAATGCGTACAGCGCCAGCCCGTCCGAGTGCGACATGTTGAAGGACAGGCGATCGGTGTTCGCCGGTGCTGGCTGGTGCACCAGCGCCGGCTTGCCGTGCTCGCCGGCCGTAAACCGCAGGGAGCTCGGCTCGAGCTGCAGGTACCGGCCGAGCAGCGCCCTCAGCAGTCCGCGCGAGCGCCGCCACAGCTCGCCGTCACGTCCGTTCACGATCCGCTCGGCCCGCTCGCGCTCCTCGTCGCACAGCAGCGTCCCCAGGTCCGGCGACACCGCGGCCAGGTCCGCCCGCCACACGTGTACGGCGTCGTCGGTGAGCACCGGCCGCAGCGGGCCGGGCGCCCACACATAGGCCGCGCTCAGTGCCGCCGACGGATCCTCCTCCACAGCCATCTCAGCCGCGGCCGGGCGTCACCGGCTTCAGCAGCTCCACCCGGCATCTGAGCCCCTTGATCTTTGGCCAGTCACCATCTGCGCACAGGACCGTGTCGATCTCCTCATGAAGGTCCGCCGTGGCCAGGATCAGAGCGTCGGGCATCCTCAGCGAGATGTGCTTCCCTCGCAGCGTCGCCGCGCGTGCCGCGACGGGCCTGTCGACCTGCAGGAGATCCTTGACCAGGGCATCGAAGAAGCCGTCCACGTTCTCCTGGGCATGGTGCCCCAGCGAGACCCCGGTCATTACCTCTGCGTAGCTGATCACCGACGCCGCGAGCGGGATGCTGCCTACGATCTCCTTGAGCCTTGCGACAGTGACCTCGTGCAGTGCATCGTCGGCGTCCAGGAAGCCCACGATCACGGTCGAGTCGAGCAGGATCAGTCCCACTCTTGGCGCAGCCCGCGCACGGCTCGACCGAGCTCGCCTCCCGTGCTCAGACAGCCTGCGTACTCATCGAGCAGATCCTCCACGCGAGTGATTACGATACGCCCGCGACCCTGAGCTTTGATCTGCACGACATCACCCTCGCGCAGCCCTGCCTCGCTGAACGCTCGTATCGGGATCGTGATCTGGTGCTTTCCGGAAACCCGCGATTGGCCGGTCGTGCGTCCTGTTTTCTTTACATCTATGGACATGAGTAAAGGATAGCGCCAGCCGCGCTCTGCCACCCTCTCCGGCTACGCTTTTGCGCCCATGCGCACCGTTTCCGCCCGCCTGCCAGGCCTCGTCGTGATCGAACCGAGCGTCCACCCCGACGAGCGCGGCTTCTTCTGTGAGACCTACAGACGCGAGTGGCACGCAGAGGCAGGCATCCCCGAGGACCAGCAGTTCGTGCAGGACAACCACTCGCGCTCCACGCGCGGTGTGCTGCGCGGCATGCACTTCCACATCGGCGACGGCGTCGGCAAGCTCGTGCGCTGCGCCCGCGGTCGCATTCTCGACGTTGCTGTTGACCTGCGCAAAGGCTCACCCACGTACGGGCAGTGGGAGGGCGTGGAGCTCGACGAGGAGAGCATGCGCGAGCTGTACGTGCCGATCGGCTTCGCGCACGGTTTCTGCGTTCTGAGCGATGTTGCGGACGTCCTTTACAAGCAGACTGCGTACTACGACCCTTCTGTTGAGAGGGGGATCGCATGGAACGACCCCGACATAGCGATCGAATGGCCGCTGCCGGTGGGACAGCTGATCGTTTCCGAGCGCGACGCGGCCGCGCCGCGACTGCGCGAGGTTGCGGACGAGTTGCCGTTCGAGTGGCATCCTTAACGTGATGTCTGCCCGTCTGCAGCGTTTGCGCGAGCGCACCAACGGCTACACGGTCACCCCCAAGCAGTATGTGCCCTTCGCCTACGCCGGGCTGGTAGCGCTTACCGCGATTGTGCTCACGGGCGCTGCTGTTCGCCTGACTGGCTCCGGTCTCGGCTGCCCGACCTGGCCGAAGTGCTACGGCAACCTCTACCCGCCGCTGAACAGCCACGCGGTCATCGAGTTCGGTAACAGGGTTCTCAGCGTGCCGGTGGTGCTCGCCGCTGGTTTCGCCTGGCTCGCCGCGGTCCGCCGCCGCCCCTACAGGCGCGACCTCGTGTGGCTTGGCGCACTGCTGCCGCTTGGCGTCGTCGCCCAGGCTGTGCTTGGCGGCTTCACCGTCAAAGGCCAGCTCGACTACGGCTGGGTGATGGGCCACTTTGCGCTTTCCATGCTCATCCTTGTCGCCGCCGTCGTGCTCGTCTGGCGCGCCACCAATGAGCCCGTCACGGACAGCCAATCGCAAGTGGCCGCGGACGCTGGCAGCGTGGACGTGGCCGGCGCCGGTGAGGTCGCCGGCGCAACCGATCCCACGATCGTGCGTGCGCTGCGCTGGCTGGTGGCGCTTGGCGCGCTCACGATCTTCGCCGGTACCGCGGCCACCGCCGCCGGCCCGCACGCCGGCGGCTCGCCGGGGCAGAAGATCAACCGCCTCGACTTCGACGGGCGCGGCACGATGGACTTCGTCATCCACCGCCATGCTGAGATCGCGTTCGTCTTCAGCCTCGCTGCTGTGCTCGTGTGGTGGCTCGCTCGCCGCCGGCAGGTGCGCGACGGGGTTCAGCGACCGCTGACGGTGCTGTGCGTGCTGCTCGCGCTGCAGGGCATTGTCGGCCTGGACCAGTACTACACGCACCTGCCCACAGAGCTGGTTTGGGTGCACGTAGCGCTCGCCAGCGGCGTCTGGGTGTGCCTGCTGTGGTCCGCCTGCGTTGCCGGTGCGCTCGCCTCGTTTCGGGCTCGCAAGGGGCTCAAACGGCCTGTTGAGGCGCCGCTGCGGACCGCTGCGCCCGCCGAGTTCCCCGGAAATTAGGGCTTCTTCACCGCGCTTTTGCGTGTTCTATCCGTGTCGTCGTCCTCGCGAACGGTTAGCCTGCTCGCAGCAACGACACTCAAGAAGGGAGTGGCATGACCAAGAACGAGCTGGGCGAGCAGGTCGCGGAGCGCACTGGGCTGTCCGCCAGCCAGGCACGTCAGGTGGTTGAGGCGGCACTCGAGGTGGTCTCCGACGAGCTTGCTGCTGGGGGGGAGGTCGCTCTTGCCGGCTTCGGCAAGTTCAGCGTCAGCCACCGTGCTGCACGCGACGGACGCAACCCGTCCACCGGCGAGACGATCAAAATCGCGGCCTCCAAGGCAGCGAAGTTCTCCGCCGCGAGCGCGCTGAAGAAACGCCTTAACGGCTGATCCGGGGGACTCGCAGGGATCATCGGGCTCTTGTGAGGCCAGTGATCCCTGCGGGGCCGACCGGTTCCCCGAGCTGTCGAAGCGCCAGCCAGTAGACGGCGCGCCATTTCGACTGCAGGCCATCAGTAATCCTTACCGCTTGGTAACCCGCTGTTTAGATGGGTGCGCGAGGCTCTGCGCGAGCCCCCTCACGAAAGCGGTGATGTCGATGAGACGAGCAGTCGCAGCCACACGCGCCCAGCAGCTCAAGCGTTATCGCTCGCTGGCCAGCTTCTACACCGCCGATGATCGCCGCATTAATTCCCGCGAGCGCGATGTCGGGCTGTGGTGGCGCGAAGACGTTGACGGGCCGCTGCACCGAGCCGCATGGGTCAGCGACACCGGCGAGCTCTACCTCGTGCGCTTGGGTTCTGCCGAGGATGGTGGCGGACAGGTCGAGGTGCTGGCCACAGTGTCCGACGGCGAGCAACTCGACTCGATACTCGCGGGGTGGCGCGAGCGCTGCGGCGAGCCACGCTCGCTGAGCTGGCTGCGAGAGCGGGCAGGGCTCAGCCTGTCCGAGAGCGCGGATAGCGCTCCAGACCGTCCTGCGGAATCGGCTCCCACGGCGCGGCCGAGTCGACGAACTGCCGGTGTTGTGGGCGGATACCTGGGTCGCGGTCGAGTGCTCCCAGTCGCACCGCAACCTGCTCATCGCTAAGCGGCTGACCACTAAACAGTGCCGAGCCGCATGTCACGCAGAACAGCTTCGGCACCCCCGTCGGAGGCTTGAAGGCACGCAGTTGCTCCTCGCCTTGCAGCAGTCGAAAGCCATGCTGCGGCACGCGGCCGTTCGCCGAGGATCCTGTGCCCGTGCGCCGCTGACAGTGCGTGCAGTGGCAGTAGCCCGCCGACAGGAATGGCGCCGTGATCTCAAAGCGCACCGCTCCGCACAGGCAGCCGCCCTGAAGGGGCGACTCAGGAGATGGTGGGCTAGCTGATGCAGAGGCGATAAGTAATAACGATAGCCACGCCGCGCAGACGCGCATACGGCCAGCACGCTCGCCGTATGCGGCTCATAAGGTGCCTGCGAGCTCTGCACCGCACCCCTGCGGGCACGTCGGCGGCGAGGATCGGTAGGATGCGGCCAAGCATGACCGGCGCACCACAGGCCCACAGCCACCTCGCCCCAACAAGCTCACGCGGCGGCGTCCGATGACCCACTATCCAGGCTGGGGCTCTTGGAGCTTTCAACCGGTTGTGATCATCGCGCTGCTGGCCGCTGGCTGGCTGTATGCCCGTGTGTACAAACGCGCTGCGTCGCGTTCGTCGACCTCGGCGCCCAACGCGGGCCACTGGGTCCCCTACGTCGCCGGCCTGCTGACGATCGCCGTTGCGCTGCTGTCGCCGCTTGACCCGATCGGCGACAAGTACCTGCTTTCGGCGCACATGATGCAGCACGTGCTCCTGTCGGATATCGCCCCTGCGCTGCTGATCCTCGGCCTGCGCGCTCCGATCCTGCCCCTTGGCCTATCCCGCGAGGCGCTGCTGGCGGTTGCGCCCGCCGGCGGCAAATCCGGCCGTATCCTCGCCCGCCTTACATCGCCCTGGCTGGCCGTGCCGCTGTGGGCGCTTGCCACGTGGGTCTGGGCGATCCCCAGCGTGTTCGACTATGCCGCCCAGCACAGCGTCGTACACGCGCTCGAGCACGCCACGCTCTTCTACACGGGCCTTGCCATGTGGTGGCTGATCATCGATCCGCTTCCTCGCGCCCGCTTGCGGCCCAACGGCCAGCGGCTTGCGCTGCTGGGCTTCACGCGTCTGGCCAGTGCGTGCGTGTGTCTGCCGTTGACCTGGATTTCCAGCACGCAGTACTCGCTGTACGCGAGCGCACCGCGTGGCTACGGTCTGTCTGCGATCAACGACCAGCACCTCGCCGGCGCCAGCATGTGCTTCATCGAGGCGCTCGTCTTTGGCATCGCCTTCGCCGCCGTGTTCATCAGCATGCTCGATCGCTCCGATTCGCGCATGACGCTTGGTGAATACGCCGCCGGCGACCGCCTGCCTACTGCCTGAGCGCTCCCGCGCGGCGGGATCAGCTCGCGAATAGTTCTTCCAGGCTCGTCATTAGGACAGGACTCGAGCCGAAGATGATGTTGGCGGCTGCGCGCGCTGACAGCGTGCCGTTTGGTTTGCTAGCCGCATACAGCGCCGTGTCGTCCTGCTCGGAGTTGCACGCGGGCGGTTCGTCGTAGTGCCACGCGAGCTCGTAGTAGAAGACGTGTTCGGGCTGGAACTCGGGGATGAGATTATCCACCAGGAAGCCGGCTTGTTCTGCCTGTGAGCGTTCGCCGTAAAGGTGGCCTGCCTCGCAGTAGTACGCGCCCACCTCCGTGAACCAGATGCGGTCGCTTGCTCGGTTGGGAAGTGCGTCGTCAAAGGCGCGCACTGTGTTGTCCGTCATGTACTTGACCGCGTGGTAGGGGTGGATCCCCCAGTTGCCCGGGTCGGCTGGCGTGAGGTAGCGCTCGTATTCGTGCTCGTAGTCGACCATGCTTGGGTCCGAGTCAAGCAGGTCGCCCGCGATCGCGGTGCAGCCGTGTAGCTCGCAGGCGGCATACGCGGCGTTCATCAGGTGCGCTGCCGTCTCCGGCGCCAAATATGAGGTGTAGTGGGCGTTGTTCGGCTCGTTCCATGCCTCCAGCACCTGTATGGCTGGGAATTGCGCCAGCAGGGCTTCGAGCGCAGCTGTGTATTCAGCGTTCGATCGTGGAGCGTTGCAGCCTTCGCAGTTGTAGTTGTCCAAGGCCAGCTCCGGTGTTAGCCCCAGCTGGGTCGCGTGGTCATACCACGTGCTCAGGTTTGCCAGTTCTTCCGGGTAGCCCGCTCCCTGCATCACATCCCACTGCACGACATAGCGCGCCAGCTTGATGCGGGACGGCGGCGTGCCCACTAATGAGTCGGCGAAGA
>JBEKAM010000167.1:0-8158 GCA_050015915.1 Solirubrobacteraceae bacterium
GGTCGGCGAGGAAGGCGGTGAGCCGCTCGGTCATGACAGGCCCGGTGTGGTCGATGCAGTAGCCGAGGATGTGCAGTTCGCGGGGGACGGGCGAGTCGGCGTCCACGGCGGAGATCTCCACAGCTGAAACGACGCGTACGCCGTAGCGCTCGCCTGCTGCGATCGCCTCGGATACGCCGCTGACGGTGTCGTGGTCAGACAGCGCAAGCAGTTGCACGCCTGCAAGCGCTGCGCGCTCGACTACCTCTGCGGCGGACAGGACGCCGTCGGAGTGAGTTGAGTGCGACTGCAGATCGAAGCGAAGTGCCACGGCGGGCAGCGTATGCGATCAGCTCAAGAGCTGACATACCGGTCCAAGATGGGCCAGCGCGGCGCGCAATGGCTGAGCCCAGTGAGTGCTGCCACCCGTTGAGCGACCGCCGCTCGCAGACGACGCACGGCGGCGTGGTAGCGGCGGGCCTCCTCATAAAGAACGGGATCGCCCAGCGCGTTGTCGCGCTCGAGTTGCTCGCGGGCGGCGTCCGTCTCGGCGGCGCGCGCGCAGGCGTCTATCCACAGCACCTCCAGGTATGCGAGCGCCGCGCCGACCTGGTCCTCGTCGATTGCGTCGTCCTGCTCCAGCTGGCGCACAGTGGGCACGACCTCTGAGATCAGCCAGCGCTGCTCGCCGTGGGCGCGCAGGATCAGGCAGATGTCCAGTGGGTGCGTGGTCTCGGACAGCATGTCTTTGGCTTCGGCGGCCCGATATCGCTGCTTTAGAACGAGGGCAGTCTCTCCACGCTTCTCCAGTGTTGTTGTGCACAAAGAACCTGCTTGGTCCAGGAACGCCCCGGTCGCACCCTCATTTTGAAACCGGTTCTTTGCGGAAATTCAAGGCTAAGGCGCAGTTGCGCCGATGAGCACTATGGGGCAACGCCGATAGGGAAAAGGGAGACGCGGTAGATGCCAGTCACCGATACCGACCCGACCAGACGCACGGCGGGACAGTACGCGCGGGCCACTGTTTTGCGCCTGCGCCTGCGCACGCTCGTGATCCTGGGCGCGCTGGCGGTCGCAACAGCGCTGCTGGGTCGGAGCTTTGGCTTGCATTCAGCGGCCTTTATTGCCTCGGAGGTGACGCTGCTGGTGAGCATGTTCGTGATCACCCGCTACGTGTTGCCGCTGGTGGAGCGTCGCGACCGCGGCGCCACCGGTGAGGAGCAGGTGGGCGGCTTGCTCGATCAGTTGACGACGCGGGGCTGGCTGGTTATCCACGACGCGACTCTCGGCAGGGGCAACGTCGATCACATCCTGATCGGGCCGCCGGGGATCTTCACGATCGAGACGAAGAGCCATCCCGGCCCGATCCGCGTGGCGCGGCTGCATGGCGCGATGCTCAGCCAGGCGCACGCGCAGCGCAAGACGATCGAGCGCGTGACGGGCGTTGAGGTGGAGCCGTTGATCGTGTTCAGCCGTGCGTGGGTGGACCGGCCGGCGGCGCGCAGGAAGGGGGTGCGGGTGCTCCCCGCGCGGATGCTCCTGGGCTTTCTCGGCAAGCAGCCGGCGAGACTGTCGCGCGAGGAGATTGAGCGGCGCTACCGGCTGGTGGCGCAGGCGCTACTCGAGCATCACCGGCGTGCCCCAGCAGCGAACGGGCGCTGGTCGCGGGTCCGTGGTGGCGGCCAAACGGCCGTACGCGGGCGCGGCGGGCGGTAGTTTGTTCTCAGGTATGGCTATCTCACCGTTCAGTGCGCGGCCGGCTTCGCCGGAGGGCGACCGTCGACGTGCGCGTCTGGCACTGCTGATTGCGACGCTGGGGATTGCGGCGACGTTGCTCGCATACGCGATCTCCCCGACTGTGCGCCACGCGGTGGGGCACGCGGCGCACAGCGTCAAGCACGCGGTCAGCCACGTGCTGGACAACGACAGCCACGAGCACAAGGCGCGCTAGCGTGTAGGGATGGCGAGCGTGACTTCAGCAGCGCCTTTGGAGCGAGCTCCAGCGGCAGAGTCCATGGCGGCGCACGACTCCCAGCTGCCGCCGGGCCCGGGGAGGATGCCGCCGAGCGTACAGACGCTCATTTGGGCGCTGGCGCCGACGTGGATGATGGACCGCTGCGCGCGCACGGTGGGGGATGCGTTCACGGTGACGTTTGCACCGAGCGGCATGAAACTGGTGCTGTTCAGCGACCCGGAGGCGGTGAAGACGATCTTCACGGCACCGCCGGAGGTGGCGCCGTCGGCGACGGGATCCTCGCCGCTTGCGCCGGTTGTGGGCCACAGCTCGGTGCTGACGTTGACGGGCCCAGAGCACATGCGCCAGCGAAAGCTCTTGCTGCCGCCGTTTCACGGGGAGCGGATGCGGGAGTACGAGGACGTGATGGTGGAGGCGACCAAGCGGGACATGGCGAGCTGGCCGCTGGGCACGCGGATGCGCCTTCACGGGCACACCCGTCAGATCACGCTTGAGGTGATCCTGCGGGCGGTGTTTGGCGTGGAGGCGGAGCAGATGGAGCCGCTACGGGCGGCGATCGGGCAGCTGCTCGAGCCGGTGCGCCCTTCGATGGTGCTGCGGGCGCTGATGAGCCGTCCCACGGGCGCGCGTCCGACGGGCGCGATGGGCAGGGCGCTGGATCGTCTGGACGCCCAGATCTACGCGGAGATCGCGCGCAGGCGCGACGCGAGCGACGTGGAGCAGCGGACGGACATCATGTCGCTGCTGTTGCTCGCGCGCGACGAGGACGGCGAGGCGATGACCGACGGCGAGCTGCGCGACGAGTTGGTGACGCTGCTATTGGCGGGCCACGAGACGACGGCCACGTCGGTGGCGTGGGCGCTGGAGCGGCTGGTGCGCCATCCGGACAAGCTGGCGCGCCTGACCGCAGAGGTGGACGCCCGCGCGCAGGGTGGCGGCGAGGAGTACATGACAGCGGTGGTAAACGAGACGATGCGTGTGCGCCCGGTGGTGCCGATCGTGGTGAGGCTGCTCACCGAGGAGCTGAGCGTGGGCGGTTATCGGCTGCCGGCGGGCACGCGGGTGGCGCCGTCGATCTACTTGACGAACCGCAACCCGCGCGTGTACGAGCGCCCGCGGGAGTTCCTCCCGGAGCGCTTCCTGGGGGATGCGGGTGGGCGGGCAATCAATTCCTTCTCGTGGATCCCGTTTGGCGGTGGCATCCGCCGCTGCATAGGCGCGTCGTTTGCGTTGATGGAGATGAAGGTGATCCTGAGGACAATGCTCAGCGAGCTGGAGCCGCACGCGCCGAGCGGCTGGCGAGGGCGTCGCAACGAGCTGATCCGCAGGCGTGCGGTCACATTGGTGCCGTCTGCTGGCGCGAGCGTAGTGTGGAAGCGGCGCGCGTAGAGGGTGTTTATGGGCCGCCTACCGGCGGCAGGGTGGGTTCGTAGTGAGTGGACGGAGCGCCTGGTACGCCGGGCGGGCGTCCCAACCGCAGTAGGGGGTAGCGTGGTGTGGATGCACGCTATGCCAGCCACGCTCGAGCCGATGGACGTCGATCAGGGCGGCTCAGCTGGACCGACGCCGGAGGAGCTGCTGGCGCGCTTTGGCCTGGAGGCGTTCAGGCCTGGTCAGCGCGACGCGGTGCAGGCGGCGTTGGATGGTCGCGACAGCCTGGTGGTGATGCCGACGGGCGGTGGGAAGTCGCTGTGTTACCAGCTGCCGGCGCTGGCAAGCGACTGGAACACCGCTCCGGCGGGCGGGGATCTGGCGGCGACGGGCGGCGATTTGGTGGTGGTGGTGAGCCCGCTGATCGCGCTGATGGCGGACCAGTGGCGTCGCCTGCAGGAGGCGGGCGTGCGCGCGGCGATGCTGGCCTCGGGGATGGCGGACGGCCACAACGAGCAGGCGCTGCGCGATATCGCGGAGGGCGTGACGCAGCTGGTGCTGGCGGCGCCGGAGCGTTTCGCGTCGGGCGCGTTCCGCTCAGCGCTGGCGCGCAGGCGGGTGGGGCTGTTTGTGGTTGACGAGGCGCACTGTGTGGCGGAGTGGGGCCATGACTTCCGCCCCGACTACCTGCGTTTGCACGATGCGATTGCGTCGCTTGGACGTCCGCCGGTGATGGCGGCGACGGCGACGGCGACGCCGCAGGTGGCGGAGGAGATCGCGCAGCGGCTGGGCTTGCGCGACTGGGTGTCGGTGCGCTCTGGCTTTGATCGGCCGAACGTGACGTTTGACGTGGTGAGCGTGGAGGGCAAGGGCGCGGTGGCGCGCAAGCGGGCGGCGCTGATGCACGTGTTGAGCGCTTCGAGCGCGCTACCGGCGATCGTGTATTGCGGCACGCGCAAGGACACGGACGAGCTCGCCGGGGACATCGCGGCGCAGGGGATCGCGACGGTGACCTACCACGCGGGTATGACCCCGGAGCGCCGCAGGGACAGCCAGGCGGCGTTCATGGAGGGGCGCGCGCAGGTGGTGGTGGCGACGAACGCGTTTGGCATGGGCGTTGATAAGGCGAACGTGCGCACGGTGGCGCACTGGGCGCTACCGACGAGCCTCGAGGCGTACTACCAGGAGGCGGGCAGGGGCGGGCGCGATGGCGAGCCGGCGCGGGCGCTGCTGCTGGCGTCGAGGATGGATCTGGGGCGGCTGATCAGGTTCATCAAAGAGCGGGACATGACGGTGGAGGACGTAAAGCGCTTCGTGGCGAGCTTGCGCGCGAGCGCAGAGGGAGACGTGGTGACGATCGGTCACGGCGATCTGGGCGAGCGCCAGCGCGTGCTTTTGTCGGTGGCGGAGCGGGCTGGTGCGGTGGAGTTGAGCCCAGCTGGTAGCGACGGGCTGCGGGTGCAGTTGACGGGTAAGGGGAGCCCGCGGATGGCGCAGACGGCGATCCAGGCGGCGCGCAACCGCGGCTGGGAGGCATACCGCTCGATCGAGCGCTTTAGCGCGGACGGGCAGACGTGCCGCAGGCGCCAGATCCTCGACCACTTCGGCGATCGTGCGGCGGGTGCGCCGACGGGCAGATGCTGCGATGTGTGCGATCGGGACGCGGAATTGGAGCGGGTACTGGCGAGTGCGCCTACGAGTTCACGGCGCAGGCGTGGTGGGGGCGCAGCCGCGGCCGGTGGTTCTACTGGCGCAGCAGGCGCGAAGGGCACGAGCGGCCGTGGTGGGGCTCGTTCCGAGGACGACGGCGAGCCGGTGGACGAGGGTCAGTTTGACGAGCTGCGCGCATGGCGCCTCGAGCGGGCGGAGGGCAAGCCGGCGTTCACGGTGGCGGCGGACTCGGTGCTGCGGTCGTTGCTGCGTGAGCGGCCGAGCAGCCTGGACGCGCTGCTGGAGATCAAGGGCATTGGGCCGGCGTTCTGCGCGAAGCACGGGGAGTCGCTGCTGGCGGTGCTTGCGGGTTTGGGCTGAGGCTGGGCGGGGCAGCGCCAGGCTCCATCGACGCTGCTGGCGGCTTACTGTCAGGCTCCCCAGCGTCGGTAGGATGTGGGCCGCGCCGACGTAGCTCAGCTGGTAGAGCACTTCACTCGTAATGAAGGGGTCCGGGGTTCGAGTCCCCGCGTCGGCTTCGAGAATTGTCGATCGCGAGCAACGTCTCGCGCGTCTGGTGGGCTGCGGCGCTGAGCCCGCTTGCCGTTGACCGTCTCGCTCGAACGGGCAGAAATCCAAGTACGACTGGGTTTTTGGACGGAATGGGCTGGAGGGCTCGTCGGGACCTCGAAATCTGTCCAGCGCTTGATTGCGCATGATTCGACGGCGCCGAGCTCGAACTAGCTCAGCTGGCAGGAGCACGCCACTCGCAATGAATAGCCCGACGGTCCTAAGGAGACCCTCGGGTTAGCACGGTAGGCGCATAATCCGGCCTGTTTGCAGGCAGATTGGCAGACGAGCGACGGTACGCGCATGGGGCGACGCGTTGCCATTGCGTGTCACGGGAACACACAAGTTTGCGGTACGGGTGCTGGTACAGCTCGCGCACTCGCGCTTGCAGGCAGGAGTAGCCCGTGCGGACGTACAGCTCGCGCGCTTAGACGCTAGGCAGCGCGGAGCGCAGGGCGAGAGGGCGCAGGCTCCGGGTCTACGCGGACGATCTTCCAGCCAGCTTCGGTCCAGCGCGCTTCGTACATAACCTCGATCTTCTTCATGTTCGCACCGACGAACAGACCGAAGAGCCACCCAGCGACGGCGCCGATCGCCGCGGCTTCGCCTTTCTCCGTGCTTGCGCCGGCGCTAAGCCCGCCGACGCAGCACCCGACCGCCATTTCCAGCGCCCGATCCGCGACCCTCGTGATCCCGGCTTCCACGAACGTGTAGCCGAGTTCCTGCGCCGCCAGCAGAAGCTCGTTCAGTGCTTCCTCGTGCGACTCGCGGTCCCGCTGAAGCGTGATGCCGACGACGTGCCCACCAGAAGGGTGCGGCGCGAACTCGTGGATCAGAGCGTCGCGCGCCAAGCGCTCAGCCAGCGATTCCAGCGTCAACTCCGGCGGACTCCACAGCATCGGCCACAACCTGAGCCTGTACGTGTCGACGTGCATTCATCCACTTATACCGCAACCCGCCACGACCGTCAGGCTCGTCGCAGCGAGCTGGGCAACCGGATCGCCGTGAGGACCAACACGTCTCGGTCCTCGCTCAGCGTCAGGCCGGGATCACCGTCTCCAGCCAACGCCGCACTATCTCCTCCTCGCCCAGCTCTTTGCTGTCAGCGCTGCGTTTAGCGCGCTCCTGCGCTTCGTCCTCGTCGATGACGAGCTTCGAGCTAAACGCGTCCCGCGTACGTCCCTCTCGCCTTCCAAAAAAACTCATGATCTCGCTTGTACTGCTCGACGAGCCAGTCAGCGAAGACCTGGCTGTATTGCGCTGAGGTATACAACGGCTCGTGCGTAAACTGCGGATGGCTCGCCTCACGGATGCCGTATACGCGACGCACGCTCAGGATGTCATGGGTGTTGATCTGCGCGTTGTCGGGTAGCTGTCGGTTGACCTCGTCGATCAGCTCGGTCTGACGGAACGGATGCGTCCTGTCAGGGTCGAGTTTGCCGAAAACGATCGCATCGGGATCGTCAGTCAAGCGAACTTCAGTAGGGGTGCCGCTTTCGTCGACGCCTTGCACTGTCGCCATGCGCGCGTTCTCAGGAGCCTCGATCACCTGGCGCACGCGACCAAGCCAAAGTTCGCGCATCTCATCGAGGCGCCGATCGATGAAGTCGCGCAAATCAGCCGTCGTTGCCGGCTCGCTCTTGGCGCCGTGCCGGAAGTACACAGTCCCCTGAGAGAACGCGGTCTTCTGTTGTTTCTTCGCCTTCGGGGTCGGATATGTCCCAGGCTTCGTAAACGCGATCGGCGCATCGCACACTGCACCAATCTGGATGACGGCCACCTTCTTTCGCGCGCGTTTGGTCTCGTGAATCTCGAACTCCGAGAACTGAACACCCGTATATCGCTCGACCTTGTCGGTGATCTTCGCGGGGTCCAGCTCTAGTACGGCGGCGACATCGTCCTTGGCTGCGGCGCCGTCGTTGCAGACGCCGACGACGATGATGCCACCGCCGCTGTTCGCCATCGCCATAAAATCCTTGACCAGCTCGGTCCAGTCCGCGGCGCTGTCAGGGTCGAAGCACTCCTTGAAATCGAGGCTTCGTGTCTCGCGCTTGGCGCGTTGAGCGCGCTCGATACTCGTCTCTTGGCGTCGCATAGTAGGTCATCAAGTATGGCTCGGCGACGCCCGCAAACCCCTCAAGACTCCGCTACGACATGACGTCGTCGGGCGAGACGAATGTGGAGATGTCGGAGCTAGGCGTGCAAGGCTCCGACCGTCGCTCGGTGATCTCGTCCTCTGTGGGCGGGACAAGCTCGATCGGTTCGTAGTCGGGGTTCACCCGTCCGCACTGTTGGCATGTGCCGGCCACGACTCGATAAGACTGGCACACGTCACAGCGCGTGCTCGTTCCGGTCAGCCGCATACGCGCCGCCGTAAACGTGCCCAGCAAATGCTCGACAGCCTTCATGCCGATCTCTGCATCCATGCGTATCGCGTTCTTCGCGTGCGTGAGCCAGTTCACGTATTCCCACGTCTCGACCGCGAGCTTCTTGAGATACGAGCGCAGTCGAGCGGCGCTCGCACCCGACGCAAGGTGATTCGCAAGCAGGTCGGTCCAGCCCTTGAAATCGGCGTCCTTTGGCCGGGTCGCGCCCTCGGCAACCAGCTCGTCG
>JBEKAM010000168.1:0-8149 GCA_050015915.1 Solirubrobacteraceae bacterium
CCTCGATCTGGCGATCGGTTTCGCGGATCACAGAACGCAACTCGCGCAGAGCTGTCTCGAGGTCGGTGCGCTGGCTCTCGAGCTCCTCGACGTGCGCGAGCGCCTCCGCGTACTCCTCCTTGGCGAGGGGGTTGACGGGACCGAGCTGCTCACGCCTACGTGTCAGCCGCTCCACCCGTGTCCGCAGCGCGTGCACCTCATCCTCGCCGAGTGCCTCGCCGCGTACCGCCCCAGGGTCCTCGGTGGCGTGCTCGCCGATCGTCGGTTGCCCGTCTGTCGTGGCCTGCTCGCCGTCTTGTTCCTGCTCAGGGTCTGTGGACACCTGTTCCACCCCTGCGGGTGTAATGCCCAACCGCTCAGCGACGGTGCGCAACTCGAGCTCGGCCTCCTCGGCCTGGTCGCGAAGACGTTGCGCGGCGACCTCCGCCGCGGTGACGGTCTCGCCTGACACACGCAGCGCTGCCTGGATCTCAGCCTCCTCGGCGGCGCATGCGCGAAGCGCGCCGGCCATCTGCTCACCTGCCTCGCGATCGCTCGCAAGCTCAGCCTCGAGCTTGCCAACGCGCGCCTGCACGACCTCAATTGCGCCGGCGAGCGCAACCGCGAGGCGCTGCGCAGCGGGCGTCGTCTGCGTATCCGCCGCGTGTTGTGCGCGTAGCCGCTCAATCCGCGCCAGCCGCTCGACGCGCTCGCGCTCGCGCCGCTCGCCCTGACGGCGCTCGGCCGCGAGCTCACCCTCGAGCTCCGCCTTGCGGACGGCCAGTGCACCCTGGGCGGGAGCGGCCCGGCGCTGCTCGATCAGCCACTCGGTTCGCCTTCTGGCCTCACCCGCCTCGGCACGGTGACGCTCGGCCTCACGCAGCGTGTCCTCCGCGCTTACCCTTGTCGCCTCGGCGGCCCGCACCTGCTCGAGCGCCTGCTCGCAGGTACCGCGGGCGGCGTGCTCGTCCTGTGCTGCTCGCTCGGCTACTGTCACGAGCCGATCGCGCTCGTTGCGTCGTGCGAGCACGCGCTCGGTGCCACCTTCGCTCAGCTGGCGCACCTCACCCCAGGCCGCGAACAGCACCCGCCCCTGACGTGTGGCGGCGATGCCGGTGAAGTCCTTCGGTAGGTCCTCCAGGCGCTCAACTACCCACGCGTCAGCCAGCAGCCGTCCGGCCAGCTCGAGCACCACTGGAGGGCCGCTGAGCAGCTCGAGCAGCCTGACAGCGTCGGTCGTCGGCTGCGCCTTGGCGCCCGCGCTGTCGGGGTGCGCAGCTGCGGACCCCGGAGCCTCGAGGTCTGCCAAAAGCGCCGTGCCGCCGTCGAGGCCGGCACGGTTGAGCAGCTCCTCTGCACCGGCTACATCCTTGACAAGAGCAGCGTCTAGGCGCCCACCTAGCGCGGCCGCCAACGCGAGCTCGTAGCCGTCCTGGACGCGTAGTTCCTCGCTGAGCGCCGTGCCACCGCCGACCCGTACGTGCGCGCGCAGGAACTGGTTGGCCGCGGCCAACTCGGCGCCTACACGCTCGGCCTCACGGCGCGTTTCCTGCGCGCTGTGCTCGGCTGCGGCCAGGCGCTCACGGGCTTGCTTGGCCTGCGCGTCGGCATCCTCGCGTGCCGTACGCGCCGCGAGCGCGTCTGTCTCGGCCTGCTCCACGAGCGCCACCTGCTGCTCGCGCGCACTTTGCAGCTCAGTGATCTCGCGCTCGATTTCCTGGTCGTGGCTGGCAGCGATCTCTGTCAGCTCGGCTTCAAGCGCAGCGATCCGATCGACGCTCGCCGCCGCCTCGGGGTCCTCGCCGTCACGCTCGCTTGCCTGTGAGAGCGCCTGCAGCTCGAGCTCTACACGCTCGATCCTGCGAGCAAGTGTCTGCGCGCTCGCGCCCACCTGCTCGGCCCTTAGCGCCAAACGCTCGCGCGCTGAACGACCGTCGTAGAGCAGACGCGAGAGAGCGTCATGGCGCTCCGCGCGCTCGGCCAGCGCACGCTCAGCTACGCCGCGGCGGTCAATCGTCTCCTGCAGTTTGCCCTCGATCTCGCTGCGCTGCACACGCGCCGCACCGACACGCGCCTCAGCACCCTCGAGCTCGACGCGACGGGCACGCGCGGAATCTGTAGCGAGCTCCCAGCGGGCCTGCAGGATCTGCTGCTCCAAGCGCTCGTGTAGCTCGGCAGCTTCGGCCTGACGCTTGAGCGGCCGCAGGCGACTGCGCGCCTCGCGCTCGACATCTAGCGCGCGGTCGAGGTTCTCCTGTGTGCGCTCGAGCTTCAGCTGCGCGCGGCGACGGCGCTTGCGGTGCTTGCCCAGCCCGGCGGCCTCCTCGATCAACAGCCTTCGGTCACGCGGCTTGGACGTGACGATCGAATCAACCCGTCCCTGAGAGATCACAGAGTGGGTCTCCTTACCTAGCCCTGTGTCGGAGAGCACGTCGATCACATCCGTCAAGCGGCAGCGCGCGCCGTTGAGGCGGTAACCGCCTTCGCCGTTGCGGTCCAGCCGCCGGACAATCGAGATCTCACTCAGCGGCACATCCACACGCCCGTCGGAGTTGTCGAGCACGATCTCCACTTCGGCCGCGCTGCGCGGCTGAACCCCACGGCCACCCCCGAAGATCACATCCTGCATCGACTGGCCACGCACCGCCAGCGGTGACTGCTCGCCCATCACCCACAGCACCGCGTCGGTGACGTTGGACTTGCCCGAACCGTTCGGGCCCACCACAACGCTCACCCCAGGACCGAAGTCCAGGTGGGTGCGATCCGGGAACGACTTGAAGCCGCTGAGCGTCAGCGATTTCAGGCGCACGCCATTGCTCCGCTCATGCTTCGCCGGCGAGCTTGTCTACGGCCACGCGTGCGGCCTCCTGCTCGGCGTGCTTCTTGCTGCGCCCGCTGCCGGACCCGAGCTCGCGACCGTCCACCCGCGCGATCACCGCGTAGGTGCGCTCGTGTGGTGGTCCCTCCTCGCTTGCCACCTCGTAGCTCACCTCCGAGCCACGCTGAGCCAACAGCTCCTGCAGCGCCGACTTGAAGTCTGCGGGGTGCTCCAGGGCACCCTCGATCTCTGGCACAAATGCCTCGACCACCGCTTCCGCGGTGCGCTCGTAGCCGGCCTGCAGGTAGCACGCACCGATCACCGCCTCGATCACCGATGCCAACACGCGCTCGGTCTCCACCAGTGCAGCGGTGCGCTCGCGCACTCCTGCAGGCGCCGCAGCGCGTAGCCGTGCTGGCAACTGCAGGCGCTCGGCCACCGCGCGGCATGACACGCCGGAGACCGCCTGCGCACGAATCTTGGTGAGCCGCCCCGCACCGAAGCGCTCGGCCTCCAGGCGCGGATACAGATATGCGGTCACCGCCAGACCCAGCACGCTGTCCCCGAGGAACGCCAGCCGTGTGTAGGAGTCGCTCGAGCGCTCGCTCCAAGAGGCGTGCGTGAATACCTGGCGCGCGAGGTCCTCGGGCAGCTCGTCCAGCAACTCGCCCAGCAGCATCATCGCTCCGCATTCACGGTCCCGTTGTGACTGACGACGAACTCCACCGCTGCGCCGACCGTCAGGATCTTCGCGGCCTGCTCGTCAGACATGCGCACCCCGTATGTGTCCTCGAGCTCCTGCACCAGCGTGTAGAGGTCCAGCGAGTCGGCCTCGAGGTCCTCCTTGAAGCGCGTCTCCTCGCTGATCGCATCGGGGTCGACGTCGAGCTCATCCGCCAAATGGGCCCGGATCAGCTCGAATACCTGCTCGCGGGTGTGGCCTGTGTCGCTCATCCTGTCTCGCGCAGGCTAGCGCCCGACGCGGACACGGGCGCCCGCCGCAGAGCACCGGTCTGCTCGAGGGCGCGGTGGGTTTGCGCGACGATGTCCTCGCGCGCGCCACGCTCAGCCCGCAGGATCGCCTGGGCGAAGCCGGTGCGGGTGAAGCGTCCATGCGGGACGACCCCCAGGCGACGCAGCCCGAGCAGGTATGCGCCGCCGCTGGCCTCCGGATCGATCTCGTCGCGAAAGCCCCGCAGCGCGCCACGCAAAAGCGCCCCGCCGAGCTTCGCACGCGTCGATGACATCGCGGCCTCTCGTACGGCGCCCAGCATCGTCTGCGAGACACCCTCCATCAGCTTCAGGGCGATGTTCCCGGTCAAGCCGTCGGTGACGATCACGTCCGCGCGCCCCGTCACCACATCGCCACCCTCGACATTGCCAACGAACTCGAACGCCTCGATGCCATCGCTGGCGCGCTCGCTCAGCTCGGCGTGGACCTCCACGATCAGCGCGCTTCCGCGGGTTGCCTCCTCGCCGTTTGACAGCAACCCGACCCGTGGGCGCTCGACGCCGAGCACCGTGTGCGCGAGCGCGGCGCCCATGAACGCGAACTGCACGATGTGCTCGCGTCTGGCCTCGGCGTTGGCGCCGACGTCCAGCAGCGTCACCGGCCAATGGGGCACCGGCAGCGGGATCGCGAGCGCCGGGCGGTAGATCCCACGGGCTCGCTTGATGTTGAACGTGCCGGCGGCCAGCGCGGCGCCTGTGCCCCCTGCACACACGAGTGCCTGAGCCCTACCTTCCGCGACAGCAACCGCTGCCCTCACAATTGACGCTTCGGGCGTGGTGCGCACCGCGAGCACCGGGTCTTTGGCCTTGGCGATGGAGATCGGCGCGTCGATGACCTCAACACCTGGGGGCGGGTCGCCAAGCTCGCCGGCGGGCCCGAACAGGAGCACGCGGGCGCCCTCGGCCGCCGCGAGCGCAGCGCCGGCCGCAACCTCGGCTGGGCCGAGATCTGCGCCGTTGCAGTCGACCGCGATCACCGGCCGTGCTTGCTGCTCAGCTGGCGGCACTGACGGGGAGGACGAAGCCTCTGACGTCACTGCCGGCTAGTCGTGGTCGTGGTCGTGCTCGTGATCGTGCGCGCCTGGCGTAACGATCTCGCGGCCCGCGTATGTGCCGCATACGGGGCATACCCGGTGCGGTCTGCGCGGGCTGTGGCACTGCGGGCACGCGTTCAACGCAGGGGTGCCGATCTTGTGCTGTGCGCGACGCTTTGCCGTACGACTGTGTGACTGCTTTTTCTTGGGGACGGCCATGGAGTCGAGAAGGCTACCAGGGTGCGAGCACACGTCCGGGTGCTACTCGAGCTTCAGCTCGCTCAGCTTGGCCCAGCGCGGGTCTGGCGGGACGTCGTGGTGGTGCTCGGGACCAGCCTCGTTGAGGTCCACGGCACACACGGGGCACAGGCCCGCACAGTCGTCGCGGCAAAGGATCTTCGCTGGCATCGCAAGCGCGAAAGCATCGCGTGCCCAGCTGCCGAGGTCGAGGGTCTCGTCGTGCACATAGGGACTGTCGAGCTCCTCGCCACCTCCGGGCCGGTCGACCTCACGCGCCTCCACCTCCACCAGTGGGCTGGCCTGCTTGAGGCAGCGCATGCATGGCCCGAGCACCTTCGCAGCGAAGCGCAAGCGCAGCGCATAGCCACCTCCGGTCATGCGCGAGACATTCAGCTCCACCGGCACCTGCTCGGGCTCGGCGAGATAGCGCTCACTTCCCAACAGCAGCGGCTCGATCGGCGTCATCAATTCCAGCCGCCGGCCCTCCCCCGGGCTCAGACGCAGGCCCGCGAGGTCGAACTCGTATCGGGCGATCTGTGATTGCTCGCCAGCCATATCTCCAGGCTAGCGCGGCCTCAGGTGTGTGTTCGCAGCTCGCGCTTGACGATCTTGCCGGTCGCGTTGCGCGGTAGCTCATCGACGAACACGACCTCGCGCGGAACCTTGTAGCGGGCGAGGTTCTCCTTGACGTAGTCCTGCACCGCCTCGACCGTCAGCCCGTTGCCGTTGCGCGGCACCACAAAGGCCTTCAGGCGCTGACCGAACTCCTCATCATCGACGCCCACGACCGCCACCTCCTCGATCTGGTCGTGATCGGCCAGGAGATCCTCGACCTCGCGTGGGAACACGTTCTCGCCGCCGCTGACGATCATTTCGTCGTCGCGCCCCTCGACGAACAGCCGCCCTTGCGCATCCAGACGGCCGACATCGCCGGTACGCATCATTCCCCCAATGACTTCCTTACTGCCGCCGTCGGTGTAGCCCTCGAACATGAACTCGTTGGCGACGAAGATGCGCCCCACCTCACCCGGCGCGACCTCGCGGCCTTCCTCGTCGAGCAACTTCACGATCGTTCCCAGCGGCGGGCGGCCGGCTGTGCCGGGCGCCGCCCGTAGATCGGCAGGCGTGGCGATCGTCGCCCACGCAACCTCTGTGGATCCGTAGAGGTTGTAGACGATGTCTCCGAAAACGTCCATCGCGCGAGTGGCTAGCTCTCCCGGAAATGCAGAGCCGCTGACGGCAATCGCCTTCAGGCAACTGACGTCGTAGCGGGCGATCGTCTCCGGCGGCAGGGAGAGGATCCGCTGCAACATCACCGGCACCACCACCAACGCGCTCGCACCATGCTGGGAAACCGCCTTCAGCGTCTCCTCCGGATCGAACTTCCGCCGCAATACGAGCGTGGAGAGCAGTGGCAGGCTCAGGAGAAAGTGTGCGAAGCCCCACGAGTGAAACATCGGCGCGGCGATTACTGTGGTCTCACGCGCCTTCAAGGGGATCTTTGAGAACAGCGCGGCAGCCGGTTCGATCGAGTCGCTCTGGTGGCGCTGCGCGCCCTTGGGTGTGCCGGTGGTGCCCGAGGTCAAGATCACGATGCGACCTTTTTCCGTCGGCGGCGTCAAATCGGAGTCATCGCCGCGTGCGATCAACTGCTCGAGCGTGGGGACCTCTTCCGCACCGCGGTTCGCACCGGAACCCGGCTCGCTCCAGGCGACGAAACGAATCCTGTCGGCCGCGCCCTCGCTGACGAGACCACTGAACTCCTCGTCGTAGATCACCGCCACCGGGTCCTCGCGGCGGATCACATCGGCGATCTGCGGCCCGGCGAAGGCGGTGTTCAGATACAGCGCCCCTGCCCCCAGCTTCGAGCAGGCGGCGGTCGCCTCGATGAAGCCGCGGTGGTTACGGCACATGATCGCCACACCGTCTCCTTCGGAGATGCCGGCCTTGCGCAGCTCGCGCGCCAGCGCATTCGTCCGCAGATGCAGCTGCTTGAAGGTCAGGCTGCCGCGCTCGTCGATCACAGCCGGGCGCCCCGGGTAACGGGCTGCCGCACCCGTGTATGCACCTGCCGGAGTTGCGCCCCAGCGGCGCAGCGCGGTTAGCGACACCACCAGTCGATCGGGCCGCGTCGGCTCGATCATGCCGGTATCCAACAGTGCCTTTACGACCGCCAGCTTGTGCCGGACGGTGCGCGTGAGCGGTTGGGCGTTCACGACATGACCCTACCCAAAAGCAACGCTTGACATGCGAGGGGACGCCGCGAGCTGCTAGCTGACTTCAGCCGGTTCGTCCTTACCCTGCAGGCGCTCCCGGCCCCGTTGGACGGCAGCGATGAACTTCGAAAGGTTGACCTCCAGCGTGTTCAAGATCTCATCCGCGTAGTCCTCAGCGCCCAGCCTGATCTCACGCTCACGTGCCCGTGCGTCCTCGACGATGTCCTCTGCCGCACGCTCAGCCTGCTTGGTGACCTCCTCGTCGCCGACCAGTTTCTCCTGGCGCTCGCGAGCATCCTTGATGATCCGCTCGGCCTCCTTCTTGGCCTCCGCGAGCATCTCCTGGCGCTCCTTGACGATCCATCGCGCCTGCTTGATCTCCTCAGGGATCGTCGCGCGCATCTGGTCGAGGATGTCGTAGATCTCCTCCTTGTCGACACGCACCTGATCGGTCAGGGGCACGGGCTTGGCGTTGTGCACCAAGTCGTCGAGCTTGTCTATGAGTACGAGGACATCCATTTTGTAGTCACCTCCGCGAGGCCTCCAGCCCCGCGCATTTGCTCAGTTCGTCAGCGTTTCAGCTCTTCCTGCAAGCGTCGAGCCACCTCATCGGGAACAAGATCATCGATCTTGCCCCCAAATGTAGCCAGCTCCTTGACACCACTCGATGAAAGGAAACTGTACTGCGGCGAGGCCATCAGGTAGACGGACTCGATCTCCGGGTCCTGCCGGCGGTTGAGCTGATTCATCTCCAACTCGTACTCAAAATCGGAGATCGCGCGCAGCCCCTTGACGATTGCCTTCGCTCCCACGCTCCTGGCGAAATCCACCACGAGCGTCGAGAACGGCTC
>JBEKAM010000169.1:0-8094 GCA_050015915.1 Solirubrobacteraceae bacterium
CCGCCCACCCGACCCACACCATCCGCCGCGCCCACACCCTGCATCGTGCGCGGCTCGCCGAGCATGTGCATCAAGCAGCAGTGAACGCCGCTGTCGGCGATCAGCCCGACCATCTCGGGATCGGCGCGCAATGCGCTGACGTCGTTGACGATGCTCGCACCTGCGGCGACTGCTGCCCGAGCAACGGAGGCCTTCGACGTATCGATCGAGACCTGCGGCTCGCTCGATTGAGCGCTCGCATCGGAGGCGCTCCAAGCGGCGATCCCCTCGAGCACGGGCAGTACCCGCGTGAGCTCCTCCTCCGCGGACACGGGCTCGGCGCCGGGCCGCGTTGACTCGCCGCCGACGTCGAGGATGTCAGCACCCTCGGCGACCAGCTCTCGAGCGTGGGCGATCGCTGCATCCGCTCGCAGGTAATCCCCCCCGTCGGAGAACGAGTCAGGGGTCACGTTGACAATCCCCATGACGCGGTAGGGAGGGCTCGTCTGCTTGTGAGAGCTCATCTGCTCGGCAGCCTAAGGCTCACGCTGGCGATGCGCTGCTTCAGCGTCGCTCAGCGGGTGATCTGAAACGTCGCGGTGCGCACCGCGCTCGAGCCGCCTGCCGACTCGGCGCTTGCGCTGAGACGGTAGCTCCCGGCCGCGAGCGCCCGCCCGCCGACCCGACCGGTGAAGCGCAGGGCGTTTGTGCCTGCGGCGTCGGTGTGGGTGAAGCCACCGAGCTTTCTGAAGCGGCCGCGCACCCGCTTTTCGACGACAAACTCGGCGATAGCGGCCTGGGAGTCGGTGTAGATGACGAACGTGCCGGTGGGTTCAGTGGAGGCGCTGATCGCGCTGGCACCCGAATGGGCGGCACGGAACGCACTGGCGGACAGCGTGAGCGGGCTCAGGTGCGGCGGCGCGCTCGCTTGCGGCGCAACACCGGTGCCGCTGAGACTGAATGTTGGTAGCGACTGCCCGGTCGCGGAGTAGACGGTCAGCGTGGCGTTCATCACACCCATTGCGGCGGGCACGAACACATACTCGATCGCACAGGTTGCACCGGCGGCGAGCGTTGTGCCCTGACAGTTATCTGCGGCCTTCTTGAAAGCGCTTGAACCGGAGCCGGTGAGCGAGTCTCGTGAGATCGAAAGCGTGGCGGGCCCCTCGTTGGTCAGCACGACACTCTGCGGTGTGCCACTGGTACCAACGGTCTGCTCGGGAAATGTGAGCGTGGAATTCGAGACCACCGAGTGGGCGCCTAAGACGATGCGTGGTTGAGCAGCTGCAGCGCTAAGAGCGAATGCGAGCGCAACGAGCAACAGCGCTCCAACCACCATCAAAAGCCTCATTCCGGACACCCTCGCAGGCGTTCCGGACGACCGTCAGGCCGGCTCTGGACGCTCCTGGTCGCTCGCCCTCAGCTCCGCGGTCCCACCGGCGAGGCCGGGCCGCGGGATCGTGCGCGGCGTTTCGCGCTCGGCACGGTCGGCTGGCGCGGGCGGTGCGGGGAGTTGCGGCTTGGTCTCCTCCTCGATGCCGAACACTTCCTCGTCGCTCTTGCCTGCGAGCAGCGCGAGGAACTCCTCCTTCTCGATGGTCTCGCGCTTGACGAGAACCTCGGAGATGTTGTTGAGGTCGTGCTCGTGCTCGGTGAGGATCTGCCTGGCGCGTGTGTGCGCCGACTCGATGATGCGGCGGACCTCGTCGTCGATCTCGCGGGCAATCTCGTCGGAGTAGTCGGGCTCGGTGGAGAACTCGCGGCCGAGGAACGGCTGGCCGTGGTCATGGCCGAACACGCGGGGGCCGAGCTTCTCGCTCATGCCGAAGCGCATCACCATCTGCTTGGCGGTGGCGGTGACCTTCTCGATGTCGTTTGAGGCGCCGGTGGTGATCTCGCCGAACACTAGCTCCTCGGCGGCGCGGCCACCGAGGGTCATCGCCATCGTGTCCTCGAGCTCTGCGCGGGTCGTCAGGAAGCGGTCCTCCTGGGGCATGGAGATGGTGTAGCCGAGTGCTTGGCCGCGGGAGATGACGGAAATCTTGTGCACCGGGTCTGAGTGCTCGAGGAAGTGGCCGACGATCGCGTGGCCCATCTCGTGGAAGGCGGTGATCAAGCGCTCTTTCTCGCTCATCACGCGCGTCTTCTTCTCAGGGCCGGCGATCACGCGCATGATCCCCTCCTCGAGCTCAACCTGTCCGATCTCGCGCTTGCCGGTGCGGGCAGACAGGAGAGCGGCCTCGTTGATCAGGTTGGACAGGTCGGCGCCGGTGAATCCGGGGGTCTGGCCGGCGAGCGCGTCGATGTCGATCACCTTGGCGAGCGGCTTACCGCGGGTGTGCACCTCGAGGATCTTCGCGCGGCCCTTGCGGTCGGGGCGGTCGACTGCGATCTGGCGGTCGAAGCGCCCGGGGCGCAGCAGCGCGGGGTCGAGGATGTCGGGCCGGTTGGTGGCCGCGATCATGATGATGTTGTCCTTCGCCTCAAAGCCGTCCATCTCGACGAGCAGCTGGTTGAGCGTCTGCTCGCGCTCGTCGTGGCCACCGCCGAGTCCGGCACCGCGGTGGCGTCCGACGGCGTCGATCTCGTCCATGAAGATGATGCAGGGGCTGTTCTGCTTGGCCTGCTCGAACAGGTCCCTGACGCGGGAGGCGCCAACGCCGACGAACATCTCGACGAAGTCGGAGCCGGAGATCGAGAAGAACGGCACGCCCGCCTCGCCGGCGACAGCGCGGGCGAGCAGCGTCTTCCCGGTACCGGGCGGCCCGTAGAGCAGAACGCCGGTGGGTATTCGCGCGCCGAGCGCCTGAAACTTCTTGGGGTTCTCGAGGAATTCCTTGATCTCGTGGAGCTCCTCGACGGCCTCGTCGACCCCGGCGACGTCGCGGAAGGTGATCTTGGGCGAGTCGGCGGACATGCGCTTGGCGCGCGACTTGCCGAACGACATCACTTTGGAGCCGCCTCCCTGGACCTGGTTCATGAGGAAGATCCAGAAGCCGAGGAACAGCGCGAACGGGAGGATGTAGGTGAGCAGCCCCAACAGGGCGCTGCTCTTTTCCGATTCGAAGTTGACGTTCGCGCCGGCGGTACGCAGTTCCTTCACCAGTTCGGGCGAGTCTTGTTCGAGATACCCGATTTCATAGCTTTCTTTGTTCTTCAGCTTGACTTCGAGGGCTTTGCCCTTGTTCTTGAAGACCGCAGTGGCGACTTCCTTGTTGGGGAGTTCCTTGCTGACGAGCGTCTCGTAGGTGTGAGCGCGCCGGTTACTCGAGTTGTTGCCAACGAGTTTTACGGCGAGGAAAGCCAGCACCACGACGATGAGGATTGGGAATGCGGCGCTCTTGAAGAAACGGCTCATGGCTGGTTCCTGAGTGTTCTGGCACCGTCTGAAGTCGTGGTCACCAGTGCCCTAGCGTACCATGCAAGGTCGGGTTTTCCGGGAGATCGAGACCCTCACCCGCACCCCACGCGCGTACGGAGCATCGGTGAGCGGGATCTCGATCTAGCGCTCCAGCGCGGCGACGTATGGCAGGTTGCGGTAGCGCTCGGCGTAGTCGAGCCCGTAGCCGACGACGAAGCGATCGGCGATCTCGAAGCCCACATAGCGGGTGGGTAGATCGACCTTGCGCCGCTCAGGCTTGGTCAACAGCGCGCATACCTCGAGCGTCCGCGGGTTGCGTGAGCCGAGGTTGCGCAGTAGGTACTGGAGTGTGAGACCGGAGTCGACGATGTCCTCGACGATCAGCACGTCGCGTCCTTCGATCGCCGCGTCGAGGTCCTTGAGGATGCGCACCACTCCGGAGGAGTCGGTGGCGGAGCCGTAGGAGGCGACCGCCATGAAGTCGACCTCGACGGGGATGTCGATGTAGCGCATGAGGTCTGAGAGGAAGAACACGGCGCCCTTGAGCACGCCGACAAGCAGCAGTGAGGAGGACTGCTCGCGGTAGTCGCTTGAGATCTGCTCGCCGAGCTCGAGCACGCGCCGCTGCAGATCCTCGGCCGTTACCAGCACCTCGCCCAGATCAGGGTCGCTCAAGGGGCGCGCGGGTGTGGCCACTGGTGGGAGTCTAGAGATGATTTAGATGGAGCCGCCTGAGGGCGGCTGGGTTGGTGGCGTGGCTGGCCCTACGTGGGCACTCGCTGGGCCTTGGCAGGCCGCTCCGTCACTCGCGGGGCGCCAGCTTGGTCATCTCCAGTACACCGTTGTGAATCACCGCCCCGGCCTGTCCGCCCACGTGCAGCTCGGCGTGCCCGCCGCGACGACCGAGCGCGAGGATCTCCTGCACGCGCTCGCCGGCTTGCGGCACATATGTACCGACGGCTTCCTCGGCGAGCCGCACGACGATCAGCCGCGCGAGCGCGCTCGGCAGCTCGCCCAGGCGCGCGAGGGCGATGCTGCGTCGGCCTTTGAGCTCCGCGGTGACGAGGCCGTCCAGCAGCTCGGTCTCCTCACGTAGCAGCGCAGCGGTCCTAAGCACGTTGGCGGCAGCTGCGGGGTGCACCGTCCGCAGCGCGGGGACGAGACGGTTGCGCACACGCGCCCTTGCAAAGCGCTCGTCGTTGTTGCTCTCGTCTTCGCGCCACTGCAGATCCCGGGCTTCACAGTAGGCGGCGGTCTGCTCGCGACTGACGGCGAGCAGCGGGCGAATCAAACGACCCTCGCCGGCGGGCATCCCCAGCAGGGCGCGTCGGCCAGGCGAAGCGGCGAGCCGGTAGAGGATCGTCTCGAGCTGATCGTCGGCGGTGTGCCCGGTGGCGATCAACGCGTCGCGCGCCAGCGCCACGCGGGTGGCATGTGCATAGCGCAGATCGCGAGCCCAGGCCTGCAGATTGCCGGGTGGTCGACCATCGCTCACACTCTCTCCCCAGTCTCCGGCCTCCCCCGCATTGGCATCGGTCACCGTCGGTGCACTGGGCCCCGGTGCCCCATCGGCACGCACGACCTCGAGCTCCACCCCCAGCTGCTGACAGAGCGCCACGCAGTGGCGCTCGTCGCCGTCTGCGTCCGCGCGCAGGCCGTAGTTGACGTGCAGAACGCTGATCGAACCGGGGCCGAGCAGCGCGACGGCCACGTCGAGCAGGCAGGTCGAGTCGCGCCCGCCGGAGAGCATCGCCACGACGGACCTGTCGCGGGCGAACAGACCGCTACCGGCGACGGCTTCGCGGACTTCCTCGCACACCATCTCGGGCTACCCCTTGCGGGCGGTGGCGGTGAACAGCTCTGTGGGCTCGGAGAAGCCCTTGAGCCTGACCTCGCCGATGCGATCGAACTCCAGGCCATCCACGCCGGTGGCAGCTTCCACGACAGGGCGTGTCACGAGCACCTCGCCGCCGCCAGCTCGCGCGACGACTCGCGCTGCCTGGTTGACCTCGCGCCCGTAGTAGTCGCCGTCGCGATACAGCGCCTCGCCGTAGTGGATGCCGATTCGAGCGCGGGGATCGTCGGGCGCAATCCGTGCCTGCAGCGCGACCGCCCAGACTGTGAGGGAGGCAACGTCTGAGCCCACGACCATGACCTCGTCGCCGAGCATCTTGATCACCCGCGCGTCGACCGGCAGCGTCAGCGCAACAGCCTCGACGAAGCGCTCGACGGTGCTGAGCGCCGCCTCATCACCACGCTCGACGGTCAAGCGCGCGTAGCCGGCGATGTCGGCGAACGCGATCGCCACCCGCACGCGGCCCTCCTCGAGCGCGTCGGCGCTGAGGTCGGCCTCCATGTGACCGATCATGTCTTGCTCGACGAAGTGCGCGAGCAGACGGCCGTGGAGGTAGTTCATGAACGGCGCGGCGAACGGGAGCACGTCGCGAGTGAGCCCCTCCATCTCCTCGGCGATCTCCTCGCTGGGGACATCCGCGCGCATCAGTGGCTCATGAACGTAAAGGTGGATCAGGCGTACCTCCGCGTCGGCGATCTGCGCGACGGCCTGCCCGTAGACGCGCATCAGCTGCAGGAACGCCGGCAAGGGCAGGCCCGCGTCGAGTACCGCGGCGGCGTATTTGAGCATCTGTAGGTCTTCGTCGGAGACTCCCTCGGCGAGCAGTGTGCCCAGCCCCCAGGTGGCGTAGACGCGTTCGATCAGGGCCGGATCCAACCCGCTGACGCGAGCTGCCTGGCGCAGCGAGCGCCTGGGGCCCGAGTAGCTGAGCAGGCTCTCGATCGGGCCGACCGCCAGCTGGCCGTTGTCGCTGGCGCGCTTGATCTGCTCGAGCGAGTGCCCACGGGCACGCAGCCGCGCGACGACACGCACGTAGGCGGCGGCGGCGGGCGTCCAGCGGGTAGGCGGGGCCTCATACCCAGGTACCAGCCCTTTGGTCACCCAGCGCCTGACCGTGTCCTGGGAGACGCCTGCGCGTGCGGCAACCTGTGCGAGCGTCAGCTCGCCCGTGTCGCCAGCGGGTTCATCTGCGCGTTTGGCCACTCAGGCGAACGGCGCAACGGGCAGAGGGTGGGCGATCATCCCGTCCGAAGTCTAAATGAGCGCGTAGGGACAACTACCGTTCAGCTATTCGCGCACCAGCCCGATGTGTGCCGCATGCGACAGCTGCAGCGCTTCAGCCGGGTGTGTGGACCACACCGCGAGGCGAGGCAGCGCGGAATCTGGATCGCCGTCGCCCTGCTGCTGGTCACATGCGGGACGCTGGGCATGGTGTTCGCTGCGCGACTCGACGCGAAGAACGACCGCCAGCAAGCGCGCGCGACTTTCAGAGCTGCGGGGGCGGCGATCGCAGCGACCCTTACCCTCGCGGCCCAGCACGAGGAAGATCTGGTTGTCGGCGCCGGTGCGTACATCGCAAGCAATCCGAACGCTTCGGAGGCGGCCTTCAAAAGCTGGAGCGTGGCGATGGATGCGTTTGCTCGCTATCCAGAGCTCGAAGGCGGCGGTGAGGTGGTCCTCGTGACCGCCGCGCGCCTGGGCGCGTTCGCGGCTCGCGAGCGTGCCGATCCAGCCATCGCGATCTCGGAGGGGCGTCCTTTCCAGCTGCTGCCACCGGGGCTGCGCCCGTTCTATTGCCTGGTCGCACTGTCGATCGCACGCAAGACCCAATCCACCGCCGCCGTACCGCCCGGCTTTGACTACTGCGCCCAGAAGCGACTACGCGAGGCATTCCTGGCGACCCGAGCCAGCGGGACCAACGCGTACCTGCCCTACCGCTCGGGGTCGACCACGGTGCTGGTGATCGAGAGTCCGATATATCGAGGCGGGGTCGTGCCGGACACGATCGCCAAGCGCCTTCGCGCCTTCATCGGGACTTTCTCGGTAAGCGTCCTACCGGAGAAGATCCTCGCCGAAGCTCTGCGCGGGCACCCGGGGATGACGGTGGAGCTCCTCTACGGCAGCGCCTTGCCCCAGGTCGGCTTCCGCGTCGGCCGCGTAGTGCCGGACAGCCAGCGGACCACGGTCAGCCTCGGCTACGGCTGGACGATGCAGGTCTCTGGTGGAGCGGTCGCGACGGGCACACTCAGCGATCCGGATGCGCTGACGCTGCTGGTCGGCGGGATCGCAGTGAGCGTGCTGCTCGGCCTGCTCGTGTTCGTGCTCGGCACGAGCCGCGCACGCGCGATCGCGATAGTCAGGGAGAAGACCCGCGAGATCTCCCACCAGGCCCTCCACGACGCCCTCACGGGGCTGCCGAACCGCGCCCTGGTGCTCGATCAGGGCGAGCGGATGCTGGCGCGGGCGCGACGCAATCCCGAGATCGTGCCTGCGGCCCTGTATGTCGACATCGACCGCTTCAAGCATGTCAACGACACGTTCGGGCACGCCGCCGGAGATCAGTTGCTGCGGGTCGTGGCAGAGCGACTCAAGCAGGTCGTGCGAGACGAGGACACGGTCGGCCGCCTCGGCGGGGACGAGTTCATCGTGCTGCTCGAGTCGAGCCTCCGCGAGCGTCCCCCGGAGCTCGTCGCCGAGCGCATCATCGAGGTTATGCGTAGCGGGGTGACGCTCGACGAGGGTAGTCGCCCGTTCACCCCAACGGTAAGCATCGGCATCGCGATCGGCGAGCGCGCCAGCACGGATCAGCTCTTGCGTGACGCGGACCTGGCCCTGTACATGGCCAAGGGCGCGGGCAAGGACCGGGCGGTGCTGTTCGAGTCCACCATGCAGAGCGCTG
>JBEKAM010000170.1:0-8014 GCA_050015915.1 Solirubrobacteraceae bacterium
CAGAGGAGACCAAAAGCATGTTCGTGTTCAAAGCCGCCGTCGTGGGCGCAGGCACCATGGGCGGCCAGATCGCCCAAACGATCGCCGCCGCAGGCATTCCTGTGGTGCTCAAGGACATCGATGACGCGCTCGTGCAGGCGGGCCTGGATGAGGCCACTAACGTCACGCGCGGCCAGGTCGGAAAACTGGTCGAGAAAGGCAAGCTCTCCGCCGAGCAGGGCGAGGCCCAAATCGCGGAGATCGTAGGGCGCATCCACGGGACCACCTCCTATGAGGCCTTTGGCGAGGTCGACTTCGTGGTCGAGGCGGTGCCCGAGCGGATGGACATCAAGCAGGCGGTGTTCGCGGAGCTCGACGCAGCGACGCCGGGCCACGCGATCCTCGCGTCGAACACCTCGTCGCTGTCGATCACGGAGATGGGCGAAGCGACGCTGCGCCCACAGAACGTGGTCGGCTTCCACTACTTCTACCCCGCGTCGATCATGCCGCTGATCGAGATCGTGGAGGGCGAGGAGACTTCGGCGGAGACGGTCTCCGCGGCGATCACCTTCGCCCAGGCGATTCGCAAGCAGCCGATTACGTGCGCTGAGGTACCCGGGTTCGTGGTCAACCGCATCCTCAATGCGGGCATCTCTGAGATCTGGCGCGAGCAGGAGGAAAAGGGCCTGTCGATCAAGCAGATCGACGAGGGGGTGGGCGCCGCTGGTGTGACGCCCGTTGGCCCTTACTACCTCGTCAACCTGCTTGGGCTGGACACGGTTCTGCACGTGGCCGAGCATCTGGTGGAGTCCTACGGTGAGGAACGCTTCTACGTGCCCAAGGGCATGCAGAAGCTCGTAGCGAACGGCAAGCTTGGCGCGAAGACCGGGGGAGATGGCTTCTACGACCCCCGGGGCGAGCCGAACATCGAGGGCGACGCCGCACCGGACGTGGCGGAGCTCGTGGAGATGCTCTCGCTGAAGACGTTGATCGAGGCGTGCCTGGTACTTGAGGAGGGTGTGGCGACCCACCGCGACATCGACTTCGGGATGATGGCGGGCGCTGGCCTTGACCCGCGCAGGGGGCTGTTGCCGCCGTTTATGAAGGCCGACAGCGAGGGCCTTGACACGATCCTCGAGCGGATGGAGAACGCGCAGGAGAGCTACGGTGAGCGCTTCACGCCGCCGACGATCTTGCGCCGCCTGGTCGCTCAGGGTCGCTTGGGACAGAAGAGCGGGCAGGGCTTCTATGCGTATCCGCAGGCCGACGCGGAGCAGCCGGCTGAGGTGGTCAAGCTCGAGACGCGCGCGGATGGGGTGGCGATCGCGTGGCTGGCGAACGGGCAGATGAACTCGATCTCCCCGCAGGTGGTGGAGGACCTGGGCAAGGTGTGGGCGAAGGCGAAGGCCAGCGGCGTGCGTGCGCTTGTGATCGCGTCCTCCAACCCCTTCCTGTACTGCGCGGGCGCCGACATCAAGGCGTTCACCACGCTGGATGAGTCCTCGGGCGCCGCGCTGGTCAACGGTGCGCACGCCCTCTTCAAAGAGCTCGGGTCTGAGGGGATCGTGACGATCGCCGCCGTCAACGGTCTCGCGTTCGGTGGCGGCTGCGAGCTGGCGATGGCGTGTGACGTGCGCATCGCTGCGCGCTCGGCGATATTCGGTCAGCCGGAGATCAAGCTGGGGATCATCCCCGGCTTCGGCGGCACCCAGCGCCTGCCGCGCCTTGTGGGCGAAAACAAGGCGCTGGAGATGAACCTCGTCGGCGACCCGATACTCGCTGACGAAGCGTTCGAGCTGGGTCTCGTCAACCGCCTCGTGGACGACCATGAACTGCTCGACACCGCCCTGCAGTGGGCGCGCAAGCTTGCCTCCCAGGCACCGCTTGCGGTCGCGCAGATCAAGCGCGTGTCCGCCGCGGGCGACCTCGATGAGGGCATCGAGGCAGAGAAGCAGGCGTTCGCGGCAGTGTTCACCAGTGCCGACGGCAAAGAGGGGATCAGCGCATTCCTTGGCAAACGCGCGCCGCACTTCAAAGGTGAGTGAGGTTGTTGATAGGGGCGGCCTACCGGCCGCCGGGTTGGTTGGCGTGGCTGGTACGGAGGCAGAGCAGACCGAGCGGCTGGCGGAGCTGATCGGGCGGGCCCGCTCGGTGGTGGCGCTGACCGGCGCGGGCATCTCGGTGCCGTCCGGCATCCCCGACTTCCGCGGGCGGGCGGGCACTCAAAAAGGGCTGTGGGAGGACGTCGACCCAATGGAGGTCGCCCACATCGACGCCTTCCGCCGCGACCCAGTGCGCTTCTGGAGCTTCTACGGCCAGCGCTTCGCCACGCTCGATGACAAGCAGCCCAACGGTGCTCATCGCGCGCTTGTGGCGATGGAGCGCCGTGGCCTGCTCGACGCGGTAATCACCCAGAACATCGACATGCTGCATCGCAAGGCGGGCACGGACGAGTTGGTAGAGATGCACGGCAGTATCGCCAGCTGCTCCTGCCTTGGCTGTGGCGCGAGCGTCACGCTCGAGGATGTCAGCAGTCGCCTAGCCTCTGCCGTGGACGGCGTCCCTCGCTGCGCCGAGTGTGGGCAGCCGCTAAAGCCCGATGTGGTGCTGTTCGGCGAGATGCTTTCCCCCTTCGCGCTCGAGCGCGCACGGGAGCTATGTGAAGGCGCGGAGGTGCTGCTGTGCGTGGGCTCCTCGCTGGAGGTTCACCCGGTCGCTGGCTTGCCCAGGCTGACACACGCCCGCGGTGGGTGCGTGGCAATCGTCACGCAGGGACGCACGCCGCTTGACGAGCTCGCGAGCATCCGCCTCAGCGGCGATGTCGTCGCTGAGCTGGACGCGCTGTGCACAGCGCTCGGGGTCGACTGAGCGCGATCCCGCGGCTCCCCGGCGGCTGGTCGAGCGCCGCCATCGGGCGTGGCCTACGGCCGGACGAAGGTGTCCGGGTCCGGCCCGATGCGATCTCCCGCGTCGAGCTCATCAATCGCCTTCATCTGAGCGGCGCTGAGCTCGAAGTCGAAGACGTTGAAGTTCTCCTCGATGCGCGACGGGGTCACGGACTTGGGGAACACCACGTTGCCGAGTTGCAGGTGCCAGCGGAGAACGACCTGTCCGGGAGTCTTCTCGTGAGCCTCGGCGATCTGCTCGATCACGGGATCTCCGAGTAGCTTGCCCCGCGCCAGCGGACTCCACGCCTCGGTCACGATCCCCAGCTGCTCGTGCTCGTGTCGCAGCCCGCGCTGCTGGAAGTAGGGGTGCAGCTCGATCTGGTTGATCGCGGGCGTCTCGCCAGTCTCGCGGATGATCCGCTCGAGGTGCGCGGGCTGGAAGTTGGACACGCCGATCGAGCGGACGAGGCCCTCTGCGCGCATGTCGATGAACGCCTTCCACGTCTCCACATATTTGTCGTGCGATGGCACCGGCCAGTGAATCAGGTAGAGATCCACGTGGCTCATCTCCAGGCGCTCGAGGCTCGCGTGCAGCGCACGTGTGGCCTGCTCGTAGCCGTGGTCGTCGTTGAAGCACTTGGTCGTCACGAACACATCGCTGCGCTCGAGGCCCGAGGAGCGGATCGCCTGCCCGACCTCCGCCTCGTTGCGGTACGCGGCGGCGGTGTCGATGTGGCGGTAGCCTGTGCTCAACGCCTGCAAGACGACCTCCATGGTCTCCGCGGGCGGAACCAGGAAGACGCCGAAGCCAAGCTGGGGGATCTTCTCGCCGTCGCGAAGTGAAATCTGGGGAATCTGGCTGCTTGTTGTGGTCATGAGGGCTAGCTGCCCCTTTCTAATCGTGTCCAACCGGTTTGCCGGTCGTCGTATCTAACCGGCTGCGAGCTCGTGCTGGGCGAGGTCGCGTACGGGGTCGATGCCCCAGCGCTGCGCTACCCCCGTGAGGTCCTCGTATACGGGCCAGCGGTCGGCGAGCGCCGGACCTTCGTGTTCGACGCTCGCGCCCTTCAGCGCCATGCAGCCTGCGTTCTCGCCAATCTGGCGGATCGCGTTCAGCTCCTCGGCGCTCAGCCCGAATCCCGCCTCTGCAAGTGCGTTCACGGCTGCCAGCTCCGCGCGCTTGTCCTCGACCGGGCGGGCGTTTGCGCCGCGCTCTTGGATCAGCGTTGGCGCTACGCAGTGCACCGGAGGCATTTCCAGGTTCCAGGCGCACGCCAGCTGCAGCATCGTCAGACCGTGACGCTCGGCGATTGGGCGCATTAGCTCGAGCTTCTCGCGCCCCGCTGCCACCCAGCCATCTGGGCGGAACTTGCGGTGGTCATAGTCGGCGAAGGAGTGGCCTGGCAGCACGTCGTCGTGAAATACGCCGCCGTAGTCGACCACGCGGGTGATCAGGCTCACGCCGCGCATGGCAGCGGCTTCGAGCACGAGATCGCCCGGCCACGGCTCGAGCGGATTGAGGATGATCATCGCCCAGTCGATCGTCTCGGAGAAGCGCTCCATGCAGTCGATCAAATCCAGCGTGAAGCCGTTGGCGGGGCCTGGAGCCACGCCCAGCAGGCGCGTTAGTCCCGCATCTCGTACCGCCTGCATGCCCTCCCACACCACCGGGCTCGAGTAGCCCGTGTGGTCGGGGTTGTGCAGCAGCAGTAGATCGAAGTGGTCGACCCCGCAGCGCTCGAGGCTGCGCTCGGTGGCCATACGGATGTACTCGGCGTACTCGCTCGGTTTGCGAAGACGCGGGTCGGTGAAGCGGGGAAAGCCCTTCGCGCCGTCACGCTCGCCGGTGTAGAAGTCATGGCCAATCGCTCCGACGAGGCAGTAGCTGTCGCGCTCGATGCCTGCAAGCGCCGAGCCGAGCACACGGTCGGCCTCGCCCGCCCCATAGACGTCGGCGGTGATCACTGTGTCGATGCCTGCGCCCGGGCGCAGCAGCGCGTGCAGACGCTCGTCTGACAGTGGCTCGCCGAAATGCATGAAGCGCCCGCCGCTCCAGGTGCCGATCGCGGTCGTGGTGGGATCCATTGCCATCACTTTACGCGCGCACAGCGTTCTCCGCTTGACGCGCGCCCAGTCAGGCGAAGCCGGCAGCCGTACGCGCTCGAAGTGCGGCCTGCAGGCGCTCGAGCGCGTGTGCGACGACGTCCTCGTCTGGCTGCTTTGCGGAGCTCTCCTCAGGGGCAGCCCCGTTCTTCGCCAGTGCCGCCTGCTCCTGTACCCCGGCGCGCAGCTGCTCGAGCTCCGCCACACGGATGGCGAGATCCTGGCGGCTCTCGCCACCCAGCTCATGCACCGCCAGTGCATACGCGTGCTCGAGCTCCAGTGCAGCGTGTGCGACGCGGCCGTGGTCGAGATCTTGGCGTGCGCGTAGAGCCAGCTCCTCGCACACAAGCGTCGCGTCGCGCACGCCCAGCAGCGCCGCAAGACGCTCCTGGGGACGTAGAGCTGCGGAACGGTCGCGTCCCGGGCCTCGCCGCCGTGAGCCAGCGGGTCGCTGCGCGATCGTCGGCGTGGGTAGCGCCCGTGCGTGTAGCCAGCGTCCGTCGGCCACCTGCTCGCCTTCGCCCCATCCCGCCCTGATCACGAGCGCTTGGGCAGCGGAGACCTCATGTATGTAGGGGTCGGCGGCCGCGATGCGATGCGAGTGCACCACGCGGTTGAGGATCGCAACGGCGGCCTGTACCTCACGATCGCGGTCGAGCTCCGCCAGCCACGCGCGTGCCTGGCTCTCCGCCGAAAGCGATACCGGATCGATCACCGTCACTCGTGTTGTGGCCACCGGGGCGGGCTGTGGGCCGGCGGGCACGACCGGGCTGCGCTTGCCGCGGCGCCCGGACAGCAGGCCCAGCGCGGTCGGTCCGACGAGCGGCTGGCGGGCCGTCTCCAGCGCGCCGAGCACCACCACGCGCTCGGGCTCACGGTCCTCCTCGCGGCGAACCAGATAGCGGCCGTCGGCCGGGCCGAGGGTCCAGGGGAACTCGAACTGGATGAAGACGAACAGCGGTTGGGGCATTGCTGCACCGTATCCTTCCAATTACACCAACGGCTGTCCTTCCAACTAGACCAACGGCTGTCAGCATCCGAACAAGCCCATCCCGGGCGTCAGCCGAATCGACCACCAGGAGCAGAGCATGTCCGATGCGAACAACGTCGCCAGGAGCCTGCGCGAGCGGCTGAGCGGCACCACCGAGGAGCGACTTGGCAAGGCGCTATCCGACCTGCTCGAGAATCCCCTCCTCACCGGCGCCATCGGGCGTGCATTTGACGCGCGCGAGAAGGCAGTCCAGGCGCAAGAGGTGGCGATGGGCGCGCTCAACATCCCGTCCGCTGCGGACATCGAAAGGCTCACGCGGCGCCTGCGCTCGGTGTCCAACCGGCTGGAGGGCATCGAGGACGGCGTCGACCGCCTTGATCGCGCTGGGGATAACTCGGACATCGACCAGCGCCTGAGCGCGATCGAGGCTCAACTGAAGCGGCTCACTGACAAGCTCGACCAAGGCTCCAAGCCGCGGACAAAAGCCAGCGCCACCAAAGCGAAAAACACCCGCGCTAAACCAGCGAAAGCCTGAGCGGTACCTAGCCACTGAGGGCGGCAATCGCCGCCCTGCCCATCTTCTCCGCGGACTCCACCAGCACGTGATCGTCGATCCGCTGGCGTGCATCGTCAGCGTCGAACGTGTCCGAGACCACCAGCATGCACGCCACCGGCACACCCGTATTGGCTCCGATCGCAAACAGCGTTGCCGCCTCCATCTCCACCGCCAGTGCGTCGCCCGCATCCTCGTGAGGATCGCCGCCGTAGAACAGGTCGACGCTCACCACCGCCCCCTGTAGCGCCGTCGGCGCGTGCCGCGCGAGCGCTGCCGTCAGGCCGTCGTCAGCGCTCGTCCGCTCGCCCGCGCCCAGCGCCCGCGAGGTTCCGTCCGCGCACAGGGCTTCACGCGCGATCACCAGTGCTCCGAGCTCCAAGCCCGACACGAGCGCGCCGCACGTTCCCACGCGGATCGCGCGCTTGGCGCCGAGCGTGATCAGCTCTGAGAGCACGATCGCCGCCGACGGGCCACCCATCCCCGTCGCCTGGATCGTCAGCGGCTCGCCGTCGCTCGCTGTGCCCGTATAGCCCCACAGCCCGCGATGGTGGTTGAACATGAGCGGCCGATCCAGCAGCGCCTGGGCAAGCGCCAGCGCGCGCCCGGGGTCGCCAGGGAGCATCACGCGCTCGGCTAGCGGCGCGGTGGGGCGCAGGTGTATCGGATTGCCTTGAGTGATCGGGCGACTTTAGAGAAAGCCGCGAGACCGTCCGCGCGGACCTCGCTCAGAGGATCGTGGCCGCTGTGCGCCGCGACGAGTCTCGCGTGAGCAAGCGGGCGATCTCGTCTGCGTCGAGCGGTTGTGCGAACAGGAACCCCTGCCCGTGATCGCAGCGCTCGCGCTGGAGATGGGCGAGCTGCTCGGGCACCTCGATGCCCTCGGCGAGGACGTCGATGCCGAAGATCTTGCCGAACTCCACAAGAATGTGGATGATCGCCGCCGATCCCCCGGGGTCGGTGAGTCCCGCGGTGATGCTTCGGTCGATCTTTATCGAGTCAGGCGCGAAGTGGCGCAGGTAGGCGAGAGCGCTTGACCCTGTGCCGATGTCATCAAGCGCGACCCGCACACCCAGCTCTCTGACGCCTCGCAGCCGCTCCGAGGCAGCGGCAACATCTCGCATCAGCGCCGTCTCGGTGATCTCCAGCGTCAACATCGAAGGCTCGACTCCAGAGGACTCCAGCGCATCGCGGACATCCTCGGGAAAGGCGTCTTGGTCGAGCTGACAGGCGGATACGTTCACCGACATGCTGATTCGGTGGCCTTGCGCGGCCCACGCGGCCGCCTGCTGACAGGCCTCCTCGAGAACCAGGCGGCCGATTGCCATGATCTGCCCCGTCTTCTCGGCGAAGGGGATGAAGTCGGCTGGCTCCACCACGCCCCGCTGCGGGTGACGCCAGCGGACAAGCGCCTCCATCCCGTCGATCTCGCCCGTGCCCAGATCGATGATGGGCTGATACAGCAGGAAGAGCTGGCGCTCACGGATCGCCGCGTCGAGG
>JBEKAM010000171.1:0-8012 GCA_050015915.1 Solirubrobacteraceae bacterium
CGCGGCCAAGGCAGCCCGCCAGTCGACACCCACCTGCCATGAGCCGCCCTCGTCGGCGAAGAACACCACGCTGTCGGGATCCATGTCGAGACGCCTGAGTAGCGCGAAGAGCAATTCGAAGGCCTCACGAACGATGGACGATCGCCCCCTCGCTGATGCGCGAATACATTTGTCGATCAGACGCTCGAATTCCACCATGAAGGCGTCCGTGCCTTTCGAAGTGTCCATGTAGTTCTTCGAATTCACGGCGAAGCTCTCATAGTAGTCCCCACGCAAGCAGGCGTCGTGAAATGTCCGGACTTCGTCAAGCAGGGTCGCGGAGTCGCGCGTCCCCTCGCTTATTATTAGCAGATCGAGCCGAACCATGCCCGCTACGAGCGAACCGAGTCGCGCCTGCGGTACTAGTTCGATCGCCCGATTCGCGATGCTGAGGAGATTGCCGCGGCTCATGTGCCGAAGCGCGGCCCGCAGCTTCTCAATATCAACCCGCTGACCCATCGCCGTTGCGGTCATGCTCAATCATCTTCCCAGTTGAGTCTCTCCCGGAACGGACCGATCAGGCCCCGCACGCCTTGATTGTCAAACGGGTTGAGCCACAGCATGCGATCGAATACACGTTCGGCCTCTTCGAACCGACCCGGACGCCACCAGCATAGGGCCGTGCCCGTCCATGCATCGGAGAAACGGCCGGTTGTCAACGTCACCCCACCGGAGAAGCCCTTCGAAGTTCTGCCCCAATGACAGATCGCCAATCCGCACGCCCGCCTTGTAATGACGAATGGCTTCCGCCGTCCGGTCGAACACGAAATTACCGAAGTGGGCATGAGCATCCAGGCACCTGATGTCGGCCTCACAGAGTTCCATCAGTATCTTATACGCTGCCGCGATTCTCGAGTTTCAGGGGGACGAGCCCGGCGGCCATTTCTGCGCCGTGCAGAATTCAGACGTTGCCTCGTAACAGAACCCCGGCGCTTTTCCCGCGGTGGACACAACGCTTGCGATACCATTGACTGACCCCAGCACAGCGGAGCGAATAACTACAGAGAGTAGGCTCGTAACACAATGAAGTCCTGCCCGGAGATCTGCCAGAGGCCGCCACGATGACATCCCCCGATCCAAGTCGCACTATCGCGTCGCTTGCGCGCGACCAGGTCAATCTCGATCTGAAAACGGTCGATCTGTGCTTTCTCGCGGGGCTCTACTTGAGGGCTGACAAGGCGGCGCTGGCATCTTTCGAGGAAGACATGCTCGTCGATATGTTCGAGCAGGTTTGCGATGTAGTCGAGCCGGGCGCAGACAATCCCCGCAAACGCGCGACACACGCGATCCAGAGGCTTCGTGAACAACGCATGCTTGCTCGCGTCGATGGGGCAGGGATTGTGCGCGCGGGGGAGTACGCGCTGACGCGGCTGGCTGCGGCTGTCATCGAGTATTTCCTCGCTGACGAGGCGCTCACGCGTGAGAGCCTTACTCTACTCACGGGCACGCTCCGCGCGCAACTCGCAGAGGTGTTGGCGGCTGCCAAGAAGGTGGCCGGCGAAGAAGCCTGGCGACGGAATGTCGTCGGTCCCTTGCGGGTGACCGTGGGCGACCTCGTCGCGGGCATTGAACGCCGACAGCGCGGGCTCGATGCTCAGCAGGAGGAAGTGCAAGCGGAAATCGCGACAATGCTGTCGGCCGATTGGTTCAGTGCGGTCGACCGGTGCCAGGCGCTCCTCGACACGACGGCAAACACTCTGCGGGAGCTGAACGAAATCCTGCTGCGCGACACCAACCACTTCGTTGCGCTCCTCCAGGAGATCCAGACTCTAGCCATCACGGCCGAGATCACAGAAGCAAACGAAACCGTCCAGCGCGTCATCGAGCACGTCGATCGCATCGCGGCCTGGGGCGGTGCGCGGCAACGCGCGTGGTCTGAGTACTACCAGTACGTGCACCGCTATTTACGAGACGTTGTACGCCTCGATCCGGATCGCGCGCTCAGCCAACGGCTGCGTGACCAACTAGCCGCCTGGTCATCGCGGCGATTCCACCTGCTCGTCGCCGACGCATCGTCGATCCGTCTGCTGCGCCAGCTCGAGGCACGCGTGGAGCTTCCGATGGTGGCGAGGCCGCGCGCGGATCGTGAGTTCGCGCCCGAGTGGATGGACGCTGACCACGCGCTCGCCGACATAGAGGCGATGGTCGTGGCGGCAGTCCAACAGGGTGCGCATACCCTGGTCGATGTCACTTCGCGCGTCCTGCCGGCGCTGCCGAACTCCACGCACTATGCAGCCACAGGCCGCGTCGCTGATGCGCTCGTCCGTCTGGCAGCAGTGCACGCGGAGCGCGAGCGCCCATGGGTGCTGGTGCAAGAGCGGCTCGAAATCGAGGACTGGACGGTGAGCGGTCGCGAAGGCGTGTCGTGACGGACTCGACCTTTCATACGCTTGAAGCAGCCATCGGCGACGAGCACTTCCCCGAGGTCGACCTCATGCTGCGGCGAGGTCGGCATATTGGCCGAGATGACGGCACCGCCTACGACTATCTCGTCGATGCGCAAGCCTTGCTCGAGCCGTTCTATCGGCGCTTTGGCTGCGAGCTCGTTCAGCAGAGCGACGGTTACTTCTACCTACTGCCGTCGGGTGATCGACTCGGCCGGCGGCAGCTGTCTGCCGGTGAAATGCTGGTCGGGCAGACGCTCGCGTTGCTTTACCTCGACCCGGCGACGCTTCAGCACGGTGGGCTCGTCGGCCGCGAGGTTTTGTTGCAGCGACTATCCGGACTTCTCGGCACCGACGTGCTCGTGCGTACGCTGAACCCGCGCAAGCGTAAGTACGACGAGCGCGTCGCGGCGGAAACGGTTCGTACGCAGGTTGGTGAAGCGCTCCGGCGGCTCGCTGACCTCGGCTTCGTCGACATCGTCGACGGCGTGCGACTGCGGCTTCGGCCCGCGCTCATGCGCTTTGCAGATCCCGTCCGTGGATTGCGGGATCTGAATGGGGCTCTCGAGCGTCTCGTCGCCCGCGGAGAGGCGCTCCTTGGCGAAGCGAGCACCGAGGACGATGGTGCGAATGATGAGGAGCTCGCATGATGAACCGCACGCGCGCTGATGCTCTCGCCATGGTGAACTGGAAGGGCGTGTTCTACGAGCGCTACCTGCTCGATCAGCACGTGACCGCGCTCGAAGGCGCCAATGGTGCCGGCAAGACGACGGTGATGATCGCCGCTTACGTCGTGCTCCTGCCTGACATGTCGCGGCTACGATTCACCAATCTTGGCGAGACCGGTGCGACGGGAGGCGATAAGGGTATCTGGGGCAGGCTTGGCGAGACCGGGCGCCCCTCATACGCCGCGATGGACTTTGCGATCCCGGGCAAGCACAGGCTGGTCGCGGGGGTCCACCTCGAACGCAAGGGCGAACCCTCGGTGGAACCGACGCCGTTTATCATCGCAGGGCTCGGTGACGATGTCCGACTCCAGGATCTACTTCTCATGGCGCAGGGAGATACCGAAGTCGTCCCCGAGCTACACGAGCTTCGAGAGAATGCGGCCCGCTTGGGAGGCCGACTGCAGGTGTTTCCCTCAGCCCGTGACTATTTCGCCGCGCTCTTCGACCTGGGCGTCACTCCACTTCGCCTCGGTACCGATGAAGAGCGCAACAGGCTAAACGAGATGTTGCGCACGAGCATGACAGGGGGTATCTCGCGCGCACTCACCTCCGAGCTTCGTGATTTCCTGCTCAAGGAGGAAGGAGGCCTTGCTGATACGCTCCACCGCATGAAGGCCAACCTCGACGCTTGCCGGCGTACGCGTACCGAGGTGCAGGAGTCGCGGCGCCTTGAGCAGGAGATCGGCGGCGTGTTCAAGGCCGGCCAAACCATGTTTGCCGCGGCCTTCCTCGCTACGCGGGAACGTGCCGATGACCTTTCGCGTCGCGTAGCCGAAGCAGAGGCGGCGCGGACAACGGCGCTCCAAGCGCAGACCGCGGCCGCGGACGCACTCGCACAGACGGTGTCGGCGCTCGCAAGGATTGAGGCGCAGCGCGAAGAGATCGAGCGTGCTCTCGAGTCAGCTAAGGCCTGGGTTGCCCGGGTACGTGATGCGCTGGCTGCCGCAGACGAGCTAGCGCGCTGCCTGATTGCACTTCAAGCTGCGGACCAAGAATTCAGCACCGCCGCCGCAACGCGCGCTCAATCCGACGACGTTCGCAGTCGGCGACGCGACGAACTGCGGCGCGCGCAGGAGAACTACAAGCGGGCCGCTTCCGGACTTGCCGATATCCAGCGTGGGATCGAAGAGCTGCATCGTCGAGCGGGCGCCTACCGTCAAGCTGTGCGCCGGCAGCGTGAGGCCGAAGAGCTGCTTGGCGGTGTTTCCATCGCGGCATGGGATTTTGACGAGCATCTGATACGAGCTCAGAGCGAACTCGCCGGGGTCGACCGCGCGCGCCGTGAGGCAAGCACTCGCCTCGCCGATGCTGGCGAGCACCGGCGTCGGCACGCCGAGGTGCTTCGAGCGCTGAGGTTCCTCGTTTCCGGTGACGTGACACTCGGGAACGCTGATGGGATTGCGACGAGCGCCCTGCGTCGATATCGCGATCAGGTCGCCTTGGCGGGGCGCCTGTCTTCGCTTACAAGGGATCTCGGCGAAGCGCGCAAACTCGCCGAGCGTCAAGCGTGCGTTCGGACGCTGGCTGAAAGGCTTGACGTCGCCTTGTCCCGGGAGCCGGCGGGTACGATGGTACGGTTGCGTCTCGAGGGCGTGGAGGCCGAGCGCGCGGAGCATGAGGAGGCGAAGCGTTCCGTACAGGTGGAGGTCGCGAACGTTGGTCGCCGCCTGAATGAGCTCGAAGGCCGGAGGCACGATCTTGCCGCGAGCGAGCCAGAGTGGCGGGAGCACGACGCACGCGCGAGGCGACTCGGTGAGCACCTGGGGTCTCTTGTCCTCGATCGCGCAAGCCTCGATACTGCGCGCGCTACCGTCGCGGAGCGTCTCGCATCGATTCGCCAGGCGGAAGAGGCGACGCTCGAGACGCAAGAGCGCCTCATTCGTGAGGCGCGCGAACTCATCGCTGCGGGAGGGCCGTTCGCACCGGAGTTACTTCGGCTGAAGGACGAGATCGGGGCGGACCTCGTGGCGATTAGCTTTGAAGATATTGGGCTGAACGAGGCGGGCGTCCTCGAGGCCAGGCTCGGTCCGCTCGCCCAGGCACTGGTCGTCGATGATCCGCACTCGGCAGCGCTTACGATGCAGAGCCGGCCGCAGACGCTTGTAGACGTGCTGCTCGTGTCACGCGGCGCAAACCTCGAAGACCTGGCATCCTCAGCTGTCAGCGCCGCGGACGGCGCCGCGGATGTCGTCGTCGATGAGGGGATCGCGCTCCGCGTCTCAAGGATCCCTGTTCGACCGCGCCTTGGTCGACGCGCTCGCGAAGCCAGAGCGTCTGAGCTGCGTATTAAGGCTGAGGAGATGGTATTGGAGATCGAGGAGCTGCGTGCGAAGCGAAGGCATCTCGAGCGGTTGACGCTCGACGGTGAGGCACTCCTCGCCGGCCATGCGATCTGGCTTGGAGGCAACCCGGCGCCAGAGCTGGCCGATGTACGGCGGAAGATCACGGAGGCAGAGGCGCAGACCGAGCTTCTGCGCGACGAGTGGGTACGGCACGCTGAATCTTCAAGAGCACTGCGTCCGCGCATCGATGGGTTGCGCGGCCTGCTTTCCGAGGCGTTCCTCCTGGATCCGCCGGACCACGTAGATCGTCTGCAGTCGATTGAAGGAGATTACCATGCGGCCCTCGCGGCGCAGGTCGAGGTGGCGCGGGTGGCGCCCGCTGCGGAGATCGTCGACAAGGATCTCCCGGTTCTTCGAAGCCGGCCGCTTGAAGACGATGAGCTCGCGAGCCTGGGCCTGCGCGTCGATGAGTTGCGGCGCCAGCGAGAGCGCTTGGATGCCGCCATCGATGCACTGGAATATGTCCGCGGAAATGCCGAGGCGCTCAGCTGGTCCGAGGCACCGCGACGATTGGCCGATGACCAGGTTCTTGTCCCCGCGCTTGCAGCCCAGCTTGGCGAGGCCGAGACGGCACAACAGGCTGCGGAGCGCCTAGCACAAGGCGCCGACGCGAGCTATGACGAGGCGACCTCGCGCTGGCAGGATGCCGACGGTCGACGACGGGTTGCGACACAACAGCATATGGCGGCTGGAGCGCGCTTCGAGTCGATCGAGATTCCCGCGCCCACCGCGGACGCCCTGCGCGTCGCCGGTGAAGAGCTCTCGCGCATCGACCGCGAGCTGCACGCCCAGAACACGCTTCGTGATGAGCTGCTCGGAACCCGCGGAGGTCAGGAAGGTGACTACCGGGAGGCTGAGAAGCGCGCGAAGGAGGCCGACGAGAAATTGGCCAGCGAGCGACGTGAAGCCGAGCCGGCCGTTGCCCGATGGGAACGGCTGCGCGAACGAGCGATGAAGCATAATCTCCTTGGGGGCGTCCTCTCCCCTGGCGAGAACGATCTGAGTGACGTACGCGGCCAAGTCAATCTTGTCCAGGCAGCGCAGACGCAGCGAACACTCCTCCTCGAGCGCCTTGGCGGTGCTCAAGGCGGCGCAACCTTGCTCACCGAACTCGAGGTTCTGCGCGACATGTCCGACGCGGACTTCGCTGATGGGATGCTCGAGTTGTGGCTCACGGTGCGCGACTGGCTTCGTCGCCGTCTTCCCGCTCAAATTGCGGAGGTCGACGATCCACGCGAGGCACTCCTTCGTCTTCGCGATCAGCTCACGAGCCTCGAGGAGCGACTGTCGCGCCAGGAGAACGATCTGCGCGGCGCAAGCGAGGATGTGGCGCGCGGCATCGACGTGCAGATCCGCAAGGCTCGCGGCCAGGTCAGTCGCTTGAACAAGAACCTTGAGGGCGTAAGCTTCGGGAGCATCCAAGGGATCCGCGTCCGCCTGCATCCCGTCGAGAAGATGGAGCAGGTCCTGCGTGCGCTCCGCGAGGGTGCGGCACAGGAACTCCTGTTCCAGGAGGATCTGCCCATCGAGGTCGCCCTGGATGAGATCTTCCGCCGCTATGGCGGCGGGCGCACTGGCGGGCAGCGTCTGCTTGACTACCGGGAGTACGTGCACCTGCAGGTTGAGATCCGACGCAAGGCGAGCGCCGACTGGGAGATCGCCAATCCGACGCGCCTCTCGACGGGTGAAGCGATCGGCGTCGGCGCTGCCCTGATGATGGTGGTCCTCACTGAATGGGAGCGCGACGCGTCGCTTCTGCGCGGGAAGAAGTCTCATGGATCGTTGCGCTTCCTCTTTCTCGATGAAGCGAACCGCCTATCACATGATAACCTCGCTGTGCTCTTCGACCTCTGCCAGACGCTTGACTTGCAGCTCCTCATCGCTGCACCCGAGGTCGCGCGCGCGGAGGGCAATACGACTTACCGGCTCGTGCGCCGCACGACGCCGGATGGTCGCGAAGAGGTGCTCGTTAGCGGGCGTCGCACGAGGTCAGAAGCATGATGTGGGAGACACTGGAAGAGCGTCTCGTGCTACTGGAACTTCTCGTGCGCGGCAGTCTGAAGCGCCGCCGGGCGCAGACGTCGGCTTACGAGGCCCTCGCCGAACTGCCATGGACGCGGGCGACCGGCCGCCGCAATGAGATCGCGCTCGTCGTGGAACGGCGACCCGAGCTAGTTGCCTTGATCGGACGGGTCGGGCCAGAGTGGGGCGAGGTGCTCACCGACCTCACCGCCAGCGGACTACCACCCCCGCCGGAAGGTTGGGGCAAGCTCCAAGACGCACGCCGCGCGGGACGGCTTCCAACGTTGCCCGAGCAACTCAACCGGCGCACAGCTGCGGCGCTCGCCGCACCTCACTCAAAGGCAACACTCACGGAGCGAAGACTAACCGCGCTTGGGAATACCAAGGCGACGCACGACGGCTCAGTAAGACTGCGTCCACCGACGGGGCTCGTCGCACGAACTCGGCGTGGTGCCGCGGATCTCGCAGCCATCGCGGAAGTGCTCGGCGAGGTTGCG
>JBEKAM010000172.1:0-7994 GCA_050015915.1 Solirubrobacteraceae bacterium
CGGTCAGCGAGCCGCTGAGGATGAAGGTTCCTCCCAGCGGGATCGGCTTGAAGAGCTTGGGCAGCACGAACGCGGTTTTCTTCTTTTTGGCTTTGGCCGTGTAGATGTGGTCATGGCCTTCCTTTGTGAGGCCGTCCGCGTTGGTAGCCACCAGGCGGTAGTGATAGCCCGGCAGCAATCCGGTGACCGGCTGGCTGACTTTGACCTTGACGATGCCGGCTGGGAGGCTCGCGGGAGTGGTCTGCGAGCCGTATGCGATTGTGGGGCCGTACTTGAAGTAGTAGGTCGTCGCGACGTTGTGAGGGTTGATCGTTCCCTCGAGCACGGCCGATGTGCCGACCACACGTGTGACGCCGCCGGTACTGACGCTTGGGGCATTGGCCGCGGGAGCCTTGGTGGCGGGCGCGGCCTGCGAGGCGAACGGCAGCACCAGGGCTGCGCTCATCAGAGCAAGCACCGACAACAGCTTCGTGCGCTCGATCGTAGATCTCCTCATACCGGCGTCCCTCCCTGTGCTCGCATTTCCTTACGCGTCGCGTCCTGCGTTTGGCCACGTCTTACAGACCGCGCGGCGGCGATCTCAGCCTTCCCAACCCCGTGAGCGCTCGTTCGATGCGGTCGGGGAGCGTGCATTGTCGTGAGCTTCAATCTGGGATGTGCGCTGATACGGGTGACTCGGGACGAATGACAGCAGGATCGTAGCGGAGGGGGTTGACCGTAGTCGTAGCTTGCGGATCGGTCCGTGTGGAGCGGGGGCTTGATGCCTATAAACCTGATATGGTTGGTGAGGAACCGGCCATCGAACCCGGAGCTCCAACAATGATCGTCCTGCTCATCATCGCCGCCTGGATAGTCGTAATGTCGCTGGTTGCAGGTTTGTGTGCTGCCGCGCGCGTGGGCGACGTCGGACTGCTCACGCGTGCAAGCGCGCCCACTGAAGTAGGGCAGGCACCGCCGCTGGCGTGGGAGCCCTCGCAGCATGTGGAGATCTCCGCCCGCGCAAATGTGCGCGCTGGGCGCTCGTCGGACGGCGACGCGCCACTGTTGCAAAGCGATGGCGTAGCCGCGTAGATTCGCTGGCGGCGTCCATCTCGCGATAGCGACCCGCGCGGTGATGCGCATAGCCTTCACAAAATCGTCACGCCAGAGCGGGCGTGTGCCTCGACCATATGTCGGCAACGTGGCGCACGCGGCGGTCCTCGCTGTGGTCGCGCTCTCGTGTTGCTCCCAGCGCCAATACTGAGGTAGTCACCCTGTCTACGGAATCGAACAGCGCACAGTGCGCGAGCTGCGGTGCACCGCTGGCACCCGACCAGCGGTATTGCCTGCAGTGCGGAGAGCGGTGCGCCCCGATGAGCAGCGTGCTGCTAGGTGGGCCACCGTCGCACGGGGAGTCTCCGGCGTCCGCGCCAGTCGCTCCGCCGGCGAGCCCGCCTGGTGCTCCATCCCCAGCTGGCTCATCTCAGCGTGGCAACACGCCGACGGTGATCGCGGGCGTGGGCGTGCTGCTACTGGCGATGGGCGTAGGCGTTCTGATTGGCCGCTCCGGTGCCCCAAAGCAATCCGCGGCGCCACCACAGGTGATCACCGTGGCCTCCGCTGCGCCCGCGACGGGCGCTAGCACCACGTCCTCCACAGAAACCTCGTTCACAGGCGACTGGCAGTCAGGCAAGAGTGGCTACACGGTGCAGCTGCAGACGCTGCCCCAGTCGGGCACGGCTGTGAGCGCCGTGGAAAGCGCCAAGTCCGCTGCCGGCGCCAAGGGGGCCAAGGCGGTCGGGGCGCTGAAGTCCGAAGAATTCAGCAGCCTGAGTGCCGGCAGCTACGTGATCTACTCGGGCATCTATAACAAGAAGCCCGAAGCGGAAAAAGCGCTTTCAGGCCTGAAGAAGAGCTTCCCGGGCGCAAAGGTCATCAAGGTCTCAAACAGCGGAGCGAGCTCAACTGCGGAACCCCCCACGTCTTCACCAGGCGGGGTTGGGGAAAGCGTGAATCATCCGGCGCCGTCTTCGGTGCTGAAAAGCCTGAAGTCGGCCAAAGGCAAGAGCTACGAGGAAAAATCCAAGAACCTCCCCAACGTCGTCGAAGATTGAAAGCCGCTGAGATCATGACCATCCTTCGTGACCCATTCGACCAAGACACTCCGCAGGCAGCCCCTTCGCCTCCAGTGCCGGTGACTGGCACAGCTCGCTCGGCAGTGGCGCCAGCGCTGGGCTCGGCGGCGTCGCCGGCGCCGCAGGACAACGCTCGCTCGGAGCTGCAGCGCAAGCGCGATGCGCTCGCCCAGCAGGTGACTGAGATGCACTGGGACCTGGGAGGCCTCACCTACGAGATGGCCATTCGCGACCATTTTCGCCTCGACGTACTCGTGCGTCGTGCGGCCGTGCTACAGGAACGCGACGCCGAGCTGGCCGAGGTGGAGCGCCTCCTGCGGATGGAGCACGATGGCGTTGCCGGTAGCTGTCCCAGCTGCGGCGCGCCCCACAGTCGTGGCGCCGTGTATTGCTGGCAGTGCGGTGGAACGCTGATGGAGCGCATCCCGAGCGATGTGGTCGCCCAGAGCGAGCAGACCACCTCGGTGATGGACGCGCTGCTCGCCCAGCAGGCCGGCTCAGGCGCCGTCGAGCATCCTGCGAGCCCGGACGAGTAGGACGCGTCGGGCCATGGGCGTCGAGCGCCCCCAGCAGTGTCCGGAGTGCGGTTCCCCGCTCGCTGACGACCAGCGCTACTGCCTCGGGTGTGGCGCGCGTGTCTGTCCGCGTAGTCCGCTGCTCGAGCCATTGCTTGGACGCGTCAGCGGGCGGGTGCCAGCAACGCTCGTTCGACCGCAGAACGCGAGTGCGCCCGCGGCGCTTGCCCCCGCGCCAAAGCGTACGAGCTCGGGCCTGCGGCTGCCGCCGCTGCGGATCTCGCTACTGCTCGTGCTGGTCTTCCTTGGCTTTGGCGTCGTCCTCGGCGACGCCGCCAGCTCCAGAGTCAGCGACACGCTCGCGTCCGCGCGCTCGCCGCTAAAGGTCGTGCTGCCCGCGACGGCGCCCTCAGGTACTACGGCGGCCACCTCGAGCAGCGAAGCGTCCTCCTCAGCGTCCGGCAACGAAACCTCATCTCCAGAATCGGAACCCGAACCGACGCCTGCCCCTGTCGCCAAAGCACACACGACCCCGGCGAAAGCTCCGTCCAGCCCCAGCGGCTCCTCAGCTACAGAAGGCGGTTCGTCGGGGTCGGAAGGGGGCTCCTCAGGGTCAGGGGGTGGGTCTTCCAAATCCGAATCCGCGAGTGGCCCGGCGAAGAAGCTTCCGCCGATCAAGCACGTGTTCGTGGTGATGCTCTCCGATGAGCCTTATGCGTCGGTGTTCGGCCCGAGCTCCACCGCCCCCTACCTTTCCGGGACGCTGGAGCACAAGGGCGAGCTGCTTGTGCACTACGACGCGGTGGCGCACGAGGAGCTGGCGAACGAGCTGGCGCTCATCAGTGGGCAGGGACCGACGGTGGAAATGGCGGCCAACTGTCCTAACTACACAGAAATAGCCGGTGCGAGTCCTGGGCCCGAAGAACAGGTGCTCGGCAGCGGCTGCGTATATCCAGCGGCCACGCAGACGCTCGCGGGCCAGCTGACGGCCAAGCACCTGACGTGGCGTGCCTATGTGCAGGGCATCGACGAAGCCGGTGAGCAGGCGCCCGCCTGCGCGCATCCGACTCTTGGGCAGGCCGACCCGACAGCCGTACAGACCGCGAGCACAGGGACTTACGCGACGTTCCGCAACCCATTCGTGTACTTCGCCTCGATCGTCGACTCGGCTGCATGCGCCGCCGACGACGTGGGGCTGGCGAGCCTGAAAACTGACCTGGCGTCGGTCAAGAGCACGCCGAGCTTCTCCTACATTGTTCCCGACCGCTGCCACGACGGAAACCCCACTCCATGCACACCTGGTGCCCCGGCTGGCATGGCTCCCGCCGAAACGTTCTTGAAGCAGGTCGTTCCGGAGATCACCAGCTCCAAGGCCTACAAGGAAAGCGGCTTGCTCGTAATCACCGTGGACGAGGCCCCCTCGACCGGTGCGTTCGCCGACTCGAGCTCCTGCTGTGGGCAGCCACTGTTCCCAAACGACCCTGAAAAGACATTGGCCGGCGCTCCGCGCGGCGGTGGCGCAGTCGGTGCGCTACTGCTCTCGCCGTACGTCAAAGGCGGCACGACGAGTCAGGAACCGTATAACCACTTCTCGTTGCTGCGCACGATCGAGGACCTCTTCTCTCTGAAGCATCTTGGTTACGCGGGCCTGTCCGCGGTCAAATCACTCGAACCGGAACTGTTCACTGCAGGCAAGGTCTGAGCCAGAGCTCGTCGGGCCCCGAGCTACTCCAGTGCTCGGCATCCCCAAGGGACGGGACGCAGTGCTCAGACGCCCGCGAGCTCGCGGTAGGTAATCGCGGTGCGGCGCGAGCCGGAGCGTGCGAGGACCCACTCGAGGGCCATCATGTGTCGCGGGTGCTGCAGGTCAGCCGGGTGCAGATCAACTCGCAGGGTGCCGGTGGGCAGCAGCGAGCTGGCGCGTACCAACGATGGCGAGAACGCACGGCTCAAGGGGCCCGTGCCGGTAAGGCTCCAGGCTGGGGATAGTTGGCACACCCGCGCTTGCTCGCTCGTGGTCGCCTGCAGTTGCAACTGTGGCTGTGCGCGGTGCACTCGCAGCAGCCCCGCCCACCAGCGAAAGCGCAGGCTGAGCGTCTGGCGCAGCGCGGCTGTGTATGCGTAGGCGGGCGCGACGAAGCCGTCGGGCTCGATGCCCGCGAGCTTGAGCACGCGCCAGCCGGCGTGCACCGCCCTGCGGGTCTCCTCACTGTCGAGGCCGACGAACTCGCCGACTCTCTGAGGATGGGCGCGTGCGAGCAGCCGGCGCGCGGAGCCGTCGCTGCGGGGGCGTACGTGCTGGAAGCCATGCTGGGCGATCGAGTCGCCCGCGCGGCGGCGCTCGCTCAGCCAGTCGATCATCTCCGGGCAGCGCTCGCCAACGGGATGCAGGTCGCGCGCGGGGATCACCAGTAGCGTGACGCGATCGACGCCGTGATCGTCGAGCCAATCGCGGATCACAGCGCAGCGCTCGAACGTCGCCGGCTCGATTCCATGGAGGGCGACCGCGATCGTGTGTCGTTGATGGATGACGGGCATCGCTGGCGCGGCCACGTTGCGACGCTCAAGCAGCACGATCGTCCGTTCTCAGGTGTTGACGCTCGTGGCCCAGGAGCGCCCGCTGGTAGCCGTCGGCGAGTCGCTCAAGCGTGCGCTCCCACGTGCGGTTGCGCGCCGAGCGCAGCGCGCCAGCGGCGAGTTGCTCGCGCAACAGCGGTGCACCGGCTAGCTCGAGCACCGCATCGGAGAGCCGTGCCGCATCCGCCTCGCACAGCAATCCATCGATACGGTCGTCGATTAGCGACAACGGACCGCCCTCGGCCACCGCCACGACGGGCAGGCCGCTGGCCTGTGCCTCGAGGATGACCTGGCCGAACGTGTCAGTTGAGCTCGGGAACAAGAAGATGTCCGCGCTTGCGTAAGCCGCTGCAAGCTCATCTCCCTCCAGCCAGCCGAGGAAGCTCGCGTGCTCCCCGAGGCGCTCGCGAAGGCGCTCCTGCTCGGGGCCACCGCCGGCCAGCTGCAGTCGCAGGCGCGGCTCACTGGCGTGTGCGCGTAGGAACGTGTCCGCGAGCAGGTCGACTCCCTTCTCGCGGGTGATACGCCCGGAGTACATCACGGTGATCGTCTCGCGAGGGTGATTGTCATCACGTGGCTGGGGGTGAAAGCGCCCGGTGTCCACACCGCGGTCCCAGCGGAGCACACGCTCGCAAGACATGCCAATGGCGGACAGCGCTTCGTCGGTGGCGCGACTGGGGGAGAGGACTACGTCGCACGCGCCGTAGAAGGTGCTCACCGTCAGCGCCATCGCATCAGCGACACGTTGCTCTCCCGAGCGTAGTCCCGCGTAGGCGGTCAGCTCGGTGTGGTAGCTACCCACGAGAGGCAGGCCAAGTGCACGTGCGAGCAATGCTCCTGCGATCCCAACGGGCCCCGGCGAGCAGACATGAATCACCTCATAGCCACCGTCGCCTGCCAGCATCTGCACGGCGGCGGGCAAGCTGGGCACGCCGATGCGCAGGTCCGGGTAGAAGGGCACATCGATATCCGCCACCGATGAAAGGCGCCGATCAACCTCCGGGTCGGTGCCCACCACCTCGATCTCAAAGCCAGGAACGCCACGCTGGCGAATCTCTTCGATCGTGCGGGTGACCCCGTGTGTGGAGCCAATACCGTCCGCCAGAATCGCCACGCGCGGGCGCTCGCCGTCCTGTCCCTCCATCGCTCGCTGGCCTGCCCCGCGCCGGCCCGCATGTGTACGCGATGAGTAGGGGATGGCTGCAAGCTTGGCCTGCTCGTTTGCCAGGAACGCGCTCGCGGGGGCGTATGGGATCGCGGCTATACAAGCCTCGAACAGGCCTTCTGCTGCTACTTGCACCTCTGCCTTGCCCATCGCCGCCGCAATCGCCTCGCTGACCGCGCGACGCAGCTTGCGCTCGTGCAGGCGGCATGCGCGCCGGTAGAGGTCTGAGTGGCTGAAGTCCTCCTGTTGCATGTAGGCGATCAGCCCACGCTCGTCGAGGTGGCCGAGCTCGACCGCGCTCATCCAAGCGCGCAGCAGGCAGCGGGCATCGTCGGGATTCAGGTCGCTGCCGACCGCGCCGTGACGAACGTCCGCCTCGCTCAGCAGCCGGCGCATCATCGTCATCACTCGCATCGGGTCTGGCCGGTGGGTGCGGCCGTCTTCCTGGCCGGCGCCGAGTGCGCGAGCTGCGAGCGCGATCGCAGCGTGGGCCCACTTGGCTGCACTTCCCTGCGCGCCGTGTGCGAGCGCGTTGCCGGTACGCACGTGCTCGAGGAACTCACGAGGGCTGCCAGCAAGCGGCGTTTCCGTGTAAGTGCGTCCGATGTCGACGCCGGCGTGGTCGTCGCTACCGCCGATGCCGATTCCGTCGCGCGTCGCCACATACGTGGCGGCGGGTCGGTTCAGCTCACGGGCGCGTGCGCCGTTGCGAATCTCCCACACGTCGAACAGCTCCGCCAGTCGGCGACGGTGGCGGGCGCTGAGGGGGGCGGCGACCGTGTAGTAGGGGTGCGCGAGCGCACACACGATCCCCTGCTCATACATGTACGCCGCGCACAGCTCCACGTCGGTGCTGTGCGCCTGCAGCCACTCGTGATCGTCGGGGGTGATGTCGTAGCAGAGCACGTGCACCGCCTGTGGCTCGCCACGAAAGTGCGCGGTCAGCTCCTCTGAGATGAATACGTCAGGATGGTCGGCGATCTGAAGCACGCCCGCGATCGTGTCGTGGTCGGTGATCGTCACGAGATCCATGCCGCGGCGCTTGGCCAGCTCGTAGACCTCCTGCGGGGGCGTGGCGCACTCGGGCAGCCCGACCGCGCGCTGGACACCGAGACGCGACTCCTGCGAGGCGGTGGAGTGACAGTGCATGTCGACTCGGCTGGACCGCTGCGCCCACTGAGTTGTCCTCGCCACGGGAGATGTCGTTTCGGGGCGATCCATATCAGACAGATTTCCCTGCAAAGCGCAGTCTTTTGTGACCAAGCAGCAACGATCGTGTGAAGCGATGGTGAAGATCGTCCGCGCTGTCTCCGGAGTCTTGTGTACCGGTTGAGGCTGATATTTGGCAACTGCGCGGGTTTCAGTGAGGAGTGGGCGCTCCGAGGAGGGCGGCTGCGGCGCCCGCGCCGCCGGCTAGCAGCAGCGTCGGCACGATGCCGCGTCGCAGCACGAGCAGCGCGAGTGCCGCGCCGGCGAGGATCGCGTACTGCCAACTCTCAATCAGGGCGCTCGCGAGCGGCACCGCGGCGCCGATGATCGCGCCGGCGGCGCTCGGCGCTGCTCCGGCGAGGAACGCGAGCACGCGCCGATCGACGAGCATCCGCTCGAAGCGCTGCGCTCCGA
>JBEKAM010000173.1:0-7901 GCA_050015915.1 Solirubrobacteraceae bacterium
AGGGTTTTCGCGGCGAGGCAGAAGCGGATGGTGCCGTGCGCCTGCGGGTGCCAGCGGCGGGAGCGACCGTCGTGCACGACGTGATCCGCGGCGACACGCGCTTTGAGCACGTGCATCTCGACGACCCGGTGATCGCGCGCGCCGATGGGTCGGTGCTCTACAACTTCGCCGTCGCCATCGATGATCTGGATGCGGGCATCACCCACGTCGTTCGCGGTGAGGACCACCTTTCGAACACCCCCAAGCAGCTGCTCGTGCTGGAGGCAGCGAGCGCTGCGGGCCTCGATCGCGCCGCGACTGGCGAGCCGGCGGCGCTGCCTGTCTACGCGCACCTGCCGCTGCTCCACGGCCCAGATGGCAAGAAGCTCTCAAAGCGCCACGGCGCCGCCTCTGTGCAGGAGCTGAGAGACGCTGGCTATCTACCGGAGGCGGTGCGCAACTACCTTGCGCTGCTTGGCTGGGGGGCGGGCGATGACGAGACGGTGCTCTCCACGCAGGAGCTGATCGAGCGCTTCACGCTCGAGCGTGTGAGCCGCAACCCGGCGCGCTTTGACGAGGTCAAGTTGCGCTGGCTCAATGGGCAGTACATCCGCAAACTGAGCGTGCCCGAGCTCACGAGGCGCCTGCAAGCTTTCACCGGCCGCGAGGGTCTCGAAGAGGCTGTGCGCATCAGCCAGGAGAAGATCTCCACGCTTGCTGACTTCTGGCCGCTGGCCGGTGCGCTGTTCGACGGTCCGATCGACGATCCCAAGGCGCGGGAGCGCTGGTTGGGCGATGACGGTCGCGCGGCGCTCGCCGATGTGAGCGTTGCGCTTGCCGCCAGCGAGAGCTTCGATGAGCAGTCCGTAGGGGAGACACTGACCGCGGTTGTGGAGCGCCGGCAGGCCAAGCCGCGCGAGGTCTACCAGCCGTTGCGGGTTGCAATCACGGGCGGCACGATCTCGCCGGGGATCTTCGAGTGCGTTGCGCTGCTCGGCCGCGACGAGACGCTGCGGCGTATCGACGCTGCGCTCGCCGATCGGGGATCTGAAATCAGCGCTTAATTTTTACGCCCAATTGCCGATACGTGAGCATCGCCGGAATCACCGGCCCGGATGGCCGGAGAACCCAAGGAAGGGGTCAAATAAGGCATGCAGGCAACAGCCGCAGCAAAAAAGCCGCCCGTCGCCAAAGCGACGCCGGCAAAGAAGGTGACGGTAGCGAGTAAGCCGACGGCTGCAGTTGGGTCGACGGCAGCCAAGAAATCGCCTGGCGCGAGCGGAGCCCGCTCGTTGGATACCCGCCGTTCTCACGCCGCTGGGGCCAGCTCCGGTGAGCGCCACCAGAACGAGGGCCACGGACGCCGCCTGACGATGGCCTTCGAAGCGCTCGAGGCCTTCCCCGCGCTGGCCGAGTCCCGTGACCGTCTGCTGTCGGTGGTCACTCGTGACCATGTCGCCACTGCTGATGTGGTCTCCGCCGTCGAGTCTGACGTCGCTTTGATCATCGCTGTGCTGCGCTTGGCCAACCGTGCGCAGGAGGGTCGCTCACGTGTGGACACCGCTGTGACGGCCGTCGAGGTCTTGAGCTCGCAAACGGTGCAGGCTGTCGCCAACCGTGTGCGCACGTTCGACTTCTTCGAGCGGGCAAGCGTGTGGGACAGCGCCCCCGAGCGCTTCCGTCTGCACGCGCTCGCCACGCAGCATGCCGCCGACCGTATCGCCACGGAGGTCGGCTATGAGAACCGCGACCGCCTTACCGTCACGAGCCTCTTGCATGACGTCGGCAAGCTGGTGTTGCTGCACGCTTACCCGGGCTATCCCTCGCAGGTTCACCGCGGAGCGAGGACTCCAGAGGAGCGCCTGCACCAGGAGCGCCGCGAGCTGGGAGTCGACCACGCGCTCGTAGGTGGCGTGCTGATCCGCCGTTGGGGGCTGCCGGGCACGCTTGCCACACCGATCGAGCGCCACCACAACCCCGACGCTGAGGGTGAGGCCGCGTTCATCCGTCTCGCAGACATGCTCGCTCACTACGAGCAGGGTGCTCGTGTGTCGCCGTCGGAGATGCTGCACACCGCGCGCAGCATCGGCCTCGGGCCGGAGGAGCTCAGGCGCGTGATGTATGAACTGCCGAGCCCGCCGAGCCAGCGCCAGCGTCACGTCGACCCGTGTCCGCTGTCAGGGCGCGAGCTCGGTGTCCTGCAGCGCCTCGCCGAGGGCAAGGTGTACAAGCAGATCGCCCACGAGCTGACACTTTCCACGAGCACCGTGCGCACCCACCTGCACAACATCTACGGCAAGCTCGGCGCCGTCGATCGCGCGCAGGCGGTGTTGATCGCCACCGAGCGCGGCTGGCTCTGAGACCCTACGCGAGCTGGAAGGTGATGGTGACGGGCTTGGAGGAAAGCGCGGCTGCGTTGCTGGCCACGATCGTGGCGGTGTAGCGGCCGGGGCGAAGCGGCCTGCCGTGGACGCTGGTGGAGAACTGCACGCGGTTGGATCCGGCGTGTGCAGCGATCGTGATCGTCTCCGCCGCGTGCGTCGCTGTGCAGCGCCGATGGCGTGAGTGTGCAGGACAGGCGACCTGCACGATACGCCGCAGCGTGATCGTGACCTTTCCGGCCTCGCTTGAGGAGAAGCTCAGGATCGTGTGCGTGGGCTTCTTGCGGTTCTTCGTCGCGATTCGCGCGGGTAGCTTCACGTGGGAGAGGACTGGGGCGGGTTCCACGGTCGAGCTGGGCCCGGTGGCGAGACCGGATGGTTCGACCACGACGAACGCGTCGGAGGCGCCCGCGAGATCCACCGTCCCCGATGGTTCCACTGCCTGCACGACGAAGCGATGGGGGCCGAACGCGAGCGTGCCCGTTGTATAGGGAGAGCTGCAGGCGAAGGGCACGCCGCCGTCGATGCTGCAGCGAAAGCTCGCGGTGGGGACGTCGCTTGCGAAGGTAAATGTCTCCTGCTGGGAGCTCGTGTAGTAGCTGGGGCCGGCGGTGATGAACGTCGAGGGCGTACTCACGAGCGTAGTTGATCCCACGCTCGAGACTTCGGCGCTCGTTTCGCCTGATTCGCCTGCTTCGCCCCCGCCGGGAGCTTTGCCCCCGCGCGCTTCTTCTTCGGCGAGCGATCCGGAGGCGAAGGTGGCGAAGTAGGACTGGTTGCGGCCGGCGACTTCGGTGAAGGTGCCGCCGATGTAGAGGTCATTTGGGCCGAGTGCGAGCGCGCGCACTTCGCCTTCTGGCTCGGGGTCGAAGGGCGTCGCCGCGCCGTTTTCGGTGCTCAAGCCGGCTATGCCGGGGCGGGGCTGGCCGCCGGCGTCGCCGAAGTCGCCGCCCGCATACAGAGTGGAGTTGTCGATCAGCAACGAGCTTACGTCGTTGCTCGCTTCAGGATTCCATTGCGTCTCGAGCGTGCCGTCGGCAGCACTCAGCGCGGCCAGACGCGGCTCATATGTTTCTCCGACGTTGTTGAAGTCGCCGCCGACGTAGACCGAGGAGCCGTTCGCGGCGAGCGAGAAGAGGCTGCCGTCGAAGCCCGGTGAGGCAAAGCTCGCGTCGAGCGTCTCACTGGGCAGTTCGAACACGGCGAGATCCGCTGCCTTGGGTGTTCCGCTGAGGGCGGCTAGTTCCGAGAAGGATCCCGCCACGTACAGCCGCCCGGAGCTGACCGCGAGCGCGTTGACTTCTCCGTTCGGTTCCGGGTTGAACGCTTCGGTTGATCCGTCGGTCGTGGAGAAGGCGGCGAGCGTGCCGTGTTTGGTTGTGCCCAGTTCGCCAAAGGAGCCGCCGACGAAGAGGGTGGAGCCCGACAGCGCCAGCGCGTTGACGGTGTTGTTTGGTTCCGGATTGAAGGACGTGAGCGCGCCGGTGCCGGTTTCGAAGGCTGCGAGATGTGGCCTGCCCTTGGATTCTTCGCCGCTGAGCGCGCCGGTTGCGTTACGAAAGCTGCCGCCGACGTACAGCGTGGAGCCATCGACCGCGAGCGCGCGAACGGTGCCATCCACGGAGGGGTCGGCTGCCTCCAGCGCTCCCGTGGCGGTGTCGATCGCCGCGAGGTGCTCGCGGGTGGCGCCGCCGACGGTCGTGATCGAGCCGCCCACGTAGACCGCGGATTCAGTGGCCGCCAGCGCATCGACGCGCCCGTCGATTTCCGGGTTGGAGCTTTCCACCGCGGCGGTGCTCGCATTCACCTCGGCCACCCCCTGGTGCGCAGTGCCCCCGACCTCGCTGAAGCTGCCGGCCAGGTACAGATGCGATCCGATGGCGGCGAGCGCTGTGACTTCGCCGTTGGGGGATGGTTCGAACGGCACCAGCGCGTAGTTGTCGGTGGGGTTGTACGCCACCACGCGGTCGTGCGTTTCTTCGCTGAAGGTGTCTTCCCCGTTTTCGTTTTCACCGTATTCCTGGGTGCTGGTGAAGCGTCCGCCGATGTAGAGCGTGCTCCCGATCTGCACGAACGAGGTGACCGGCGCTTCGTAGAAGAACCCGGGAGTGCCGAAGCTCGGATTGAAGGGGAGGACTTCCGGCTGGGCTGTCACTTCGGGGGCGAGCTTTAGCGCTGCGACACTGTCGTGATCGATGCGCTTCTGTTCGTGGAACTTGTTTTCTTTTGTCGGTTCGATCAGGAATTCGCCGAAGATCCCGACGTAGAGCACCCCGCCGGGCGCGAGATACATCGATTCGGGCCTGTCCCTGTTTTCTGGGTTCCATGCGGTCGCACTCCCGTCTGAGGTGTTCAGCAGGGCGAGGCCCTCACGTTTCTGCCCGCCGATTTCTGTGAAATCGCCGCAGACGAAGATGTAGGGGCCGTCGACCGCCAGGCCGCACAGGTATTCGCCTTCATATTCCGCGTCTGCTCCGGGGAGCGGGTTGAAGGAGGTCGCGGCGCCGGTCGCGGTTTCCAGGGCGGCGAGCTCGTCGCGAGTCTGACCTCCGATCTTCTCGAACTGGCCGCCGACGTACAGCGTTGAGCCCGACAGCGCGAGCTCGCGCACGGCGCCGTTCGGTTCTGGTTTAAAGCTCGGATCGACCGTGTTGTTCGCGAGGATATGCACGAGGTCGCTGCGGGCGACACCGCCGACGTTCGTGAACTTCCCGCCGATGTACCAGCCACCCGCCCCGTCGGAGATCGCGGTGTAGATGACGCCGTTGAGGCCACTCACCTGGGGAGCGGCCTGGTCGCGCGTGGAGAGGTCGGAGCTGAACGGGACGCCGAGCCCGGTACGCGGTCCGATCAACGAGAACTGCCCACCCAGGTAGAGAGTTTCGCCAGAGACGGCCATCGCTTCGACGGGTCCGTTGGCGACGAGCGATTCGGCGGGGATCGAGTCAAAGCTCGCACGCGCACCCGGTGCGAGCATCAGGATCATCAGCGCGCTCGCAGCGAAGACCGCCAACGCGCGAGTCGACCGGAACGGAATGGCTTGACGTAGGGGCATCACGCGAACTGCTCCCGCAGTTCCTGGTCGATCGTGTCGGCGGTCGCGCTCATCAGCTCGAGCAGCCGTACGAGCACGGTCTTGCTCAGCTGCTCGGGGAACAGCGCCTGACGCAGGATGATCGCGCCCTCGCCGTCGACGCAGAGCGCGGAGAAGCGCATTCCCGCGTTGCGGCGTACGAGGAACGCGGTGATCTGGTCATCGACGGTCAGCTGTTGGGCGATCCACGAGTAGGTCTCGATCAGCGCGTTCTCGCCCCCCACCGCCTCGACCTCGACGCGCACACCGATGCGCCCAAGCGCCACGAAGTAGGCTGGCTCATGGGTAGCCTCCTGCACGCGCTCGCCGAACGCCTCGCGCAGCTCGACGCCGACACGCCGATGCAGCTCGTCCTGGGCGGTGCTCACGGTCGCAACCATTGCAGCTCTTCCCGGGCACGGTCGATTGCCGGCGACATCATTCTCCGCGGCTCAGTGCGTTCGCGCCGGCGCCTGCGAATGCCAGCGGCGTGAGGACCTGGCCCAGACCGGCCTCATAGCCGCCTTCCCAGAAGATGCGGTAGTCGAGCTTCGTCCAGCTGGTCGGGTCGCTCAGCGCCTCGTTGAACTTGACCGCGCGCAGCACCCCATCCGGTCCAGCCTGCACGAGCGCCTCGTCTTTCAAATAGCTTGCCTTCGCTTTGAACCAGAACTGGCCGTCTTTGGTCCAGGTGAGCGACTCCGGGTGCTGGGTGCCGAGCGGACCCTTGGCGAGTTCCTTGAGGATCTTCACGTGTTCGGCGTCGGTGAGTGCGCTGCCGTCCGCCTTCGTGATCGCGATCAGGTCGATGTCGCCCGTGATCGAACCCCATTCTTTCGTCTTCGGGTTGAAGATCTCGGGAATCTGGCTGCCGGGGTTCCCGGGATCTGGTTGGAGACGGAATTTGTAGTCCAGCTGCTGGTCGGCTTGGACGTTCGGGTCGACGCCGTTCTCCTGCCACGGCCACTTGCCCTTCACGTCTCCCTGTTTGTTCCACTGCTCCATCTCTTCGATTTCATGCGCGTAGTTCTTCTCGCGCGTCTGCCAGCGTTCGATCACGGTCTGGTACTCGGGGGTACCGCTCTCGAGTTTCGCCGCCTCGAGCTCTGCTTCGAGGACCTCGAGCGGCGGCGGTTTGCGCATGATCACGCGCCCCACGTCGTCGGCCTTGTAACCGAGGTACTCGACGTCGACCCAGCTCACGGTCTTCGCTTTCACCCAGTAGGGCTTCAGCATCGCGCCTTTGTCGAGCCATGCGAGCGACTCCTCCGCACGCGAGCGGAACACGAGCGAGATCTTTTTGGCTTTCGCGAAGGAGCTGATCCAGTCGGCCTCCTTGGCGCTCACGCCGAAGAATTTCGTCATCTCGGCGATCGTGAAGCGGTAGCCCGGCACGACCTCGGCGAGCGCCTTCGCGGCTATCTTCGCGCGCTCGATCGAAGCGCTGACGGCGTCCAGGGCGGCGCCCGCCTTCTCGTACGCGCCTGCCACCTTTGCGCTCCAGGCCGCCTCGACCGGCGCGAGGCGCGCGAGCGTGCCCGCCGCGACTTTCACCGCGGCCGGGCCGACCGCGGTTGCGACGACGTTGGCGCCGGTTTCGGTGACGTCGGTGAGCGCTTCGCGCCAGTCGCCCGCGATCCAGGCGTTGGCGATCTTCGTGAAGTACGCGTCGATCGCGGCGCTCACCGTTTTTTCGAGCGTTTCGCGCTTTTCTTCGAGCAGGTAAGGGGCTTCGGTATAGGCTTCTTCTACCTTGGCCATCGCCGCCTGGATCAGCGCTTCGTGCGCGGCGGGTTCACCCGCGGTGGCGGTCCACAGTTCCACCAGGTAGTCGAGCTCGTTGAGCGTTCCGGTGGCGACGTTGTAGACGCCTTTGGCGCCGAGGTTCGCGAGGTCGAAGATCCCGTGGACGAAGCCATAGGTGGCCCCCCACAGGCCGTAGACGACGCCTTTGCCGACGGCCCAGGCGGCTTCTTTATAGGTGAAGGGGGGAGGTGCGGGGGCGCTGTCGTCGACGCCGACGTTGAATTCTTCGGAGCCAGGCTCCATCACCACCTGGTCTTCTTCGGCTGCCGTCGGCTTGTCTTCGTCGACGGTCGCGATGTCCGGCGGGTCGAACTTGACCGTCGCCCTGGTTCCTCCCGAGGGTTTGCCCTGCGCCGCGAACGGGTCGCTCGCGGTGGTGCCGACGATCACCTCGTAGTTGCGCTTTTCGCCGGGTTCGAGTTTCAGCACGGGCGAGTCCGACACCTGTGTGAGCGAACCTGAGGGCTTGATCGCGGTGGAGGTGTTGGCCGGGACCAGCTCGCCGTCCGTCGCGTTGCCGAGCAGCTTCGGTTCGATCGGGTCTACCTGAAGCTGCTGGTAGTCGGAGCGGTTTTCCAGATGGACGTCGATCAGGAAGTGCGTGCCGGCTTGGATCAGGCCCGGGAAATTCTGGCTCTTGACCTTCGCGCCGAGCGTTGCGG
>JBEKAM010000174.1:0-7735 GCA_050015915.1 Solirubrobacteraceae bacterium
CACACCGCCGCTGATCAGCTGTGCGGCGCCTGCTCCCACCAGCGCGGCAGCGAACGGCGCGAGCAGCGAGACGTAGTAGGGGTGGAAGATGCCGCTCGCGGAGCTGAACAGGACAGCCACCGTCACAAACGTCCCCCCCACCGCCAGCAGCCAGCCGCTGCGCGCGTCCGTGCGGCGCAGACGGCTCGCCACGAGAATGCCCAGACCGCTGACCAGCGCGAACCCCAGCAGCCAGCCGGCCTGACCGCCGAGGGCGGAGTTGAGGAGTCGCAACGGCCCGGTGCTGCCGCCGAACACGTTGCCGCCGCCGACGCCACCAGGCCCTCCCGCCTGACCGTCCACACGCCCGACGCCGTTGTATTCGAAGATCAGCGACAGGATCGTGTTGTTGCTCGTGCCCGATACCCACGGTCGGTCGGCCGCCGGCGTGAGTTCCACGAGCAGCGGCCACGCGCCGCCCACCAGCGCCATCGCGCCGCCGCCCGCCAGCAGCTGACGCAGCGCGTGCAAGCGCCCGCGTCCAGCGGGAGCGACCCACAGCCACGCGACGGCGATGGCCGGGACCACCACAAGCGCCACGAGCATCTTCGTCTCGAAGCCCAGGCCCACGAGCACGCCCGCCGCCACCAGCCAGCGCGTGCCCGAGCGCTCGGGAGCGGAGTCGAACGCGCGCACCGTGCACCACACTGCGGCCACGCAGCAGAGCACGAGCAGCGAGTCGGGGTTGTTGTGGCGTGAGATCGCAACCGTGATCGGCGTCAGCGCCAGCGTGACGCCCGCCACGAAGCCACCCATGCGGCCGAAGCGCCGGCGCACGAGGTCATAGACGAGCGCCACGCTCGCCATGCCCATCAGCGCCTCCGGCACGAGCATGCTCAGCGAGTGGTAGCCGAACACCCGCACCGACAGCGCCTCGATCCACAGCGCCAGCGGCGGCTTATCAACGGTCATCACCCCGCCCTTGTCCAGCGACGCGAACAGGAAGTCGTGCCAACTTCCGCTCATCGAGCGCACAGCCGCTGCGTAGTATTCGTTTGCCCAGCCGTTGCGGCTAAGTGCCCACAGGTTCAGCACCCCCGCAAGCGCCACCAGCGCAAGCAGCTCAGGGCGAGGGATGCGAGCGGCGAGCGTCCGTGCGCCGGCGCGAGAGCGTGAGGCTCCAGCGGCTGCAGTTGGTGACCCACCGCTTGGCGGCGCGTGCCCAACAGGCGGCGCGGACACCGCCGGAGCTACGGCCGAACCTGTCTTCCACAAGAAGCTCACGTGGGCAGCATCGCCCCCGCGTGTAGGAGCAGTGTGTGAGAAACCTCAAAGCTTCATAAGCGCCCGGCCACCGGCGCGCTAGTCAATTAGGCGTTTGCCTAGCTGCGAAATGGCAAGGCGCCACATGATCAGCGCGAACGCCAGCAGCACGGCCGCATGGCCGATGTCCGCAGTGCCGAGCGTGCCCAGCGATGCGTCGCGCACGAGCTGCACACAGTGATAAAGGGGATTCACATACGCCACCTGGCGCACGCCCTCAGGCAAAGAGGAGACCGGGAAGAAGGTACCCGCCACAAGGAACATCGGCGTCAGCACCGCGCTCGTTATGTAGTTGAAGTTGTCGATCGTCTTTGCGATCGCCGCCACCGTCACGCCGAACGCCGCGAAGCCAAAGCCCGTCACGAACCCGATCAGCGGCACCAGCAGCATCCCCCATTCCGGCTGCAGGCCGAACGCGAACGCCACCAGTATCGGCGCCACCCCATACACGCCCGCGCGCAGCGAGATCCACAGCACCTCCGCCGTGATCAGCTCTTCCACGTCCACCGGCGCCGCCAGCATCGCGTCGTACGTGCGCTGGAACTGCCAGCGGATGAAAGTGTTGAACATGCCCGGGAACGCCGAGGAGAACAGCACCGCCGTCGCCACCGTTCCCGTCCCGATGTACTCGATCGTCTTCACGTGCCCGATCGTCTTCAACAGCGAGCCAAAGCCCAGGCCGAACGCCAGCAGGTAGATCGTCGGCTGCACAATCGACGAGAACGTCGTCGCCTTCCAGTAGCGCCCGAAGATCGCCACGTCGCGGCTCATCACCCCCGCCAGCGCCGCCGGTTCCAGCCGACCGATGCGCCGGACGCTCGAGGGCGGCCGGGCCACTACCGCCGTATCGGACTGCGAACTCCAACTCATTCGATTTCCTCCCCCGTAAGCGCCACGAACGCGTCCTCCAAGTTCGCCGGGCGGCGCACACCCTCCGGCGCAAGGCCGTCGAGGTCCTCCGCGCGCATGATCGCCACCGCCGGGCCGCTGCGCCTGCTCAACCAGCCGTTGCTCGCCGCCAGCTCATCCACCTCAGCTAGGCGCTCGGGCGGGCCGTATACCTCCAGGACCTCTTCTCCCACGTGCGCGCTCACGAGCTCCGCCGGCGTGCCCTGGGCGATGATCCGCCCACCCGACATCACCGCCACCGTGTCCGCCAGGCGCTCCGCCTCCTCGATGTAGTGGGTGCTCATCAGCACCGTCACCCCACTCGCGCGCAGCCCGTCGATCAGCGTCCACAGCTCCTGGCGCACCTGCGGATCGAGGCCCACCGTCGGCTCGTCCAAAAGCACCAGGCGAGGGCGGTGGATCAGCCCGCGCGCCACCAGCAGCCTGCGGCGCATCCCGCCCGATAGCTCCTTCACGATCGTGTCCGCCCGCGGCACCAGGTTGGCGATCTCGAGCGCCGCCTGCACCGCCGCCGTGCGCTCCCCGCGTGGGACTCGATAGAGGCGCGCGAACACCGTCAGGATCTGCCTGCACGTGAGCTCCGTGTCGAGGTTGTCAAGCTGCGGCACCACCCCATCTCCAAGCGCGACTGCTTGGACTCCCGCGGCAGCTGGAAACCCAACACCGAGATGCTGCCCTCGTCCGCCAGCGTCTGCGCCGTCAGCATCCGCATCGTCGTCGACTTGCCCGCCCCGTTTGGGCCAAGCAGGCCAAAGCACACGCCCGTCGACACCTCCAGGTCGAGACCGTTCACCGCCTTGATCTCGCCGAAGCGCTTGGACACGCCCTGGAGGGAAATCGCCACCGCCGTCATCGCAGACACTCTATGAGGGTTTGGCTAGGGCGAACCGATCTGCCATGAGAACGCGAGCATCGATGATGCCGTGAGATCGATTGCAGGCTCGGTTGTCGTGTAGGACTGCACGTTGTCCTCGTACACCGCCGCATTGTCAAAGCGCGCGAATGCGTTGCCGCCACCTGCCGGACAGCGCCGCATGCCTGCAAGCTTGCCCCCGCTCGTTTCGTTGCTCGGCCCCTCCACCACAGCGCCCGCCAGAACCGGTGGCGAGCCGTCGAGCGAACCGACGATGTTCGCCACCTGGTGCTGCGGGCAGTGGGGAAACGTGCTGCCGTCGCCGATGATGAACGATGAGCCCCACGCGTTCGCGCCGAGGACGTTGCCCAGCCAGCGCGCCGCCGCTGCGCGATACGTCGGCTCGCCCGTCAGGTAGTCGTACTCGGAAGCCATCACCGATAGGCCGTCGCCGTGCGAGGCCGTGTCCGCTTCGTCCCATGGGAAGCCGAAGCCGAACGGGTCGCTCTGCGACTGTTCTTCTGCCGCCGTCAGTTTTTCGCCCAGCGCCGCGATCAGCTGCCCTTCGCTCAACGCCAGCCCAGGTGGATTGCCGGCGGCGCGTAGCGCGCGTACGAGCTCAAAGTCAGCGACGCCGCTCACGTCATACAAGTTCAGCCCTTCGCCACCACCGGGGTTGTGCGCGATGTATTCGTCCGCCCAGTGCGCTGCGTCCTTGAGGTAGTAGGACGACTGCGTTTGGGGCAGGCCTGCCGGGAGCTGCGCACCTGAGGCCAGCGCGTTCGCGAGCTCCGTCGCGCCGAGCTCGAGGTCATCCCGCCATTCGCTCTCCGGATAGAAGTTGAACGGGATCGCCGTCAGCAGGTTGCCGTGGGGGTTGATGTCGGCGAGTTCGAAGATGTGCTCGCCCGCGAGCAGGCAGCGGGACGCGAGCGCCGGACGGGTCTGGCCGAACACCTGGAAGCACTCAGCGAACGCTGCCGCGTCGCGGCCCGCCAGGTTGGGACTGACCGGTGAGCCGGGCGGCCCCGCACGGAACACTGGGCGATGGCGGATAAAGCGGTAGCGCGGGTCTTGCCCGCCGAAGGTGTCGTCTTCTTGGGGCAGGCGCCAGATGTCGTGGTCGCCGACCGTGCCCGAGTTGCCCTCGCCGATGCCCACCTGGTAGTAGAGGGTGCGCGTTTCGTCGTTCCACATGCGCAGTAGCCATTCCACCCCGAAGCGTGCCTCTTCGGTGAAGTTCGAGTGCGCCGCTGCCTCACCCATCTCGCCGGGGAAGTCGCGCACGCCGAGCAGCTGCAAGTCCACCGCGTAGCTCGTCGTCTGCACGAACTTCAGGTAGTCGCCCGCGTCCCACCAGCCGCCAGAAGCGTTGATCGTTTGCCCCAGGCTTTCGAGTTCGCCTTTGAATTCGCCTTCTTCGTTGACCGCCGGCGTTGCGTACGTCATCGCGTCCTCATCGTTCAGGTGCGCCGGTGCAGTACGCAGAGCAGAAGGGATGTATTCCGGGCCGTCGCGCTCGTTCTCGTAGAACGACAGCGAGTTCGCAAGCGGCGTTTCATACAGCTGCTGCGCCGGCGCAATCGCGAAGGCCGGCGAGCTCGCTGGCGCGCGGCCTGCCACTGACAGGGTGTAGTTACCCGGCGCCTGCACAGTGTCGAAGTCGAGCGCATACACGTACCTGAACCTCCCGCTCCACGGGCCGAGCGAGGCCCCCACCACACCGTTGAACACGTCCGCCCCTTCCGCCGAGCGCAACGTAAACGCCTGTCCGCTCTCGCTGCGGCTCGACATCAGATAGGCGCGCTTGGGTGCCGTCGTCGGGTAGCCGACTTGGTTGACGCGGATGAATGCCTTGCTGGCGGCGAGCGCGCCGGACGCGAGGGCGCCCGCCGTGCAGGCTGAAAGCACGATCACAGCTACCAGTCTCCTCAGCGGACGTGCCATCGCCGCTGGAATCCTAGAGCCCGCTTGCCCACCGAGGGCAGTAGACATGTCGCTAAGAAACAGGATCTAAACAGCATGGGCGATTGTCGATTGTCGGGACGGCCGAATGGGACGCCGGTCCATACCGACCACACCAGCGCTGCTGCATGCTGGGCCAGGCTGTTCGTACCGTACCCAGCCGAGGAAGAGGGTCATGCCAAACAGAGCTCCCCAGATCGTCGCCCTTGGGGGCGGCGGATTTTCGATGGAGAGAGACAGCTCGCTGTTGGACGACTACGTGCTCGCGCTCACCGGCGCCTCGCGGCCGCGCGTGTGCTTCCTGCCGACTGCATCAGGCGACGCCGACCACTACGTGGTGCGCTTTTACCGGCGCTTCTCCCCGACTTGCGACGCCAGCCACCTGTCGCTGTTTAGGCGCGACCAGGGCACCGACGGCGTCGAGGACGACCTTGCCACGCACCTGCTCAGCCAGGATCTGATTTACGTCGGCGGCGGCAACATGCTCAGCATGCTCGGCGCCTGGCGCGCACACGGGCTGGACGTGATCCTGCGCAAAGCATGGCGACGCGGCATCGTCATGTGCGGCCCGTCCGCCGGTTCGCTGTGCTGGTTCGATCAGGCGCTCAGCGCCTTCCACGGCGCGCCCCGGATCGTGCGCGGGCTCAGCCTCTTGCCGTACTCCAACTGTGTCCACTACGACGCCGAGCCCGAGCGACGCGCCGAGTACCACCGCTTCGTCGCCGACGGCATGCGCCCCGGGTTCGCAGCCGAGGATGGCGTCGCGCTGCACTTCCGCGGCACAAGCCTCGAGCGCGTCGTCAGCTCACGCCCCGACGGGAGCGCATTCCTCGTCGAGCACGACGGCAAGGCAGTGCGCGAGACGCGCCTGCACGCCGAGTTCCTCGGAGCGACGGGCGCAATGCCCATGCGCGGCAGCGCCGACGCGGACCCCTCGCTGTCCTCGCGGCAGCCCGTGGCAGACACGCCGAACCGAGCACACACGACGAAGCGGCCCGGCTCCCCCAAGCTCGTCGCCGCATCGGCGGTGGCAGCATGAGACGGGAGGTGGCCCGATGACGCCACGTCCGGCCGCCCCGATGGAGAATCGCCAGATCTTTGCCATGGGCGGCGGCGGCTTCACGATGGAGCCGAGCAACCCGCTGCTGGATGACTTCGTGCTGTCGCTAGCCGACGTGGCAGAACCGCGCATCCTGTTCATGCCCACCGCCTCAGGCGACACCACCTCGCTGATCAACGCATTCAAAGCGCGCTTTAGCGAGCGGGCATGCGTGCCGGAATACGTATCCCTGTTCAACCTGCGCAACACCACCCGCTCGCTGGCGGACATCGTGCTCGAACAGGACATCGTGTACGTCGGCGGCGGCTCCATGCGCAACCTGCTCGCCCTTTGGCAAGCACACGGCGTGGATGAGCTGCTCGTACAGGCATGGCAGAAAGGCACCGTGCTCGCCGGGCTCAGCGCCGGCGCCATGTGCTGGTTCCAAGGCGGCGTCACGCGCTCCAGCGGCCCCCCCGAAACGATTGCCGGACTGGGCGTGCTCGAAGGCTCCCTCAGCGTGCACGCCGACGGCGAGCCCGAGCGCCTGCCCGTGTGGCTTGCAGCCGTGCGCGAGGGCACGCTGCCCGGCGGCTGGGCGCTGGACGACGGCGTCGGCTTGCTGTTCCGTGGCCAGCGCCTCGATCGCGCCGTCAGCTCCCGCCCCGGCGCCGAGGCGCAGCGCGCGGACGCCATTGCCGGCGAGCTGCTGCGCCAGCGCTTGGAGGTAGAGCTACTCGGTGATGGCCCCCACGCGGCGCTCGGCGGCCGTGACGAAGCAGTGGAGGAACTGCGCCGGGTGCACCGCATGCGGCGCGGCAGCTCCCGCGGGCGCGGGTGAGTGCTTATTAACCGAAAAGTTACCCTCGCTTGAAGCGCGATCGGCAGACTTGTCCTCCCCACCCCCGCGGAGGACGAGCATGCAACATGCAGAGCAGCTCACTATCAAACAAACACGCACCGGCTATTGGAGCGTCCAGCGTGGATCCGTCCACGTCGCGGGCGCAATGACGCGTAAGGGCGCTGAAGCCGAGCGCGAGCTGTTGCGGCGGCTGAGAAGCCGCGCCGTGCGGCGCACGAACACGCGCCCTCGCGCCACAGCAACCCAGTCCTAGGGCTCCCAGGGCCCGTCGCGCCCGCCGGCATACGGGCACTTGGGGCTTGCTTCAGGCACGCGAGCCTCACTAGTACACGCGTCCATAACGCTGGCTTTCCGCCCAGTGGGGACCCACACTGCCCGAAAAGGACTACAGAGATTGCCCGTTTCGGGCACACCGGTGTCGTCCTAACCGATCCCCTCCCCAACGTCAAGCGGGCCACCAATGCCGACTCAAACGCTCCAAACGTCAACCACCTCATATCCAATGCACCGACAGAGCTCGGCCTATGCCGCCAATCGCGCGGGGGCACACAGCCGCCACGCCGGCGAGCTGATGCGCTGCGTCTCCTCCGGCTACCTGTCCGATGGTTGTTCCTGCCAGGCGACGATCCCAAGCACCGTGGTCACCACAGCATGGGCGCGCGAGCAGGAGCTGCTGGGCTCACACGAGGACCGCTTCTTCCGCTTCGCGTGGCGTGGCGGCGTTTGGTTTGCGTTTGGTGTGGGGGACGGCAGCGTGCGTGGGGTGTACTGCCCCACGCACAGCGCCGCACGAGCGGAGCGGTCG
>JBEKAM010000175.1:0-7710 GCA_050015915.1 Solirubrobacteraceae bacterium
CTGCCCGTGGGCGCGGCGGGCCATGATCGGATACAGCGGATACGACGGCCACAGCGTGAGCAGCTGCTGGCCGGGCTCGATCAACGCGCGTGTGGCGGCGCTGAGCAGCTCCGCGGCGCCGTTACCGAGGATCAGCCGCTCGGGGTCCACGCCGTGGCGCTCGGCGAGCGTCCCGCGCAGGTCCGCGCCGGCGAGGTGTGGATAGTGGTGCAGGCCGCGGCGGGCCTGGAAGGTGATCGCGTTGACGATCCGCTGGTGGGGCAGCTCCGGCCAGGTGGTGAGCGACAGGTCGAGTGTCTCTATACGCGTGAGCGCTTTGCGCCTGCGCTCGGCAGCCTGCTCGCGCAGGCCCTGGTTGACCTCCTCCTCGGACATCGCCTCGAACTGCTTGTAGTAGTCGAGCAGGCCCATGTGGCCTCGTTCTAGCAGCGACCGTAGCGCTGGGTGCGAGCGTCCGTCAAACCGGGCGCTGGTGCCACGGTGGTGCTCACCCTTCCCCGCCGCCGGAGGTCACGAGGCTGGAGCCGGGCCCGTGGAGGACGAGGAACCACAGCATGAATGCGACCGCACAGACGACGGCGGTGATCGCGAAGATCCGTCCGAGCACGCCTGTCCGCTGGTCATAGCCGGCGGCCCGTCGCACGAGGATCCAGATGCTGTCGGCCCGTTTCATCAGAGACAGTGCGCCGAACAGCAGCGCGAAGAGCGCCGCGAAGGAGACGAGGATGCCGAGGCTGACGCTGCCCGAGAGGTAGTTGGCCTGTGAGCCCAGCCATAGACACGCGAGCGGGATCGGACCCCAGCACAAGAGGCACAGCAGCGTGATGGCAGCGAGCATGAGGCTCGCCAGCGAGCCGTCGATGCGTTGGCGCATCGCGCCGCCGCGCTCTGGCGCGGCGCGGAAGTGCACGGGTCCTGTGCCGGGACGACGGCCGACAAACAGCCCGCCGTTCTCTGATGGGTCGCTGCGCATCGCGCCTATATGTTCGCAGCTACCAGGCCCGGTGCCGGTCAGCTGCTGTACAGCCCGTCGAACAGGTCAGCGTATTTCTCGTTGACAACCGCCCGCTTGACCTTGAGCGTGGGTGTGAGCTCGCCGGTGGGCTGGGAGAGGTCGTGATCGAGGACCACGAACTTCTTCACCTGCTCCACCTGTGCGTATTTGGTGTTGGCGCGATCGATCTCTTGCTGGATCATCGCGTGTACTGCTGGCTCGCGCGAAAGCGAGGGGATATCCTCGGGCAGGTCGTTCTCGCGGGCGAAGATGGGGATCTCTTCCTCGTCCAGCGTGATCAGCACGACCGGGTAGGGGCGCTGGTCGCCGTGCATGACAGCCTGGGAGATCCAGCGGCATTGCTTGAGGTCGTTCTCGATGTTGGCGGGCGTGATGTTCTTACCGCCGGCGGTGATGATGATGTCCTTCTTGCGGCCGGTGATCGACAGGAAACCGTCCTCGTCGATTGAGCCGAGGTCGCCCGTGTGCAGCCAGCCGTCGACGACCGCGCCGAAGCTGGTGGACGCCTGGTTGTGGTAGCCGTCGAAGATGTTTGGGCCTTTGACGAGGATCTCGCCGTCCTCTGCGATCTTCAGCTCCACGCCGGGAAGTGCTCGCCCGACGGTGCCGAAGCGGTGGTTCTCGACGGTGGACACGGTGGCGGCGGTGGCGGTCTCGGTCATGCCGTAGCCCTCGAGCACGGGGACGCCGCACGCCCAGAAGAACTCGAGGATCTCTTTGGCGATTGGTGCGGCGCCGCTGGTGGCATGGCGGACCTTCCCGCCGAAGATCGCGCGGACGTTTTTGAAGAGCTTCTCGTCGGCCTCCTCGAACGGCGTCTGCAGCTCCTCGGGAACGTCTTCGCCGCGATTGATCATGTCGCGCACCTTCACGCCCAGGGCGATTGCTGCCTTCGCGCGCTCCTGCTCCTCCGGCGGCTGTGCCTCGATGGCGCCGTGCGCGAGCGTGTAGATCTTCTCGAACACGCGTGGCACCGACGGCAGGTAGGTGGGCTGAACCTCCAAGAGCTCGGGAACGATCTGCTTGGTGTCGCCGCTGAAGTACGCGAGCGTGCCGCCCAGGTCGAACACCGCCAGCTGGATGAGCAGCGCGAACGAGTGCGCGAGCGGGAGATACAGATAGATGACCTCATCGCCCTGGATCTCGCCGGCCTCGCCGACCATGTCGATGATCGCGCGGTAGTTGCCGTGGGTGAGCACGCAGCCCTTGGGCGGGCCGGTGGTGCCGGAGGTGTAGATGAACGTGAACGGGTCCTCCGGGTGCACCGCGGCGCGACGCGCGTCGAGCTCCTCGGGGTTGCGCTCGCGTCCGCGCTCGCGCACCTGCTCCAAGGTGATTGGGTTCTGTGCCGATGTGCCCAGCGCGGAGTCCTCGCCTGCGTTGCCTGCCGCGGGGGGGTCGATGACGATCACCGTGCGCAGGTTCGGCAACTGGTCCTGAATGGCGATGATCTTGGCGAGCTGCTCGTCGTTCTCGCACACGATTGCGCACGCGCCCGAGTCGGAGATCACCCACAGGCACTCCTCAGGGGAGTTGGTCTGGTAGATGGGCACGACCACAGCGCCTGCGGAGGTGGCGCCCATGTCGGCGTAGGACCACTCGGGGCGGGTATTGGCGAGGATGCACACGCGCTCGCCCGCTTCGATCCCAAGGTCGATCAGCCCAAGGCCAATCTCCTGCACGATATCGGCCAGCTCGCTGTAGCTGACGTCCTGCCAGGCGCCGTCGCGCTTGTAGCGGACAGCAACGTCATCGGCGTGCTCGGCAGCCGAGCGCGAGATCAGATCGGCGATCGTCTTCGACCCCGTTGTCGACGCCGTGGCCTCCATGGAACTCCCTCCGTGTAGTGAAGCGAATGTGCCCATGATGTTAGACGTTCACGTGTCGGTTGAACAGGCAAACTGAACGTCGTTTTTGAGGGTGGGCGTCGAGTACACAGAGCATGCACGTTGCTCTACTCCGCGTGGAGGAGGGACCGCATGGGACCTGCGTGAGGCGCGTTCGCTCAGATGGGGTTGGGCACGTCGAGGAACACGTGGCGGAGCTGAAAGCGCTCGGCGAGGTGCTCGCCGAGACGCCTCACGCCGAATGTCTCGGTCGCGTAGTGCCCGCCGGAGATCAGGTGCACGCCGGCTTCCCGTGCCTGGGCCATGGAGCGCTCGGCGAGCTCCCCTGTGAGCAGTGCGTCGGCGCCGGCGGCTGCGGCGTCGGCGATGTAGTCGGCGCCCGCACCGGTGACAATCGCCAGGCGACGCACCAGCGGTGGGCCGGCATCGAACACCAGTGGCTCGCGGGCGGTGACCTGCTTGACGCGCGCGAACAGCTCGTCGGCGGCGACGCCCGCTGCCACGCCGTCGCCTGGGAGCTCGGCAATGCAGCCGATCGGCTGACCGTGGTGCAGAGCAAATGGGGTGAGCTGCTGTGCGCCTAGGGCTTGGGCGAGCAGGGCGTTGTTGCCGAACTCCGGATGGGCATCCAGGGGGAGGTGATAGGCGATCAGGGCGATATTCGTGTTGAACAGGATCTGCAGACGACGCTTGAGCGTCGAATCGAGCTGCTTCACGCCAGTGCCCCAGAACAGGCCGTGGTGGACCAGGAGTAGGTCGGCCTGTTCCTGGGCGGCCAGCTCGAACAGCTCCGCGTGCGCGGACACGCCGGTGGCGATTGTCTGCACCTGTGCTTGCCCTGGCACCTGCAGGCCATTTACGCAGTAGTCCTCGAACCGGTTCGGCTCAAGAATGCGGTCAAGCTCGCTGAGGATCTCCGAGGTGGGGGTGGGCATCTCGGCGCGACCATATCGGTAGTGGCTAGGGTGGGGAGTGGGCGCAAGCCGGCGGGAGCCGGGTGGCACGCGGCTTGTGGGATACTGCAGGGGCGTCGGGGCGTGGCGCAGCCTGGTAGCGCGCACCGTTCGGGTCGGTGAGGTCCCGAGTTCGAATCTCGGCGCCCCGATTGGCTTAGAGAAGTGCGAACAGCAGCGAACACGGCCGAATATCTCCGAAAACGCTGGGCATCGGGGGAGCGTGTTCGCGGCTGTTCGGTGGTCTGGAGACCGCAAACGGACCGCAGCGGGCGCCAAAAGGGACCGCAAAAGGACCGCAGACGCCCGCGAGTGGATGCGCGAGAATCATGGCTATGGGCGAGAGTCCCGAGATTGAGCTGGTGCGTCGGGCGTGGGAGGCCTTGATCGCGGGTGGCCCGGAGGTGTGGGGAACTCGGGGGAGGAGGCGGTGGCCGTCGACGACTGCTGTCGCGAGGTCGATGAGCTTGCGGTTGTCGACGCGGGACTGCTCGCGTAGCATCTCGAAGGCACTGGCCTCATCGATGCCGTGGCGCTCCATGAGGATGCCCTTGGCGCGCTCTGTGATGGCGCGGCGGCCGAATGCGCCCTGAACGTCCTGGTACTCGGCGAAGCAGGAGCGAGGGTAACGAGGTGATCGTTCCTTTCACCAGGGCACAAGTGACACACGCCCCGCATACCGAGCAGGCGAGCCGACTCTCATCCGAGTAGGGAGCAGCACTGTACGACTACTACGGCATCAGCAAAGCCGGTCGCTCCCCGAGCGAGGCACGACCCGCCGGCGCGTGGGAGATGGTCGTAGCGGTGGAGCAGAAGCTCACCGCCCAGCTCTCACACGCGTGGCAGCAATGGCTGTCAGACCTGCGCGGCCGCAGCGAGGCCGCGCGGAGCGCGAAGGCGGCAGCCAGACAGCGGCGGTCGGCTCACGCCAAACCACGCAAGGAGAACGACATGAAGACGGCAAGCAGCGATAAGACCATCCGCGACGCGGTAATTCGCGAGCTCGAATGGGATCCACGGGTGCACACTGATCACATCGGAGTCTCAGCGGGCGATGGCGCGGTCGTGCTGTCAGGGCACGTCCCGAGCTACTCCGATAGGTGGGAGGCGATCAGAGCCGCGGAGCGCGTCTACGGCGTCAGAGCCGTCGCGGACGAGATCGAGATCAAGCTTGGGCAGTCGAGCGTTCGCAATGACGAGGACATCGCTGAGGACGTTGCTCGCCACATGCATGTGAACACGGCGATTCCGGCCGGGGTCAAGGCCGATGTGATCAAAGGGCACGTGATTCTCCGCGGCGATTGCCAGTGGGGTTTATGAACGCGATGAGGCGCAGCGTGCGATTCGCTACATCGCGGGCGTTCACAAACATCAGCAACGCAATCACAGTCAAGCCCGAGATGCTCAAGACGGCGGATGTGGACCACCGAGTCAGCGAGGCGATCGAGCGTATGGCTGACCTCGACGCCCGTTCGATCCAGGTCACGGCGAGCAACGGGACGGTTCACCTGCGCGTCGTCGTCCATTCCTTCGCCGAGCGTCGTACCGCTGGCTTCGCGGCCGCCGCAGCTCCTGGCGTAACCGACGTCGAGAACGAGATCCTCGTTACGCCCTGACTGCATAGCCTCCCACGACCAGGCCTGGCAACTGGGGCCTTGCTGAACGCGAGGCAGCAGGCGGCCTGACGGGCTTGAGAATAGGTGGAAGAATACGGAGGCCGCTCTAAACGAGCATCGTTTATATTTGCATTGCCTTCGCCTCAACTCTTGGCAGGCAGCTCTTCCCGGCTCCAATCCTTGGCCGGCGTCAGGACATCGACTCGCATAAGCGGCCGCTGTTAAACGCCTCCGTCAGGACTCCAGCCATTATCGCCTCACCCAAATACCCGAGGCATCTGAACTGCCCTCGATGTGGCCTGAGCATTCTCGTGCAGCAGCACCGAGCGGCGATCAGACACTGCCCTCGGTGTGTCGGGCGTAGCCGCGTGATCGTCGAGCTGTTCAGCTCAACGCTGCCCGCTGATGTCCTCTACGGCGAGAACGGATTGCCGCGAGCTGACAGCGAGCCGGCGCAATCATCCAGCGCCGCGGCAACGGTGAGCGCCCCAAAAGTGGGGAGGGCGCGACGGACGAGCGGCGATTCCCCTGAAGACACTCGGTATGTCGTGATGCACATGGAGCAAGACGCAGAGCAAGAAACACTGCCTGACGCGATTCGACTGGCAAACTCCTGTGAGCGCGCTGGGAGCCGTTCGTGCTAGAGAGCTCGAGCCAGAAAGCTGGCCATGAGCCTCCCGAGGGTCGAGCGCAGGAGACAGCACGACGATCCCCGGAGGAGCAAACAAGGGTGCAGACGACGTCCGTCGCTCTCACCAGCCCGGAGGACTATGCGCTGCTCGCGACGGTCTTTCTCACTGGGCTAGGGAGCGTTGTCGCGCTGGCTCGTCGCCGGCACGCCGAAGGCGCCGCGGCGATCCCGCCGCGCGATCTACCCGCACTCGCTCTGGCGACATTCGCGCTGGCCGACACCGTCGTGAAGGAGAAAGTGTCGACCTGGCTGCGTCAGCCGTTCGTAGAGGAAGATTCCGACCATCATCCGCTCTCGCCCAAGGGCCGCGGCATGCAGCGCGCCGTCGGCGAGCTGCTCACGTGTACGAGGTGCGCCGGCACTTGGGGTGCCCTGGTGCTCGTCGGCCTTCGCACCGCCTCGCCCGTCGCGGGTCGCGCGACCACGAATGTCCTTGCGCTCGCGGGCGCCAACGATCTCCTGCAAAGCGGCTTCCGGCTCCTGGTCGAGCGCACCAACGAAGCATCACGGTGACCGGGCAAGCCACGCCGCCTCGACTTCTCGAGGGAATAACCCCTGCGGGCGCTTCGGGAGGGCCCTTGGTGTGCTGGTAGAGTCGGTGTTGGCTTCGCCTTTACCCTCGGCTGGCATACGCGCCACCGGCTCCAATCTTCGGCCGGGAACACACGACAACGATCTTGTCGTGTACCCCCCACCGACAGGAGCCGTCTCATGCGCCGCAGAGTCTTTGACGTTCTCACCAGCGCCGTCGGGCTGGTCCTCGTAGTCGTCCTGCTCGTGGCAGGCGGGCTGTTGATGTGGGGCTACAGCTACGACCACAACAACGTCCACAACCAGCTCGCCGCACAGGACATCTTCTTCCCAGCCAAGGCGGCCTTCGAACACCCGAAGGCCGGCAGCGAGATCACCGCCGCGATGATCCCGTCCGTCTCGCAGTACGCAGGACAGCAGCTGCTCACCGGTCCGCAGGCCGAGGCATACGCCGATCATTTCATCGCTATTCACCTCTCCGAGATGCCATACGGCGGGGTCTACTCGAAGATCAGCACTGCCGCACGCGCGGAACCAACGAACACGAAACTCGCGACCCTCGAGACGACCTCCTTCCAGGGAACAACCCTACGTGGCCTCTTGCTCGAGGCATACGGCTTCTCGAAGATCGGCACGATCATGCTGATCGGCTCGATCGCTTCGTTCATCCTGGCGCTCGTGTTGCTCGGCTTCGTCGGCCTCGGTTTCCGCCACGCGCAGCGCATCCCCGCCGAGGAGGAGCTACTGCCAACCAGGCGCAGCCCGGCCCTCGCTGGCGCTCCCTCGTGACCTGTCACCGAGCCGGAGTCGCTTCACAAAAATCGACACTTGCTACGGATTGGAGAACATCATGAAAGCCCTCGTCTATCACGGCCCAGGCCAGCGCGGCTGGGATGACGTGCCCGACCCCACGATCATCGATCCGACCGACATCGTGGTGCGGATCGACACCTCGACGATCTGCGGATCAGACCTGCACATCCTCAAGGGAGACGTTCCCGAGACGACACCCGGCACAGTGCTCGGCCACGAGGCTGTCGGCACCGTGCAGGAGGTC
>JBEKAM010000176.1:0-7663 GCA_050015915.1 Solirubrobacteraceae bacterium
CCGCGCCATCGAGATCTACAGCGGCAGGGTCGCCATCGACATCTTCTCCGACACCTACGCACATGCGCTACAGGCAAGCGAGGAACTGCTGCCGCTAAACGCTCCCGGATCCCCCTCCAGCGATCTACCCCCTCCCGTTTACTGTCCCGGCCTGTCCGGGCCGCAGAGCACGAGCGTCGCCCGCGTGATGGCCGATCTACCAGGCCATGTTTGCCAGCACGCCGCCGCAAGCCTTGCCTACTCCAAGCAGCTCTTCGGATAGGACGCTGCGAGTACCCCAGTCGGGAACCCGCTCGGCGGTCAGCCGGGGGCGACGGGAACGACCGGCTTGCCGATCTCCCGGCGCAGGCTGGCGAACGCGATCGAGCCGATGATCGCCGGAATCCACAGCGAGATCGCGCGGTAGACGACCACCGCCGCGATCGCCACCGACGACGGGCGCACACCGAACAGCAGCAGCATCGCCACCAGGCCACCTTCCACCGCCAGAAAGCCGCCCGGGACAGGAATCGAGTTGGCCATCATGCCCACCAGGTACGCCATCGCCACCACCCAGAAGGACGGCCTATCGCCGAACGCAGCAAGACATGCGTACAACACAAAGTTGTCGAAAAGCCAGTATGCGAGCGCGCCCAAAAGCCTCCAGTCGTGCGCACGCAGCAGCCCCAGCGCATCTTCCACCCCGCCGCTCAACGCCACCAGCGCGACCGTCATGCGACCGCCCCGCAGACGTCGCGCAGCAGCCGCGCGCCGTGCCCATGCGGCGAGCGCAAGCGTCCCCGCGATCGTCGCCAGCGCCGCCGCCGCCGGGAGCAGCGTCAGCAGCGGGTTGCGAGAGCCGGGGATGATCCCCAGCCACATCGGCAAGCCAATCACCACCACCGCACCCACGTTCACAACGCTCGTCAGCACGAAGATCAGCACCGAGCGCTTCGCAATCCGCTCCACCGACGCGCCCTTGCTGCGCAACACCCACGCACCGAGCGCAATGCCAGCCAGGCCACTGACCGACACCACCGAGTTGACCGCCAGCTCCGCCAGCGACAGCCGCGAGCTCAGGCTGCGCCCGAGGCGCCCAAAGACCAGTTCGAACAGCACCACGTAGCCCAGGCACGAGAGCACCTCGAGCACCACCCCAGCGACGATCCACGGCACGTTCGCTTTCGCGATTCGATCGGCGGCAGCGTCCAGCCCGGGAACCCCCAGCAGCAGCGCCACCACCAGCGCAAAGAACACCGCCAGGCTGATGATGCTGTTGCGCAGAGTGCGCGACTGGGACGCCATGAGATCGGCGCCATCCCCCACCTCCGCCTGCTCGCCGATCTCCGATCGGTCAGCGATAGCTCCTCCCCTTGCGATCCTCAGTCACCTCGCCCCCGCGATTCTTAGCTTTCTCTTCGCATTTCCTTAGACGCATGCCCACGCTATCCATCACGCTAGCCTCATAACTGCGCTATTCCGATGGACTACGTCGGTGTCGGCGTCGTCCACAGGTAGGTGATGCCCCCGATCATGGCTGAGCAAGCACGAATACTGGTCGTCGACGACGAGCCCGCTGTCCAGAATGCTCTCTTCCGTGCGCTGACGCTCGAACACTATGACGTCGCCAACGCCAGCGACGGGCAGGAGGCATTGGAGCTGTTGGGGCGCTCGCCGTATGAGGCGATCATCCTCGACATCGCGATGCCGCGCATGAACGGCCTCGACGTGTGTAAGCGCCTGCGCGAGGGTGGCGACAGCACACCCGTGCTGATGCTCACCGCACGCGGCGAGGTCGACGACCGCGTTGCCGGCCTGGACGCAGGCGCAGACGACTACCTGGTCAAGCCGTTTGCCCTGCGCGAGCTGCTCGCGCGTGTGCGCGCGCTGCTGCGACGCGCGGGCGAGGGCGACGGCAAAGAGGAGGCCCTGTCCTTCGAGGATCTGCGGCTGGATCTACGCGCCCACGAGGCATGGCGTGGCGAGCGCCGGCTCGCGCTCACCCGCACCGAGTTCCTGCTGCTGGAGCTGTTCCTGCGTCACCCGCGCCAGGTGCTCACGCGTTCGACCATCTTCGAGAGCGTGTGGGGCTATGACTTCGGCTCGAGCTCAAACTCCCTCGGGGTCTATATGGGATATCTCCGTCGCAAGACCGAGGTCGGTGATGAGCCGCGGCTGCTGCACACGGTGCGCGGGGTGGGCTACGTGCTGCGTACGCCGCCATGAGCTTCCGGCGGCGGATCACCATTGCATCGGCCGCCGCTGTGGCGGTCGCGGTGGTGCTCGCCTCGCTGCTCGTGTATGTGCTCACCTCCAACCAGCTGCACGGCCAGGTCGACTCCCAGCTGCGCGACCGCGGCCACGAGGCGACGCGGCTGCTGTCATTCCTGAACCGACATGGAGGGCACCCCTTCGGCAACCTGCCCCCAGCGCCCAACCAGGTGCGCGGCTATCAACAGGTGGTGGGCGCGAGTGGAGCGATCCTCGTCCGTTCCGCACGCGGCGTGTCGCTGCCGGTCGAAGCGCACACGCGGCTGCTCGCCGCAATAGGCGGCGCTTCTTTCTTCCGTGACGCTTACGTCGGCGGCACGCATCTGCGCATCCTCGCCGAGCCGCTCGGCGACGGGCGCGCCGTGCAGTTTGCTCAGCCGCTGACCGAAGTCGACAGCCTGCTCGCCCGCCTGCGCCTGATCCTCGTGCTGCTCGACATCGGCGGCATCGCGCTCGCGGCGCTGCTTGGACGCCTGGTCTCCGGCGCAGCCGTGCAGCCGCTGAAGCGCTTCACCCAGACGACCGAGCACGTCGCCCTCACGCAGGATCTCAGCCAGCGAATACAACCGGCCGGAGAGGACGAGCTGGGGCGACTGGCCACCAGCTTCAACGCCATGCTCGACGCGCTCGAGCACTCGATGAGCGCGCTCGACGCCTCCGTGCACGCGCAGCGCCAGCTCGTGGCGGACGCCTCACACGAGCTGCGCACCCCTGTGACGAGCCTGCGCACGAATATCGAGATCCTGCAGCAGCAGGGCCGCGACATGAGCCCAGAGGACACCAGCAGGCTGCTCAGCGACGTGGTCGAACAGATCGAGGAGCTCACGCTGCTGATGAACGACCTGATCGAACTCGCCCGCGGCGAGGAGCCGCGCGCCGACGCCGAGGATCTGCGGCTTGACCTGCTGGTGGGCGAGGTGCTCGAGCGCACACGTCGAAACGCGCCCGCGACGCCGCTGCTGGTGGAGCTCGAGCCGACGTTCGTCACCGGCGTGCCCGCGCGGCTCGAGCGCGCGATCGCGAACCTCATCGACAACGCCGTCAAGTACAGCCCGCCCGGCGAGCCTGTGGAGGTTCGTCTGAAGCACGGCGTGCTGACCGTGCGCGACCACGGGCCCGGGATCTCAACCGAGGACCTGCCGCACATCTTCGACCGCTTCTACCGCGGCGCCGAGGCACGCGGACGGCCGGGCTCGGGACTGGGCCTTGCGATCGTCCGCCAGGTGGCAAGCCAGCAGCGCGGCAGCATCACCGCCGAGCCCGCCCCTGGGGGTGGCACGCTCATGCGCCTCGTGCTGCCGGGAGCCGAGGTCGTGGAGGAAGTCCACAGCGAAGGCCAGTACGCCGACCCCGGCCGCGAGCACCCCTCTGGGGAGGATCGCCCCGCCTACGACCGCTCGCCCGCCTGAGCGCCTGCCCTGCGGAAGTCCGCCGGCGAGAGGCCATAGCGGCGGCGAAACATGCGCGTGAAATACGACGGGGTGTAGCCGACCAGACGCGCGACGTCCGCCACGGGGATCGAGCGCTGCTCGATCAGCAGCTGCGCCGCCGCGGACATTCGCCGTGCAAGCAGATCCTCGTGGAAGCTCTCCTCGCCGAACTGCTGGTACGCCCGCTGGATCTGACGCGGCGAGCTGGACACCGCACGCGCAACCATCTCAAGCGTTAGCTCGCGCCGGTAGTGACGCGCAACCACCACCCTTGAGAGCAGATACACCCGCCTGCGGGTCGATACGGTCTCAGGCCGCATATCCCCCATTCCGACCCGCATGCGCGGGTGTGACAGGCCCCCAACTCCGACTTGCGGTCACGGGCGTGACACGCCCCCGCTCCGACTCCGTCGCGGGTGTGACACGCCCAGGCGGGCACGCGGATACCGCCGGGGAGTCAGCCGACGTAGCGACGCGCAGCGCGTTCCGCGGCAGCGGCGTAGGAGCCGCCGAACAGCAGCGTGTGCACGAGCAGCGGCAGCAGCTGGTACAGCTCGACGCGATCGCGCCAGCCGACGGCCAGCGGCGCGACCTCTTCATAGGCGGCGAACACGCGCTCCGACGGCGCGCCGAACAGCCGCAGCATCGCCAGATCCACCTCGCGGTGGCCGCCGTACGCGGCCGGGTCGATCAGCCATGGCCGACCGTCGCTATCAGCCATGACGTTGCCCGACCACAGATCGCCGTGAAGTCGCGACGGCGGCTCGGCCGGGCCGCACAACTCATCGAGCCGCTCACACACCCGCTCCACCGCGTCGCCGCCGGCCGCGGACAGCGCGCCGCGCTCACGCGCGAGGCGCGCCAGCGGGCGCAGCCTGCGCTCGGCGTAGAACGACGGCCAATCCTCGCTCCGCTCGTTGGACAGCCGCAGCGAGCCAAAGCCGCTCGACGGTGGAGACTCCGCCGCGCGAGCCGCGCCACTCTCGCCGGCGTCCCAGCCGGCGCCCCAGCCGAAGCACGGCGCGCCGGACACGTGTGTGGCCGCAAGCCCACGCCCGAGCTCCTCCCCGCCCGCTGCGTCCAGCCCTCCCGAGCGACCCGGCTCGATCCACTCGAGCGCCAGGTAGCGATCATCCACATCGAGGACAGTGGGTGTGCGTAACGCGCCGGGCTCGCCCAGCCACTCGAGGCCCGCCGCCTCAGCCGCATACTCTCCCGGCGCGGCGTCCGCTCGCGTCTTCACGAACGCCTCGCGGCCGTCTGCGAGAGCCACGTGGAACGCTTCGTTGATGTCCCCGCCTCCGACACGCCTGACATTGCTGGCGCCCGCGGGAAGCGTCATCGCCGTTCTGCCGTCAGAGCCGTGGCGCCGTCACGGCACCTGGCCGGCGCGAATCTGCGCGAGCAGCCCCTCGCACGCCGCTTGCACGAGATCGAACACCTCGTCGAAGCCACCAGGTCCACCGTAGTAGGGGTCGGGTACGTCCAGTTGCTCTCCCTCCCCAATCGCCTGGGCGTCTGCGCTGGCAGGGTCGAACTCGCGTAGCAGCCTCACCTTCGCGCGCTCGGCTTCGCCGGGCGCCAGTCGCCTGAGCTCGCGCAGGTTTTCGCTGTCCATCGCAACCAAAACATCAAAATCATAAAAATCATCGGGGCGCACCTGGCGGGCGGTGCCCTCCAGCGCGATGCCGCGCGCAAGCGCTGTCTGGCTGGCACGGCGGTCGGGCGGGCTGCCGATATGCCACGCGCCGGTCCCAGCGGATTCGAGATGAATGCTGCTGTCGAGACCCTCGCGCTCGACGAGCGCACGCATCACTCCCTCGGCGGTTGGAGATCTGCAGATGTTTCCCAGGCACACGAACAGCACGCGCACGGGACCCCTCGCCTGGGCTGCTTCTTCCGGCGCGGACGACAACGGCTACTCCTCTCCCAGCTCCAACACCGCGAGGAACGCCTCCTGCGGAACCTCCACACGCCCCACCTGCTTCATCCGTTTCTTGCCCTCGCGCTGTTTCTCCAGAAGCTTTTTCTTGCGTGTGATGTCACCGCCGTAGCAGCCCGCGATCACGTCCTTGCGGAATGCCTTCACCGTCTCGCGCGCGATCACGTGTGCGCCGATCGCCGCCTGGATCGGCACGTCGTACTGCTGGCGGGGGATCCGCTTGCGTAGCTTCTCCGTCAGCGTGCGTCCCATCTCATACGCCTTCTCGCGGTGCACCACCATCGACAGCGCGTCGACCGTGTCCCCAGCGAGCAGCACGTCCAGCTTGACCAGGTCTGAGGGCTTCATGCCGCTGACCTCGTAGTCCAGCGACGCATAGCCTTTCGTGCGCGACTTCAGCTGGTCGAAGAAGTCCAGCACGATTTCCGCAAGCGGCAGCTCGTAGGTCATCTGCACGCGCTCCGGCGAGAGATAGTGCATGCCCGTGTGCTCGCCGCGGCGCTCCTGACACAGCCCCATCACCGCGCCCACGAACTCTTTCGGGGCGATCACCGACGCTGTGATGAACGGCTCGCGGATCTCCTCGATCGTGCCCGGGTCGGGCATGTCCGAGGGGTTGTGCACCTCCAGCTCCTCGCCGTTGGTAAGCGTCACTTCGAACTCCACCGAGGGCATCGTCGCGAGCAGTTCCAGGTCGTACTCGCGTTCCAGGCGCTCTTTGACGATGTCCATGTGCAACAGGCCGAGGAACCCGCAGCGGAAGCCGAAGCCCAGGGCGTCGGATGTCTCCGGCTCCCACGACAGCGCCGCGTCGTTCAGCACCAGCTTCTCGAGCGCATCACGCAGGTCCGGGTAGTCGTCTGAGTCGATCGGGAACAGGCCGCAGAACACCATCGGTTTGACCTCGCGGTAGCCCGGCAGCGGTTCCGTCGCTTCGCCGAGGTGGCCCTTGGAAGCCGAGCCGCCCGCCTTCGCGCGGGTCGTCAGCGTGTCGCCCACGCGTAGCAGCGTCACGTCCTTCAGGCCTGTGATCAGGTAGCCCACCTCGCCCGCCGCCAGCTGGTCGGTGGGCATCATCTGCGGGCTGAAGAAGCCGATGTCGTCGATGTCCGCCTCCGTGCCCGTGGCCATCGCGCGGATCAGCTCGCCCTTGCGGAACACGCCATCCACTACACGGATGTACGCGATTACGCCGCGGTACTGGTCGAACTCGGAGTCGAAGATCAGTGCCCGCGACGGGCCGTCCGGGTCGCCGGACGGTGGCGGCACGCGCGCGATCAGCTCCTCCAGCACCTCCCCCACGCCTTCGCCCGTCTTGCCGCTGATCTTCAGGATCGACTCCGGCGGCTCGCCGATCAGCTCTGACACTTCGCCCGCCACGCGCTCCGGCTCCGCGCCCGGCAGGTCGATCTTGTTCAGGCACGGGATCAGCTCGAGGCCCGCGTCCACCGCCAGGTAGGTGTTCGCCACCGTCTGCGCCTCCACCCCTTGCGCCGCGTCCACGACCAGCAGCGCGCCCTCGCACGCCGCCAGCGAGCGCGAGACCTCATACGTGAAGTCCACATGCCCGGGCGTATCGATCAGATGCAGCTGGTAGGTCTCGCCGTCGCGCGCCGTGAAGAACACCCGCACCGCCTGCGCCTTGATCGTGATCCCGCGCTCGCGCTCCAGGTCCATCGAGTCCAATAGCTGCGCCCGCATCTCGCGCGCTTCCACCGTGTGCGTCAGCTCGAGGATGCGGTCGGCGAGCGTCGACTTGCCGTGGTCGATGTGCGCGATGATCGAGAAGTTGCGGATGTGGGCCTGGTCCATGGGTGTCAATACAGCGTAGATGGCGCCAGAAGCGCTAGCGTTGTGGATCCGGCGGATCGCCAACTCGACAAGGATGGATTCAGCCGCGGCAACGCACCCTTCTTCGGACGGGTGGCCTGTCCAGGTGTCGAGAGTGTTAAGCCGCCCAGGCGAAACACACAGTCCTGGGACGTATGTAGTAAGCGGCGATCTATGTTCGGGCGCAAGCCGGGTGGGCCAAGGCTCACCC
>JBEKAM010000177.1:0-7632 GCA_050015915.1 Solirubrobacteraceae bacterium
GCTTGGCGGCGGAGTAGACGGACAGCCATGCCTCGCCGTGCTTGCCTGAGATCGATGAGGTGTTGACGACGAGCGCGTTTTTGTGCTCGCCGGCGGCCTCCTTGAGCAGGCTGATGCATTCGCGGTAGAAGAGGACGATTGAGCGCAGGTTGATGTCGAGCTGCATGTCCAGGCGCTTGGTTTGGATCTCAGCGACAGGAGCACCGATGCCGACGCCGGCGTTGTTGACGAGCACGTCCAGGCGGCCGTACTTCTCGCGATGAGCGGCGACGACCTTCTGGATGTCGGCCTCGTCGGAGACGTTGCCGGCAATTGCTTGCACGTCGAAGCCCTGGTCGGCAAGACCGGCGACGGCGGCGTCGAGCTTGTCTGGCCGCCGGGCGGCCATGGTGACGCCGAACTCTTCCTCGCAGAGCACACGGGCGATGGCTAGCCCGATGCCGCTGGATGCTCCGGTGACGATTGCTGCTCGCTCTGCTGGCATGTGCTGTTCTCCCCGTTGGTGTTCTTGATCGAGCGCCCTCGTTGGCAGTAGGGCGGCGCGCGGGAGCATCCCATATCGCGAGAGCCGCTTGCTTGCGCGCCTTTTTGGACAGGCGCGTGAGAACCAGCTCAGTCGCTCAGCCTCGCGTCAGGTGGCGCCGATAGAAAAAGTCCATATAACCGAACAAGGAGCAAAACATGAGCGTTGGCCCGATCTCGAGCGTAAGCGCGTTCGCTGCGCCCCCAGCACCGAGGGCCGAATCAACGGAGGCTCCAGTTCCGGTCGAAAACGCCGCCGAAGCCGAGGGCAGCTCAGCATCGGCCGAAGCATCTGCGTCCGAAGGCGGCTCATCGGGCTCCGGTCAGGTAGATGTAAAGGCCTGAATAACCCGACGCGCTGGTAGCGTCTCGCTCGTGCGCCCCGGGGGGACCTGGGGAGCGCAGCGGGCCAGTAGCTCAGTTGGTTAGAGCCGCGGACTCATAATCCGTTGGTCCCAGGTTCGAGTCCTGGCTGGCCCATCCTCACAAGATCGCTCCGCGGTCGATTCCCTGTCTCAAAAGGATGTTCGCCCGTCCCGGGCTTCTTGCGACACCGGTTGACTATGCCGGGACGAGTTGCTGACCGCCGTCGATGTTGTAGGTCGCCCCGGTCAAAGCGGTGTTGCTCATGATGTGGACGGCGAGCGCGGCGACGTCAGCCGGTCCGACGACGCGTCCGATCGGGAGCGTCGCGCGCAGCTGATCGCGCCGCTTTTCGAGGGCGCTGCCCAGCAGCGATGCCGATAGCGGCGTGTCGATGAAGCCGGCGGCGATCAGGTTGACACGGACGGGCGCGATCTCCAGTGCCAGGTTGGCGATTAGCGCGGGAAACGCGGCGGCGACTGTCAACTCGGACCCGCTGCCGATGGCTGGATGCCCTGCCTCAGGGGTCATGAAGAGCAGTGTCCCTCCCGGTCGGACCCTGTCGGCGGCGTTGCGGGCAGCCTCGATGGCGAGCAGGAGGTGGTCGCTAAGGGCGTGGCGTAGCTCGTCGGAGGTCATCCCAAGGAGGGGTCCGTAATGTGGGCCGCCGGCGGTCACCATTACGTGGTCGATTTCTTTCGGTAGGCCCGCGAAGAATCGCTCGAGCTCCGCCGGATCGTTGGCGTCGAACGTGGCGGTGCTGAGCGCGTCGAGATCGCGCGCCGCATGCTGTAGGGCGTCGTCGGGGTGAAGGCCGGTGAGGATCACGTTGGCGCCTTCGGCGTGGGCGCGTCTGGCTGTTGCCAGCCCGATGCCTGAGCTACCGCCAATCACGACGACGGTCTGTTCGAGAAGCTCAGGGTCTCGGTGTGTGGGAGTGGATGTGGTCGTGGCGGTCATTGCTTACCTCCAATGGTTGAGATGGGGTTACAGGTCGAGCACGATGTCGCCGCGTGGCTGTGAGCAGCAGATGAGCACATTTCCGTCGGGTGGTGGTTCCACTGGGTCAGGGCTATAACCGACACTGCCGGCGATGAGCGTGGTCTCGCAGGTGTGGCAAACGCCGGTGCGGCACGACCAGCGGACCGGTACGTCGCATGCCTCCGCGAGTTCGAGCAGGCTGGCGCATTCCTCGCGCCATGGGATCGCGAGGTCGCTGCGCGCGAACTCGATCGTGGGGCCGTTTCCGGCGTGTCCCTCTGGCGGGTGGGGCGCCCGATTAGGTGTCGCTACGATGCCCGGCGTTTGACTCGGTGCAGGCCCGAACGGCTCGGTGTGTATGTGTGAGGCTTCGATCCCCAGGCTCGCCAGGCCGGCGCTGATCTCGTCCATGAAACGGGCGGGCCCGCACAGGTATGCCTGCGCGTCGTTGGGTGGGTCGAGTTCGGCGAGGACCGACCCGGTGAGATGGCCGATGTCGTCGAAGTCGTGGCCCTTGACGTCATCCGGACCGGGGCGGCTGTAGTACACGTAGCTGCGCGCGTTCGGGAGCGAGGCCAGGAGAGTTCGAGCCTCGGCAGCGAACGGGTGCTCGCGACTGTTGCGTGCGCTGTACAGCCACCAGATCTCTCGATCGGAGTGTTCCTGCGCCAGTGCCTGGAGCATGGCCAGGACCGGGGTGGCACCGATCCCGGCGCCGACCAGTAGCACCGGCGCGTGCGTCTGGTCGAGAATGAACGTTCCCCGCGGTGCAGCGATGTCGAGCTGGTCGCCGACGGAGAGATGCGTGTATAGGTAGCCGCTGGCGGCGCCGTTGCGTTCGTGCTTGACGCTCACCCGGTAGTAGTCCGCTGCGGGGGGTCCGGAGAGGGAGTAGTTACGCAACAGCGACCGCTGACGCTCGTCGGGACGTACTCGCAGCGTGAGGTACTGGCCTGGGCGGGCGGCCGGTACTGGGGCACCGTTGGGGTCCTCGAGACGTATCGAGATCACCGAGTCGCTCTCGTGGGTGATCGCTGTGACGGCCAGCGATCGAAAGCCAGGCCAAGCGGGCGGAGGGCTGGCTGCCGCGAGCCCGGCGTTGCCGCTTCCCGGTGCCTGATCGAGCAGGGCCTGCAACGATGCCTGCCAACCGGGACTGAGAGCCGGGATCCGGAGCGCGCGGAGCAGTTCTTGGCGCCCATGCCCGGGTAGGTACAGCAGCGCGTCGACCTCTGCGACCGGCATCTGCTCAGGTCCCGAGGAGAGCTTGACGATCTCGTCGCCCGCCTGCACGTCGCCCTCCTCGATCACGCGGAAGTAGAAGCCCGGGCGGCGGCGGGAGACCAGCAGAGCGGGGATCCGCGGGTCTTTCATGCGGATCCCAACGCGATAGCAGGTCACGCGCGGTTGGGTTACCTCAAAGGTCGCACTGCCGATCCCGTAACGGTCCCCGACGCACACCTCGTCGTCGGCGAGTCCTTCCACAGTGAAGTTCTCACCGAACTGCCCGTACACAAAGTCGTCTCGTCCCAGCTCGTGCTCCCAGAACCGGTAGGAGTCAATCTGGTAGACGAACACCGCACGCTGCTCACCGCCATGGCCGGCCAGATCGCCCTGACCATCGCCCTCGACGTTGAGCTTGCCGACTCGACGGCGACCGGTGACCGGGTCCTTGAACACGCCGGTGAAGACGGTTCGCCCTTGCCAGGGCACGTCTTTCGGCATGCCAACATTCACCGACAGCAACCTCCCGACAGGCTCAGCGGCAGGCTTGGCCAACTCGACGTTGTGAGACTTCGAGCCCACGCTCACACGGGTACCGTAGCGCCGAAGTCGCCGTTGGCGCCATTAGGTAGGAGGTCCTTCTCATCTGTGCTCGCCCGCCTCGATCTCGGCAAGCCGGTGCGTCAGTCGTATGTCCCACTGTGGGATCGAGCAGCTTCTCTTCGGGCTTCCGCTCGCTCCTGTGCCATCGCAGGCACGATCATCCGAAGCTTGTGAAGGCTGGATCGTGTAAACCGAGGTGGCTGACAGCCATTCTGTGAGGACGCACCGACGCGACGACGCACCAGCAGGTAAAGCAAGGTAAGGGGGTGGCTGAGCGGTCAGCCACCCCCGTCGGTGCTTCAGTGTCCGGCACTTTGTCCGCCGTCGATGTGCAGGATCTCTCCGGTTACGAACGGTGCGGACTCGAGATACAGGACTCCACCGACGACGTCCTCGACCTCACCGACTCGTCCGATTGGGTGTAGCGCAGCACTCGACGCGTAGGAGCTCTCGTCGTGTAGCTGCGTCTTGATGACACCAAGCGAAACTGCGTTCACACGCAAGCCATGCGAGGCGTACTCGATGGCGAGCGAGCGTGTAACCGCCGTGAGACCCCCCTTGCTTAGGGCGGCAAGCGCTGATGGCACATCTGCGTTGGCCTGCTCGGCAAGCGTCGTTGAGACGTTGACGATATGACCGTGGCCCAGCTCCAGCATGTGCTTGACCACTCGCGTGGTGATGTGGAAGAAGCCCGCAACGTTTACGGCAAGCACGGCATCGAAGTCCTCGAGCGTGTAGTCCGTGAAGGGCTTGCCGATATAGATCCCCGCGTTGTTGATCAGCGTGTCGATCCGGCCAAAGCGCTCGAGCGTCTCGACCACGATGCGCTCGGCCGTGTCAGGCGTCGAGATGTCGCCTCGAACGGTCAACACGCCGGGGTCCTCAGACGGCTCGATCGAACGAGAGGTCGCAACCACAGCAAAGCCAAGCTCGCGGTATGCCCTCACGAGACCGGCGCCGATGCCTTGAGAGGCACCTGTCACGATCGCGATCTTCTCATTCGCCTCACTCATGTCTGGCGAACCCTAGGCGTGGCGTAGGAGCGACGCTGTCCTCGCTGTTGGCTCATGCGACGAGGTAGGTGTCGTAGATCACGCATGCGGCTCCGCGAGCGGCGACGCTGATGAAGGTGCCCTTGTTGAGCCAGTCGAGCTCGGGCGCAGCGGTCTCTATCTGGGTTGCGGCGCGGAACGTGTATTCGCTGGCATCGACGCCCTCGCCGCGAGCAAGACGTCCGAGCACCTCGGCGCTGCCGTGGCGCACGCTGCGCGATTGGACATAGAGCAGATCGCCGCCCTCGGTCTGCAGGGTGTAGCGAATGTCGCCGAGCGCGGTGCCGTCAGGTAGCAGGACCTGCCAGTCGGCGCTCGCGCCGGGAACCAGCTTGCCGCTGATCTTGGGGCCCGTGAACGTCCCTCCGGTCAGCGCCACGATCCGCCGGTGGCCTTGGGTGACCTCGCCGAGATCGAGCGGTTGCCCGAGGGTGGCCTCCAGGCGGTAAACGTGGGTTAGCTTCGGAGCAGGGAGTGGCTTGCCGATCGTTTGCTCCTTCGGGGCAGAGGCCGGATCATTGGGGTGGGGCGCGAGCGGCGTGACGGCTACATCCATCCACCCGGAGAGCGGTAGAGCGCCCAGCAGCCCGTTCAGTTGCGTCTCGCTGTCCGCGCGGTACAGGCCAACGATCCTCATCTCACCGGCTGCGCCGGCGAGTTTCCACAGCCGCACGACATGCCCCTCGTCCACCAGCTTGGCCGCGGCGGAAGCCTCGGCGCCCTCGCGCTCCTCCACCTCAGGCTCCGCCGTGCCGTCGGGCACGTTGACCACGAATTCGACGAGAAACTCCATCACGACCTCTCTTCTTGTTTCTTGTCCGGAGATGTCCCAAGGGCTTGTGGTGTCAACACTTTCACGTTTCGAGCCGCCTGTCGCGCCTGTGCAGGTCCCTGGTTGATCCCTGGTATGTGGAGCCTCTCGAGGCAAGCTCGAGCACCAGTGCCCTCACCAGGGTCTGTCACGGGCGCGAGACGGCGTCGCTTGGCGCCTATCTCGGGCGCGATTTGAGCGGGGGCGTAGGCCGCCGGGGCCACAGCCGCCTTTGTCGCCGCTCTAGGCGCATATGGCTATGCCACACGCCGAGACCTCTCGTCCTGGGCACGGACCCTGTTCTCTATGACGATCGGTAGTCGCCTCGCCCTGCGCGACCCACGGCCACCGGAAGGCGGTACGGCGAGCTGTGTGGGTCGCAGAACCCACACAGCTCGTCCAGATGTCGTTCAAACCACTTCAATCGCTTTTTCGTAAGTAAGCGACTCCGATGATTCCTCCGTCGCCGTCGTGCTGAAGGCAACGAGTTCGGCTGCGACTAAGCCCGCTGGCAAGTCGATGTCCTTGATGTTCTGTTTACCGCTCGTTACGCTGAAAAGCACTTTCCCTGTTTTTTGGGAAACGCCCAGCGGTTCGACAAGACCTGCAAGGCTGCCTGTGACTTTCGTCGTAACGGTGCACGCGTTTGCGGCGAGTTCCGTGATCGTTTTACCGCTGCTCGGTAATAGCAGTAGGCCTACTTCTGAGCCTGTTTCGGGCTCCGGTAACGTTACGCCGAGAATCGCGTGTAGGGTAGAGGTTGATATCGCTCCTTCAGATGCACCAACGCTTTTCACTGTACAGTTGCTGCCTTTGGATCCCGATGATTTGCACCCTGAGAAGTGTATCGCCAAATTCCCGATTAATGTCGAGCTAGAGACTTCTCCCGAGCTTTCGTCGGATGAGCAAGTTACCGATTCTGTGCCGGCGACCAGTTTGGTGGTTCCGCTGGTGACCGTGACTTTTTGTTTGGTCGACGGTTCGAATTCGGGCCGAACGATTTCATTGGCAGTGGTCAGCAGTTCCAATTTCAGTTTGCCAAGCGCTTCTTTGACAGGGAAGAAGAAGGCACGCTGTTTGCGTTCCCATTCTCCTTCTTCTCCGATCGGGAATGTTTCTGTGTTCAGGCATTCTGCCTGCGTTTTAAAGAACTGTTCACCTTTTTTGACAACCCCGGTGTTTTCTTTACAGAAGATCCCGCCACCGGACAGCGTTCCTTCCATCAGGGCTTCATTGTTTTCCTTGATGAACAGGAAAGGGCCGCCGCTGTCGCCTCCTTCGGCGATCAGTTCTGGTCGAGGGCCTTCGACTTTGACCAGCCCCGACACGACAACGCTCTTCCTTTCCCACGCCCCTTCTTCGCCGAATTGTTCAAAGTTCAGGCATGCTGCCTGTGTTGCGAAGTACTGTTCACCTTTTTTTGCTTCTTTCAACAGTTCGCAGCTGGCTATATACGGAATGGTTACGTTGACCTGGTTGATTTTGCCGCACGATTCTCCCGTGGTCTGTCCCTCGTGACACGAGGTATTACTTGTCGCAGGCGCCCGTTCTCCGGCTACTGGATAAGATTTTTCGCCCGCTTTTTTCCACTCAGCCGTTACAGCAAAGAGCGGATTGTTGAGCCCCGCCCTGGCCCAGAAGCCCGGTCGTTCGACTTCGATCTCGCCATAATCCCCGCCTTCGCATTTACCGCGGCATTCAGTTGCGCCTTTTTCAAGTGCTCCGTATGAGAATTCCCGTGCCGGCCCGATCAGTCCTTCTTCTTTTTTTACATTGATCGCGTACCAATGTTCAGTTTCTCCGCCTAGGCAGTGTCCCGCGGTGAGAACGTACCGTTTCTTTTTGTTTGCGGTCACTGCCAGTGGTCCGGCGGTGCAGTAAGGGACTAACTGGGCCCAGGTTCCTTCTTTGCCGGCTTTTTTGCGTTCTTCGCATTCGGCTTTTGTTTGATAGTACGCGACGCCTACCCGGTTTTCGGGCACTTCGTCACAATTGATGACTGCGCCCTTGATCGTGACTCCAGATGTGATCGGCTTGGTGCAATAGGCTTCGAACGTGGCGAATTTGTTGCATTTG
>JBEKAM010000178.1:0-7609 GCA_050015915.1 Solirubrobacteraceae bacterium
CCGCCACAACTCGTCAGTGATCTCGAACCTTGAGGGCACCTCCACCGCCTCCAATCCTCGGGGACACACCCCAAAGATTCAAGACCCCAACCCACAACCCTCCATTTTGAAAGACCTTCTTAAGGCCGCGCGGGCCAACGCGGACAGCGGCTAATCGGCAATCTCAAGTTCTGCGGCGCGACGCGCCGCGCGGGCGGGGAACACCAGCTCGTCAGCTCGGTTGACTAGCCCGGCACTGGTGAGCCGGGCCACGGAGTCCCGCGCGTCCGGGTCTTGAAGCTCGCGGACAATCTCCTCGACGCTCCACGGCACGCTCGCGTCGAGCAGGAGCCGGAGGACCGTACTGTCGATATCTCTCTCGGCTTGAGCCGGGTCGGTCATAGCTCTCCTTCGGTGGGATCGGGGGATGGCAGAAAGCGGGAACGCTCGTAGATCACTCGCTGTTCAAGGCTCAGCCGGCCTCCGAGCATCGTTATGTAGGAGGGTTTGACGCGAAGCGCGCTGGCTAGCTCGTCGGCGCTGATGCCGGGGTGTTTGCGCACGAGAGCGAGCATGAGTCGTGTGCTGCGCTCGCGCAGCGGGACGGGGAGAAGCGACAGAAGCGCGTCGGGCGGCATATTGAGTGCGTGCCCAAGCATCACGAGCTGGAGGAAGTTCGGTGGTCGTGTCCCGACCTCAAGCTGGGAGGCGACGGTCGCGCTTGAGAACTCCGCCCGGACAGCGAGGTCGCGCTGAGTGATGCCGGCGCTCAGTCGTGCGCGCCTGAGATTCGCGCCGAACGCCATGCACAGCGCCCGCCGCTCGGCCTTGTCGGCAGGAGTCAAGATGCGGCTATCCGGCAGGTAGTCCATGCGCCCAGGCGGTGCCGTGGCCTGATTCGTCTCACGCCGCGTCATACCTTCGCTTTCGAGCACAGCGCGCCGCCCGTCGTGCCGAGGCCGCGAGCGATCTTCACGAGCGTATCGAGCGATACGTTGAACTCGCCACGCTCGATCGCGCCGAAGTAGGAGCGGTCCATCCCGACGTGGCGGGCGAATCCCTCCTGGCTGTAGCCGCGCCGTTCACGGGTAGACCGGATGACTCTGGCAAGCGCGCGGTTCGCCGAGGACTTCTTAGACGGCATGAGCCGACCTCCTCATAGTTTGGCCTTTCTCACAAACTCCCCGCCGCTCAGATCGAAAGCCTCGGCGAGCTTGCACAGCTCCCCGTAATCCACAGTGCGGAGACTCCCGGCTTCAATCCGAGTGAGGCGCCATCGCGCGATCTTGCAGGCGACGGAAAGCTCCTCCACGCTGAGGCCGCACTCCTCGCGCAACTCGCGCACGACTCGTCCGAGTCTCGCCAGCGCCAAGTCAGTCTCACGACGGGACGTATCGGTCACGCCGCGACCGCCCCCAACGCGGCTGCACGCACGTCCGGCGCGAGTCGATAGCCGACGCCCCAGGTCGAGCAGACCCAGCCCTCGGCACCGGCACGAGCGAGCTTGCGTCGTAGCCGAGAGGCGTGCGAGTCCACGGTGCGCGTTGAGCCTTCGGCGCGGTAGCCCCAGACCGCGTGCAGAATGTCCGCCTTTTCATGGACGCGGGTCGGGTCGCGTGCAAGGTGGGCGAGCAGCGCGAACTCCATCCGGCGAAGCTCGACGGGCACTCCCCCGAACGTGGCCGTGCGTGTCGCCACATCGACCTCGAGCGGACCGCACGACAGCACGGCAGGACCGTCGATCAAGCTGTGGCGCCGCAGCAGCGCGCGCACACGGGCAAGTAGCTCGGCGTACCCATGCGGGGTCCTCGTCACGTCATCCGCGCCAGCCTCGAAGGCGCGCAGGACGCTTATGGCGGGCTCGCGGCTCGCGCTCGTCCACAAGACGCGGACGCCCGCTGCGCCCGGCGCAAGCTCGCCAGCACGGAGAGCCCGCAGCACGTCGAAGCCGCGATGCGGCGCCTTGCCGAAGATGACCAGATCGACCGCGCCGGGCGTGCAGCGCTCCCTCACCGTCGCGGGATGACTTGCTCGATGGACCACGTAGCCGTCAAGCTCAAGCTCCCCGGCGAGGCCGGCGTTCGCGCGCTTCTCGCCGTACACGAGGAGCACAGCCGGATGCCGGCTCGAAAGCTGCTTGTGGGCATCGTGGGCCAAACCCGGCTTCCTTCCCGCACCGAGGAAGGGACGTGCCCACGAACACGGCTGAATGACCGTCCGTAGCTGAGCGGGCTACGGTTCTCCGTGGCATCGAAGGCACGTCCCTTCGGTGCTACGGCCGGGCGGGCGTTGGCGCGCTCGTCCGGCCACTCGGTTTCTTGGTTGCCGCCAGAGCAGAGCAGAACTCGCGGACGATCTCAAGAGGACGGCCACCCTACGGGCGTCGTCCGGGCGCCTTCCCAAAACGAACCCCCGTACACGTCGCAGCAAAGTGGCTTTAGGCAAGCCGACTCTTGCTCAAGGGATATGCGTGCGTGACGGTTGTGCAGTTGTGCGAGTCGGTCCCCCGGAGTGCCTGTTGTGACAACGTCTCTAGGCCGTTGTCGAGAGGGCCAGTACGGAGCATGGAGGCGACGGCCTCAGTCAGCGTGGCGCTGATCGAGAGGCGATCACTCGTCTTGTCGTAGACGACGCGCAGGTCGAAGGCGTCGAACAGAGCGCGTTTGGTCGCGTCGTCGGCATCGCGTAGTCGCTCGGAGAGGTTAGGCACCTGATCGAGCAGGGCCGCCGGGTCTTGGCGTTCGGGCGCCAGTCCGAGCTTCGGCAGAGACGCCTGCGCAGCCGACTTCTCGGCCTTCAGTTCCTCGATCCGCGCTCGGACTATGTCGGGCTCGATCCCTTGCTCCAGAGCCCGCACCTGCATGGCGATGGCTCGATCGGCCTCAGCGATCTGTGCTTCGCCCGAGCGCTCGGTCTGGGGCCTCGCTGCCCGGCGTCCCGTAGCTTGTCTCCACCAATGCCCCCCATCGACCCAGTCGCAACCGGACAGGTACTCGACGAGATAGCGTCTACGTCCGACGGCGACCGGCGCGGACGGTTGCTTGAGGATCTCATCGTGGAGATGTTCGGCGCGATTCCTGGCGTGATTCTGCACGACCGCGACCGTCTCTCCGCGAGCGGCAGCGAGGAGCTTGACCTCGCGTTCTCCAACGCCCAGGAGGCCGGCGGGCTGAGCTTCTTTGACCGTGACCTGCTCGTCGAGTGCAAGTCCCAGGGCGGCCGTGTCGATGCACAGGCGGTCAATTGGTTTGCCACCAAGCTCCGACGCAGACAGCAAGCCCTCGGTGTCCTCGTTGCGCTCGCCGGCGTGACAGGTCGCACCGCCGGCGGGCCACAGGCAGCCGCCGCGGAGGTCGAGCAAAGCGCCAGCGAGGGTCAGCAGATCATCGTGGTTGTCGGCGATGAGCTGCGCGCACTGCTGTCTGGCGAGCATTTCGCCAACCTGCTGACCTTCAAGCGCCAGCGGCTGGTTAGCGGGCGTGTGATGGAAGATCGCCGATGGCGAGCAGCTCGCGGCGCTGAGCCCTGTGCCGGCCATCCCGGATTCCGCTCGCCTCTTGCTGTACCCAGCAACCAACCTCGCCCGGGCGGAGGCCGACGCCTGGCGCCTCGCGCTCGACGCCGGGCGTTTGGTCCTGCGGCGACATCGGGGCGACGCACTCGCAGAGATCGAGGCGCGTCGGCCGGTGCTCGACCGCGAGCTGCGACCGGGCGTCGCCAGCGTCGAGGTTGCTGTCGGCGTCATTCGAGGCAAGCTCGAGACGCTGGAGGCCTTGATCGCGAACGACGTTGCGGAGGAGGACGAGCTACGGCGTCAGGCCGTTGAGCTCGCCGCTGGCTGCATTGATCTACTCGGCCTGGACCCAGCCGCACCGCGTGCGCCCGAGCCCGAGATCGTCGCCATCAACGTCGAGACATTCGCTCCCAATCGGCTGGCCACGCACATCGGCTCGGAGCTGTGGATGTTGTTGACTCGGTACTACCTGGAGCGGATTGAGCAGGTACGTGACCAGCTCCGCTCCGCCGCCATGTACTCGCTGCTTTCGCTGGTTGTCGATCAAGTGCTTGTGCTAGGTGGCCAGTCCGGTTGATACCGAGGGGCCAATGTCAATGGGCCTCTTCGCTTGCTCACCCGCGAGTAGCATCGTTCGGCACCACGAGCCGCGGCAACGGAGGAGGGGCCGCGACGTTTCTCGCGAGGACGCCGACAGCACTCGGCTTTGACCGCGTTCGACAAGGGGGTCGGGAGTACCGTGACTTCGAAGCGCAAAGGAACCGCGACGATAGGACGTGCCGACCGCAAAACCCTACGACGCATCGCGCGACGCAGGGGCGTGGCGGCTGCCTGCCTCTGCTTCGCCTCGGCCCTCGTAGCCGTCGCTTTCGAGGTGAGCGAGCTCTGGCAAGCCGTCGACGAACGTGACACGCTGCGCGAGTCAGGCAGCGCATTCGTGGTGGCGATCCCCGTCGCGATCATCTTGATTGGTTCGGCTGTGTACATCCTCCGCGAGCTGCGTAGATCCCCGCTGGTCATCCGCGGTCGCACCGTCGAGAAGATCGAGAGGCGCGAGGCGCCTCCGCCATACGAGGACATCGCGCTCGCTGGTCGCTTGGTCGAAGGCCCGCGGTGGATGATCGACGTGGATCGGGCCTGTCGGCTGAACAGTGACGGCGTTTCGATAGAGGATCTGCAAGGCGAGCAAGAGGTGCGGCTGAGCCGCGAGCTCTACCGCGCGCTCAAAGAAGGCGAATCCGTCGTGCTGCTCTGCACTGCCGGAGGCAAAGGATTCAGACGGTTGCCGCGCTGGCCGAGTTGGGCTCACGACGCCTCCGTGAGCCGCCGGCGCTCCCCGTAGCCTGCTTGGAATGGAATACACACTCAGACCTAACCAACGTAGCGTGGGATGGGCCTTCTTGAAGCTCCATCCGCGGCATCGACTGAACGTCTTCGCAGCGATGGTTGGCGAAACCGAAGCGCCCATTACCCTCGGACAGGAAGCCGCCGATCCGGTGGCCGCCTGGATAGCTGAGGTCGGCTGGGAGCCAAGCGAGGCTCCCGTCGTGCTCGAGCCCCGTGGCACTCGTTAGCTCAAGGGCCGCGCGGTCGTCATCGACGAGCGTGTTTCTGCCTACGGGTGAGGTTGTCCGATGTCCGCGGCTGCCACGCCGCCGCTCACGTTGTAACGATGAGACACATGGCGACCGTCCTAGATGTCCTTGAGAATGCTCTCGATGGCGAGCTGACAGCCGATCGTGCGGTATCTCTTTCCGATCAGGATCTCTCCCAACTGGCGGAACTGCTCGCTGACTTCTACGCTACCTGGACGCCGCCGCCCGCCTCGGCGGGTGAGTTGCGCGCCTATCCCGGTGGTTGGGTGGCCGCCAACTACGGCGGGGCGGACGCCCGAGCGCTTCTCGCCTCGACTCTCCTCTATTTCGACACTGTCGTCATCCACGATCCGATCGGAGAATGGTTCGACCCGCGGCGTGGCCAGCTACGCGGCCCGCCCGCGATCCGCTACCGAAACGGCGTCCAAGTGCAGTCCGCTCAGGCAAACATCATGGCCGGCGATGGCTACCACGCGCCGAGCTCTGAGCCGGCGCGTGCCCGTGAGCATCTGAAGTGGATGCTCCCGATGCTCATGGGCTTGGCGCCGTTGATCCGTAGCGGGGTGGCGATCCCCATCAATCAGATAGGAACCCTTATCGACCGACAAGAAGCGATCCTGGCCGGAGTTAGGCATGACTTGCGTGATAGCCAGCTCGTCGCTGAGATCAAGAATCCGATTGACCTCCAGCCGGTTACCGCCGACTACTCCCGCGGGCTTCAGCTCCAGATGGAGGGAGCGGGCGGTGTCGTCTCTGGGGACGAGATTCGAGCGATCGCCCAGAACCCGGCCTACTTCCTGACCAAGACGATCGCCCTCGCCGACGCCATGGGCGCCCGCTATACGCCACCCGCCGCCACCGATCATGCCCTCTATATTCGGCGGCTGCAACGCGCAGGTGAGGAGCTCTCGCGGGCCGCGGACCTGGACTTGCGGGTTGCAGCCGCGCTGACGCGGACGTCGCTGCCGTTCGTCGGAGCGCTCGAGCTCCCAACTCTCGTCCACATCCGTGAAAACGAGGGATCGTTCGAGGAGTGGCGCTCCCAGCTTCGTTCCGTAGTGCGCCAGATTGAAGCGACGCCCGACAGCGAGAGCTTCGCAGACGACGCCACGGAAGTGTTCGATGACGGGTTCGCTGTCATTGCCGCCGAGGTTCATCGGGCGATCCAGCGCTCGACCGTGCTGCAGGCCTCAATGGGCGACGCCACGATCAACCTGGTCACGGGACTCGCTGTTGCTGGCGGCGCGGCGCTCGCGGGAGCTGACGGACTCAGCGCGGCCGCCTTTGCCAGTGTGAGCGCCGTCTCGAGCTGGGCGCTCCGTGCCCTATTTCTCCCACGCCAGACAGGAGCCCGGGCGGTCATCGCCGCGCTTATGAAAGAGTAAGGCCAGTGGCGGGCCTCTAGTGCTGTTTGGTCGTCGCGCTTCTTGACCGGAGCCCACCCGATTTGCCAGCTACCGTCCTCGCCATGAGGGACGCACCCGAGAAGACCCGCCACAGCCTGGAGATGGCCCTTGCCGCCCGCGCGCTTGCGCGAGCGGCCCCTGACAGCCACTACAAGCGCGTCCTCGCGCGCTACGTGTTCGTCCATCTCGATGACGTCATCCGCTTCGGCTCTGCATGGCGCAATGAGGTCAGGGGTCGATCGGAGCCTGCATTCCGCGCGGCCCAGCCCGCACTGGAAAGGTTGCGAGGTGACTGGGAGGGCCGGTTCGCGGACGTTAGGGACTACATCGGCGCGAAGCGGCAACCGCGCTCGAGCGACGTCGCCGCCGATGAACTGGAGTCCTTCCGCCTCTGGGCGGATATCGGAGAGCTGAGCGTCGACACGCTGCTCGACGATGCCGTCGAGCTCTACTCACAGCTCGCCGCCGTCTCTGGGTTGAGCGAACTGGACTACGACCCGATCGCTCCCGACGGCGCGACCGAGGCGATCCAGGCGCTGCGGCCGCTCGGCGAGGAGGGCTTTCTCGAGATGACGGCGACGAGCTTCGGAGCGGGGAGAGGCCCGTCGGTGAGGGTCCGCATGGGCGGCGAGATCGGTCGCGTCATCCCGCTGATCAACGATGTCGCCGAGGCGCTCGTCACGCTGCAGACGCTGTGGTCGGCCGTTCAGGGCTTTGCGATCTTCGAGCGGCTAGTGCGCGGCCAGCTTCCGTCGGAGCTGAACGAGCTGCTGCGCCTGTCGGTCGGCCCATACCCGTCCGCCGTCAGTCAGCCGAAGAGCCTGCTGGCGCTATACGAGGAGCCCGGAATGCCCAGGGCGCCTAGGGATCAGCTCCGTGGGCTGCGTGACTCCATCACCCCGTCGGCCCGCGCCGACCTGCTGGAGTGGCGCAACAAGGTCGGGGCGCACACCGACGCCGAGCTTGCGTGGCAGGAGATCGATGAGTCGATCGACAGACTCGACGTTGCGCCGGTGCTCGTCCTCGTCGACCGTGTGCTCCTGTGGCTCGACTGTGCCGCGTGCTCCGTGCAAGGGCCGCTGCCGCTGCTGCTGCCCGAGCGCGACCTGCGCTCG
>JBEKAM010000179.1:0-7459 GCA_050015915.1 Solirubrobacteraceae bacterium
CACTGGAGCCCTGGGCAGCTGCGCAGGCGGCCTGAGTCGCGCCTGCATTCAGCGGCTCGGGATGGCCTCACCAAGGGACCGCGACGTGCTCGCCGCGCAGGATCGCCGCGGGCGCCTGCTCGGCGATCCAGGCGACGCGCTCGGGCGCGCAGACTTCGCGCAGGCGATCGAAGCCGGCGCTCAAGCGCAGCGGACGCCCACCGTGGGAGGAGTGCGCGTCGCTGCTGAGCAGGTGAACGAGCCCTTCGCGTGCGAGGCGCAGCACGAAGTCATCGGGGTTGCCGGGATCGGTGTTTGCAATGAAGTCGGCGGTCCACTGAATCAGACAGCCGTGCTCCGCGAGCACACGTAGGCGCTGCTCGAAGTCCTCGTCGGCGTGGCGCTCTGGGTGGGCGAGGATCGTCTGCGCTCCACGCTTGGCGAGCCGCTCGAGCAGTGGCACGAGCTCGTCGCTGAGCGCGCCCGGCGCGGGCTCCAGCAGGATCCAGCCGCCCCCGGCAAGGGAGACTGCATCTAGCTGCTCGGCGTTGAGCCCGTCGACGGCGAGCTGTGAGACCTCACCGCCCTGAACGATGCGGACATCCACGCCACGACTCTCGAGCTCGAGCTGCAGCTCGGCGACGCGCTGCGGCAGCTCCTCGATACGTACGTCGTGGTCGGAGCGGATGTGCGGTGTTGCGCATACGACAGCGATCCCGTCGTGCTCGGCTTCGCGCGCCATGGCGACGCTGTCGGCGAGGTCCAGTGCGCCATCGTCGAGCCCAGGCAGGATGTGGCTGTGCAGGTCGATCACGCGATCGCTGCGGCTCGCTCCATGTGGGCTGCCGGTGAGTCGCCACCGGCGCCTTGCAGCACCACCTTCAGGGCTTTGGTGTTGGCGGCGTCGGCGAACGTGTCGTACGCATCCATCGTGTCGCCGAGCGGGAAGTGGTGTGTGGCGAAGAGCGACGGGTCGAGGCGGCCGCTTGAGATCAGCCGCATCAGCTGAGGGATGCTGAACGTGTCGACGAGGCCGGTTGTGATCGTTACGTCGCGAATCCAAAGCTTCTCCAGATGTAGCTCAGCTGAGCGGCCGTGGACGCCGATGTTCGCCACGCGTCCACCGGGACGGATCAGCTCGGTTGCGAGCTCGAAGGTCTGCGGCACACCGACCGCCTCGAATGCGACGTCGGCGCCCAGACCGTCGGTCAGCTCCATCACCTCGGCGACGGCGTCCTCGCGAGCATTGTTGATTGTGGTGTCCGCGCCGAAACGTGTTGCGCTTTCGAGTCGGCTGTCGGCGAGGTCGATCGCGACGATTCGTCCGGGGGTGTACAGCCTTGCGGTCAGGATTGCAGCAAGACCGATCGGGCCAGCGCCAACGATTGCCACGACGTCGCCTGGGGAGACCATGCCGTTGAGCACTCCAACCTCGTAGGAGGTGGGCAGGATGTCGGCGAGGAACAGCACCTGCTCGTCGCTGAGTTGATCCGGCACCTTGTAGACGGAGTTATCAGCGAACGGCACGCGTGCGTACTCAGCCTGCAGCCCGTTAATCAGATGGCCGAAGATCCAGCCGCCGCCGCCCAGGCATTGACCGTAGCGACCTTCCTTGCAGTAGCGACAGCGCCCGCAGGAGCTGACACACGACATCAGTACGCGGTCGCCGGGCGCGACGGTGGTAACCGCGTCGCCGACCTCCTCGACGGTGCCGACGGCCTCATGGCCGAGGATCGTGCCCGGTGTCGTCTCGGGCACGTCACCTTTGAGGATGTGCAGATCGGTACCGCAGATAGTTGACGTGTCGATTTTCACGATCGCGTCGGTGGCGTCGATGATCGTGGGATCCTCCACGGTGTCCCATCCGCGCTTGCTGGGGCCGTGGTACACGAGCGCCTTCATGTTGACCTCCTGCTTGGGATCGATCGGGCTTGCCTCTGTAGTTCTCTGACGTGTCGCAGCATTCTGTGCTTGTGGCCCTGCAGCTCTGCCGTGTGGCGCCGGTTGCCTGTCGGCTCCTGGGAGTCGCCTTGGCTTTGTTGAGCTACGCGACGACTGTTCCGATGGGGGGTATGGATGCTCATACCGGGATCGTGACTCGCGCCGGACGGTACGTCATCGGGGGAACTCCGTGACCCACTCCGGGGTTCCCCACAAGTCGATGTGAAGCACGCCCTCGCGTGCGGACGGATCAACTCCTGGGCGTCAGCACGACGAGCTTGCCGGCGGCGCGATTGGCTTCCATGTAGCGGTGGGCGTCAGCGATCTCCTCGAAGGCGAACACACGGTCGAGGTTGACGTTGTAGCGACCGTCCTCGATCGCGCGGACGATCTCTTCGAAGATGCCCTGATAGTTGGCGCGGTTGATCACGTTGCTGCCGAAGCGGCGTAGCTCCAGACCGAGGCGCTTGGCCTCGGCTGCAGCAGGGTCGGTGTTCCAGTCGCCCTCGAGGAAGCCAGTGATGCACACGCGCCCGCCGGGTGCGACGGCGCCGAGCGCGTGTGCGAGCGCGCTGGGGCCGACAAGCTCACACAGCCCGTCGACGCCGTTGGGCACGAGTGTGCGGACGGCCTGTGCGACATCTGCGTCGGCGACGATCATGTAATCGGCTCCTGCGGCTTGCAGCGCGGCTCGCTTTGACTCCTGGCGGGTGGTCGCGAGCACGGTCAGACCGCGGTCCTTGGCGATCGCGATCGCAGCCATCCCCACGGAGGAGCTACCACCGTGCACGAGTAGCGACTGTCCCTCCCGCAGCTCCAGCTGCTCGAGCGTCCCCCACGCGGTGCCGAAGCTCTCGGGGATTGCGCCGAGCTGGTCCCAATCGAGCGTGGTCTCGATCGGGATCACGCTGTCGACGGGTAGCAGCGCGTACTGCTCGTAGCCGCCATCGAAGTCTCGGCCCATGCCGCCCATCGCTGCCAGCACCTGCTGCCCGGCCTGCAGGCTGGAGTCCGAGGCCTCGGCGACCTCGCCGACGCACTCGATGCCGAGCACGCGGGGGAAGCGCACCGCATCGCCTGAGCCGCCGGAGCGGGTAATCAGCTCGGAGCGGTTCAGGCCAAAGGCCCATACGCGGACGAGCACCCACCCCGGCCTGGGCTCTGGGATCGGGCGCTGCTCCAACTGCAGCACCTCCGGTCCGCCTGGCTCGTGGACGACGATTGCCTGCATGTGGATAAGTTTCCCGCAACGCTGCAGCCGCTGTCAGCCCCCGGAGACTTTGAAGGTCGGCGGCGTGCTTGTTGCCTTTCCTTCGCCGGGAGGTGCGCCCGCGCCACTCGGCGGTCCACCGGTGCCTGCGCCGCCGGGTGGCGTGCCGCCGGCCGCGCCACGGGCGCCTGGCGTGAACCCTCCCGCTCCACATTTCTTCAGCGCAGCCTGATACTTGGCACTACTGATGCCTTTCGGCAGCTGCAGGCCGCCAGGTCGTCCACCAGCGGCTCCGGGTTTGGCGGTGCCCGATGGTCGGCTTTTACCCGACGGCGCGGAGGGGAGGGCGATTCCCTGTTTGCTCAGACAGGATCTCACGGCTGCGAATTGGCTCGAGCCCGGTCCCTGAACGCCTTTCGTGGGTGTGGTCTGGCTCTTGCTGGTGGTGGTCCCGGTGCTCGGGCTGCTGGAGCTGTTACTCGCACTGCTGGTGGTGGAGTTGCTCGCTGAGCTTCCGCACGCCGCCAGCGTCAAGCAGGCACCGAGGATGGGCAGTGCCATCGTCGGTCTGACGCGGCGACCGTTGCGGCGCTCGGTGGGGGGGCGACGTTTTTGGATGAGCATCTGTTCGTTCCTTGTCCGTTTGGTTGTCGTTTGGATCTAGTGGGTTCCCCGGCAACGTTTGCCGGTTTCCATAACGAGGGGTGATGGTGCTGGCGGCGAAGTCCTGTGGTCGAGATCGCTACTCGACTGGGAGGGGCTATGGCTGCGAGGGTGTTGTTGCGGGAGATCACCAGCGAGGAGGGCAACCGGCTGCTGCGGATCGTGCGTCGCACGTCGGGGTCGGTCGTGACGTGGCGCCGCGCGCAGATCGTGCTGCTGTCGGCGCAGGGCATGTCGCCGCCCGCGATCAGCGGGGTCGTCTTCACCGACCCGGATACCGTCCGGGATGTCATCCATAACTTCAACGCCGACGGGTTCGATGCGCTGTATCCGCGCTACCGTGGCGGGCGCCCGCAGACGTTCACGCTGCCCAAGCGCCAGGAGATCAAGCGGATCGCGCTCAGCGACCCTCAGGACCTCGACCAGCCGTTTGCGACGTGGAGTCTGTCCAAGCTCGCGGACTACCTGGTCGCTGAGGGGGTGGTCACGGACATCTCACACGAGGGCTTGCGTCAGCTCCTTCGAGAGGAGAACGTCCGCTTTCAAGCCGTGAGGACGTGGAAGCGCTCCACCGACCCGGATTTCTTGGCCAAGCGTGACCAGATCGTCGAGCTTTACGAGTTGGCCGAGGCCGGTGAGGTGATCGTGGTCTGCCTGGATGAGTTCGGGCCGCTGAACCTGCAACCTCAGCCTGGGGGCAAGGGCTGGGCGCCCCGGGCGAAGCCGAAGCGGATACGCGCGACTTACAAGCGACCGCACGGCGTCAGACATCTCATCGCCGCCTATGACATCAGTGCTGACCGGCTCTACGGGCACATCAAGAAGCGCAAGACCCGCATCGAGTTCTTGGAGTTCTGCCGCTACATCCGATCGCTGCACCCGCCCGAGATCCGGCTGCACTTCGTCCTTGACAACTTCAGCCCCCATCACGGCAAGGAAATGCGCGACTGGGCGATCGAGAACAACGTCGAGCTGGCCTACACCCCGCACTACGCCTCCTGGCTGAACAGGATCGAGGCGCAGTTCCGAGCACTGCGGTACTTCACGCTCGCCGGCACCGACCACCCCGACCACGCCACCCAAGCCCGCCTCATCCGCCGATACATCCACTGGCGCAACCGCAACACCAACAACCCCCGCCTAAAACGACTCATCAACACGGCAAACGTTGCCTGACACTCCACTAGCCGGCGCCGAATGGCGGCGCTGTGCCACCGCTTGAGCTCGTGACGGCGCCCGTGCTGGTGCTCGTGGGGGCTCCGCCGAACAACGAGAGTCCGCTGCTGCTCGAGCCCACGCTGATCGATTCGGCCTTGACCGTTCCACCTGCGCTGGTGGCGCCGGTGACTGTCACGGTTTCACCGGGGAAAATGCGTTTCACTTTCGTTTTCACCGTCTTCGTGACGGCGGTGGTCGTAGAGGTGGTGACCTTGACGGTGTTTCCTTCCGAGTTGGTCACATACAGCGTGTTGCCCTCCAGGTAGGCGACCGTGCCGGACGTTGGTTGGCTGCCACTGCCAGCCGCCCCAGGGGTCGCGCCGGCGGCGCCCGTGGCGGAGCCGGTGCCTGAGCGTGTGCCGGTACTCGAGGTGCCTTTGCCCAGCGCGGCGAAGCGGGAGGCGAAGCTGGCCGCGCCGGCGCCCGAGGAGCTCGAAGAGGCATTGCCCTTTTGCACTTGCACGCCGGCGATGAACCCGGCGGCGATCAGCAGCGCGCCCAGCAGCACGATCGGGCCGCGACTTGCGCCCACCCCGAACAGCCGCCGGCGTGGCCTGGTGGGTAGCTCCAGCTGGTCGGGCTCCTGTAGCCACTCGTCTTCTCCCGCGGTCGGCTCATAGCCAGATATCTCCTGCGACTCGGTGGCGGAGTCCTGCGTGGGGCTTTGACGGATGGTCGATTGTGGGTCGGGCATGGCGGGCTCCTCGATGGGGGAAGGTGTGTTACTCAAAGCGCAGCGCTTCGATCGGTCGCAGTGCGGCGGCGCGGGCGGCGGGGTATGTGCCGAAGAACAGCCCCGAGAGTGCAGCCGCACCAAAGGCGAGGAAGATCGAGTAGGTCGCAATGTCCGGTTGTACGCCGGCGATCTTGAACTGGCTGCCGAGGATGCCCACAAGCACGCCGGTGAGTCCGCCGAAGAGCGAGACCAGCACGGCCTCCGTCAAGAACTGGGTGAGGATGTCCGAGCGGCGGGCCCCAATCGCCTTGCGGATACCGATCTCCCGCGTGCGCTCGGTGACGCTGACGAGCATGATGTTCATCACGCCGATTCCGCCGACGAGCAGTGAGATCGCGGCAACCTCTCCCAGCAGGGTGGTGAAGATGCTGCTGGAGGAGCTCGAGGTCGACAGCAGTGAGCCCTGGTTGAGCACCTCGAACCCCGGTTCGGAGGTGTCCTTGATCTTGTGGCGTTCGTCGATGATCTGTGTGATCTCGCCTTCAGCAGCATCGAGCGCGGATTCGGACTTTGCCTCGACCGTGATCGAGTCGATCGAGCCCGCGCCGGTGATCGAGTCCTGCACGGTCGTGATCGGGGCCATCACCACGTCGTCCTCGTTGGTGGTGCCGTTGGTTCCCTTTTTGGCGAGCACCCCGACCACTTCGTAGTTGCTGCCGTCGATCTTTATGTTCTGGCCGACCGCGCTTGCGCCGGCGAGCAGTTCCTGTACGACTTCCTGGCCGATGACCACCACACGCTTGTGCTTGCTCACGTCTTCGGCGGTGAAGGAAGCGCCTTCCTGGATTTTGTAGCTGTGGGCAGTGAGGTAGGACGGCGTGGTGCCCACGAACGTGGTTGGTTCGAAGCTGGTGCCGTCATAGACGAGTTTCACGCTGCTGGCGTCGACCACTGGGGAGGCGCTCTTGACGTCCGGTGCCAAGCCGGGGTCCTGCAGGGCCTGGGCGTCTGCCTTGGTCAGCGACACGCTCGATGTGGACGCGCCGATGCCGCCGCGTCCGGCACCGGCCATCACGATCAGCACATTCGTCCCGAGAGCTTGGATCTGGGAGGTGACGGCCTGGGAGGAGCCGTTGCCGACGGCTATCAGGATGATCACGGACGCAACTCCGATGGTCATACCGAGGATCGTCAGCCCGGAGCGGAGCTTGTTGGCGGTGATTCCACCCCAGGCGATGCGAAGTGTCTCGATGCCGACCACGATTGCACCTACACCAAGGTCACATTGCTGGCGCGATGGGGCGACTTCTGCGCGTGGATCACGGGCGGGACGTCGTGCACTCCGGCGATGCGGCGGTCCTCCACGATCTCACCATCGCTCAGGCTGATCACGCGCTTGGCCTGTTCAGCGACGTCTGGCTCATGGGTGATCAGAACGACCGTGCGTCCTTCCAGGTTGAGGCGCGCAAAGATCTGCAGCACGTCCTCTGTGGAGTGCGAATCGAGGTTGCCGGTCGGCTCATCGGCGAGGATCAGGGTGGGGTTCGTGACGATCGCTCGGGCGACGGCCACCCGCTGCTGCTGGCCGCCGGAGAGCTCGGATGACTGATGGTGCAGGCGGTTGGCCATGCCCACCGCGCCCAACGCATCCGTCGCGCGGCGGTGGCGTGTGGCGCGGTCCACTCCCGCATAGGCGAGCGGCAGTTCCACGTTGGCGATCGCGCTGGTACGCGCCACGAGGTTGAAGCTCTGGAAGACAAAGCCGATCTTGC
>JBEKAM010000180.1:0-8313 GCA_050015915.1 Solirubrobacteraceae bacterium
GCGAGCCGTAGTGCTTCCGTAGCCAAGTCTCGACCTCGGAGATCCGATAGTGGTTCATGCCGCCTGTGTGGAGGTGCGGGAGGCCACGAGGCTGTTGGGGCTCGATCCAGCGGCAGGTCACGCTCAGATGCTCGGCGAGTTCGTGCTTAGAGATCCATCGCTCTGGTCGGTCGTCGGCGTCGCCTCTGGCGCGCGATCAGATCAGATCTTCGGACGGATCTCAAGTGCCACCACAGTCCGGTATGTCTGGCAGGCCACTGCCGGCATGCTGCGTCGCGTAGAGCTGACCAACTTCAAGGCTTTCGAGCGCTTCACGGTGTATCTGCGCGGCGATGTCTTTCTGGTCGGACCGAACAATGCGGGGAAGTCGACCCTTATTGCTGCCCTTCGCGCGGGTGCCAACGTGCTGCGGATCGCGAACCGGCTTCGGGCGACTGATAGCGACGAAGTGGACGGGAGCATTCGGCACGGTCACCGCTTTACTGCCGGCGAGCGCGGTGGCAGCGGTGTCGCGAGTCGTGCGGACAGAACGCTCATCGCGAGTGCGTTGAGGTGGGCGCCTCCTCGAGGGGGTGCGTCCCGACGTAACCCTGTGTTCCTGCCTCAGCGCGGTCGCTTGGCGCGACAGGAGGCGAGCCGTGAGCGGTCGGTGTAGAGCGTGAGCAGTGATGTGGGCAAGAGCGCGAATCCGGTGTCCAGCGTCACGATCGCCTCAGCGCCAGCAGCTACGGCGCTTGCCGCATGGATCGCGTCGTAGGAGGCGAGTCCGTAGCCGGTCATGAGGCTTCTTGCGCTGCTCGCGGTGTCGCCGAGGGGTACGGGGAAGTGGTCGATCGACAAGAGCAAGGTCTCATAGCGGACGATGGTGTCGTTCAGCAGACGCGCGGCACGTCGGCGGGCACGTCCNNNCACGTCCGTCCGTTCGGTGTTGTCGCCATCGGCTCCCCCAGCGTTCCAGGAGGGCGCGACATACTGCGTGGAGGGGCTGCGTGGCGATCAGCGCCTCGACCACAAACTAGTGTCGAGCGCGATCGGATCGGGCAGAAGAAGCTCCGGCTCCTCGATAGCGAAGACGCCGCGCGTGGTCGGCCGGCGTCCGCCTGTAGGGGCCATGGCCTACCGACGGCCGTACATGTCGGGCGTGACGCGAACCTTGACCCGGAGTCCCTCCGTGGCGCGCTTTAGGGCTGCGCGTTTTTCCTCGGGAGTTTTGGCTGTCGCAGGACGCTTCAGCTCAGCTAGCCGCTCGGGGCTGAGGCGCTCTGGGATCCCGTTGGTTTGCGTTGTTGCCACGGATCTCATGATATCGGCCGAAATCGTGCCAGCGTGCTCGGATCGCCTGCAACGATTCTGCCGCTGACCGAAGCCTACGGCGTCCCATGTAGCGAGTCAGCGTGTCCAGGTGTACCTGATCGGGTTGGCTGCTCCCTTCTTGCGGTATTCGTCCGGGACTCGCTTGCCTACGTACTGATCGCGCAGTTCCGCTGGGGCCTCCCGGCCGATGAAGGCCAAGCGCCCGGGTGCGTCCTCGTGGCCCGGAAAGTCTCGCGCTGTAGCTGGAAGCCAGTCCTCCGCGACGAACGCGGCGACGATGAGTCCGCGCTGTGTGGCGAGGATGACCTCTGCCTGCATCGCCTTCTTGCGGTTGATCTTCCAGGCGTACCGTGTGGCCTCGTAGATCGATGTCTCGGCGGCGCTGCGATTAATGCTGATGAGGATGGCGTTGTGCCGGAAGTCGGCGGGTGGGGCTGAGTAACGGCGGATGATCTCGCGAGCGTGCATGGCTGCGTATTCGTTTGACCCCGTGCCACCTGCGACATTGGAGAGGCCGGGGTAGGCGTCCATCAGGGCTGCCTCGACCTCAAACGCCGTCGCGTCGTCCATGCCGTGACGGTGGATAACGTGAGCGACCTCGAAACCGGCTAGACGTACTTCGCGGATGCGCTTGAGCTTGTCGCTCAACTCGTCGCCGTCTTGACTCAGCTCATCGCGGATGTGCGCGAAGACCCTATTGCCTTGCCCCTTGCCGACATAGAAGGTCTCGCCGTTGCGTGGGTCGATGAGGCGATAGACGTAGGTCTTCAGCTTCGGGATGACATCGGGAGGAAAGGCGTCCAGCTCAGGCACGGACGCCCACGGTAACCAGCAGCTCGGGGGAAACGACGCGCGCTCAAAGTCAGCCGTAACGTTCAAGCCACGGCGCGGTCGGCTCGTTAAGCTCGATTGCTATGGATAACCCCGGCGCTGCAGGTGTGGTCGACCGGTATCTGGCTGCCGCGCAGGCAAACGACATCGATGCCCTCGTGGAAACGCTGGCGGGCGATCCGGAGCTACTCTCGCCGCTGTCGGGGCGAATGGTGTTCCGCGGCCGGGATGATCTGCGAGTGCTGCTGAAGGTCGTGTACGGCAGCCTGCGTGGTGTCAGCTGGCAGCCCCCGGTATATGACGGCAACGTGTGCGTGGTACTCGGCGAGTCGCGGGTTGGGCTGGCGCACCGCTACGACGTGACCGTGTTCGAGTTCGCCGACGACGGGCGCATCCAGCGGATCAGGCCGTTCGTGCGCCCATGGCTAGCGCTCACCGTCGACGCGCTCGTCGTCGGACCGAAGATGGCGCTGCATCTCGGTGTCGTCTGGCGCTCGCTGCGCAAGGTCCGATGAGTGCGATCGCAAACAGGTGTGTTGCGCGGCCTTGGTCGGGGCACTTCCTCTGGCAGCCGGGGCTACTGTCCTATGTTGGCCCGGGTGGCTCCTCCGATCGCCACTCTCACCACGCGTTGCAGCTGGCGATCTCGTTCGATGCGCCGTTGGAGCTGTTACTCGATGATCGGCAGGTGTGGGGGCGGGCCGTGCTCGTCGGAAGCGGCGTGCCTCACGCATTCCGCACCGATGGACGGCGGATCTTCTACGCGCTGGTCGAGCCACACAGCGCGATCGGCTTCTCGCTAACACAGCGCACAACACAAGTTACTGGGCGCGATCTCGCCGACATCCTGCCGATCGGCGATGCCCCGACCGCCGAGACTGACGCACTGATCGACTACACCCACCGGATGCTCGACCTGCTGGCGCCGCGGCCACCGGCTTCACCCCTCTCACCGCCGGTCATCAATGCGCTCGCCTATCTCGATGGGGCGCTAGATCATTCTCCCCGGCTCGCGCACGCCGCTCGCGCCGCGCACATTTCCCCCTCGCGGTTGACACATCTGTTCTCCGAGCAGGTCGGCATCCCATTTCGTCGGTTCGTGCTGTGGTTGCGGTTGCGACGCGCCGCCGAGCACGCCTGGCGAACACAGTCCCTCACCGAGGCGGCCCACGCCGCAGGGTTTAGCGATCTGGCGCACTTCAGTCGCGTGTGCCGCGCGACATTCGGTGTCGCCCCCACTGGCCTGCAGGCGATGGGCCGGATCTCAGCGTCGTGGCCGACCCAAGTCGAGCGCCACGGGTACGCTCAAGCAGCCCGGTACTGCCGCTGAGCCGAGATATGGCAAGCCCCGCGAACGCGGGGTTGTTGCTTGCGGCGCATCGAACGCGCTAGTGCGGTGTTCTACGGTCCGCACAATCCCAAAACACGGCACAGTCCGTACTTGCGAGCGCGTCGCTTACTGGAACGCGCTCATGTGGAGGCGTCAGACGACGAGAATGGAGACGAATATGCGGGTCTTGCGTTGGTTGGATAGAGGCAGTAGAAGCGAATCGGTTGGGGGCGCTGAGCGTGTTGGTAGACCGCACCTGATGGCAGTGGCGGTGCTCGCTGCGATGGCGCTAGTGATGTTCGCCGCCACGGGTGTGGCGCAGGCGAGCGGTACCGGTTCGGTGGGGGGCACCGTCACTAACCACGAAGGCAAAGACATCAAAGAAATCGAAGTTGCGGTCGTCGACGCGGAAGGAATCAAAGTCGGTGGGACGACCACCGCCAGCAACGGCACCTACACAGTCGAAGATATCTCCGCGGGCGAATACACGCTCGTTTTCGCCGACAAAAATGAAACGTACCTGACCAAGTCGGTGCCGGTGAGGCTGGAAGAAGGCAAACTCACGGAAGCGAACGCCGTGCTGACCAAGGCCGGCTCGATCTCCGGACAGGTAACGAGCGCCGCCACCGGCGCCGGATTGAGCGGCGTCAAAGTTGAGATCGAGGGCCCCGAAAGCAGCGAAGAAGACTTCCATCAAGTCTCCACGGAAGCAAACGGTCACTATCGGGTTAGGCATCTCGAACCGGGCCACTATGAGATCGTCGTCTTCTACGCGGGTGGCGAATATCTGTCCCAGACCATCTCGGTCCTGCTTGGTGAAGGCGAAGAACACACCGTCAACGTCAAGTTGAGCGAAGGGGGCAAGATCAGCGGTACTGTCACCAATGTCTACACTCACGCCGGGCTCGAAAAAATCAGCGTGTACGCATACGTGCCGGGCCACGGCGGGAATTTCGCCAGCACCAACTCCAAAGGCGAATACACCATCACCGGTCTGTCGAGCGGTGCCTACGACGTGGAGTACTCGTGGGAATACTCCGAAGCAGAAGAAAAAGAATATGAAAAGGCGCCGGTGTTCATCCCCAAGTACATCACCCAGTACTACAACAGCCAGACATCAGCGGGCAGCGCCAATACTGTGCCGGTGAATGAAGGTGTGACGACCTCCGGGATCAGCGTCGCGATGGTGCCCTCCGCGCCGCACAACACGGCTGCTCCCGTCATCGCAGGCACATCCCTGGTGGGCGATGTGCTCACGTGCTCGAACGGCTCCTGGACCGGGGAAGGCATGCTCTCGGTGCAGTCCGGGTGGCCGCTGACGACGCCGTTCAGCTATCAGTGGATGCGCGACGGAAACGCCATTAGCGGCGCCACCCTCGCGAGCTACCTGGTGCAGAGCGCCGACGAGGGCCACAGCCTCACCTGCGAAGTGACAGCGGCCAACGCGGCCGGCCACGAAGCCAGCAAGAGCAGTTCGGTGACGGTGCCGGTGCCCGCGATCGCCGATCTCAGTTCGCGGCTGGTGTTTGTGAAAGACACCGCTCAGGCGAGCATCGCCTGCACGAACGCCCCGTGTGTCGGCACCGCTGAAGTCACCGCCCGCGTGCGCGCCAGGCATGGGCGCCAAAGGACGGTGGTGATCGCCAAAGGGTCCTACTCACTCGCGGAGGGCAGTCACGGCACCGTCGCGCTGCGCCTCACTGGGCCCGGCGCGACGGCGGCGCTGGCCGCCAGGCACAGGAGGCTCCCGGGCAAGCTCACGATCTCCGTAAAGGGCGGTACGACGATCGCCCGCACGGTCGTAGCGGCGCTGGCGAAGAGGTAGCAGCGAGCAGGGGAGCGGCGTCCGCGCGCAACTGGCGCGGGCGCCTCTCCGTTTGCGGCACCGCACGAGGATCGACCGCCGGATGTCGATACTCAAGCAGCCCGAGCCTGCCGCTGAGCCGCAAGCCGCCGTCCCTGCGCCAGCCCCGCATCGATAACCGCCTGGCGGGCCTCTGCATCCATCAGGTTCGTTCCCATCGCAGCGGCAGTCGCATGATCGGGGTTGATGGTCGTAACCGTCGCTCCTCGATTCCTAATGACGAGGGCCTCAGCGCCGGCGGCACTGCGGGACAACGGGCCAAACGCGCCCATCAGCGCTCCGATCGTGGGACGCAACGAGCCCGTTGGATTCAGGCACAGCACACGATCGCCCTTGCGAACAGCGGCCGCGTCCATGTTCGTAGGGCTCCACATCCCACCGTCGACATACGTGCGGCCGTTCGCACGCACTGGACGAAACACCCCGGGGATGGCGCACGACGCTTCGACGGCGCCGGCGACAGAGATCTCCGGAGCGCCCGGTGAGCCAAACACGACGCGCCGGCCCGACTCGACATCCAGCGCAACGATCCGCAGACGGCCATTCCATTGAACGCCCGCCAGGTCCAGCTCTCGACCAAGCTCTGCCAGCGAGCGCTCACCGGTCGGCATGCCGCGCAGAACCGTGCGCCGAAGTGCCGCCCCGCCCGTCGTCGTCGAAGCCGAAGCCAACGACACGAACGGGGCGGCCAGTGCGCCAGCGATGTTCGTCGCCGCTCCAAACAGCTGCCCGAACGCTCTCGTCCGCTGATCTGCGACGAGCGTTGGAGCCGAGGGCGAAAGGGGCCCCAGGCGGAAGCCCGGCTCCAGGCCAGCGGCAAGCGACGCGGCGACGATCGACCCGGCGGAGGTTCCCACGTAGGAGGAGCAGTTGCGCGCGTCGAACTCATCACAGTCCTCGAGGCCTGCCAGCAGCGCACTCATCCACGCCTCGCCGAGGATCCCGCCGCCGCCGAGCACTAGCACGTGGGGGGTCTGCGGGTCTGGCTCGGCATAGCCGCGGTCAGGTGGGAAATCCGATTGTTGAACTTTCATCCAGGGGGTTGATCGACATAAAACGCAGATTTCCTGAGGGTGTTCGCACCCACTAGGCGATCTGCGTGACGCTACAGTCGCACGTACGGGTACGCCGGCAGCACATCTACGCATCGCTACGCATAACTCACGCCCACGCGAGAAAGTCGAAGGCACAATGGCCCCTCTCCCCCTAAGGCAGCGAGCCTCCTTCAAGGCGCTGCAGGCCCACTACGAGCTGATCAAGGACCGCCACCTGCGCGAGCTGTTCAGCGAGGATCCCGACCGCGGCGAGCGCCTGACCGCGCAAGCGTGCGGTCTATACCTCGATTACTCAAAGAACCGGGTGACAGACGAGACGCTGCGCCTGCTGGTGGCACTCGCGCGCGAGTCTGAAGTCGAGGAGCGACGCGACGCGATGTTCCGCGGTGAGCGGATCAACGTCTCTGAGAACCGCTCAGTGCTCCACGTCGCGCTGCGCATGCCCCGCGAGGCCTCCCTGATCGTGGACGGCGTGGACGTGGTGGCCCAGGTCCACGAGGTGCTCGACCGGATGGCTGCCTTTGCCGAGCGGGTGCGCTCGGGCGAGTGGAAGGGCCACACTGGCAAGCCGATCCGCAACATCGTGAACATCGGCATCGGCGGCTCGGACCTGGGGCCTGTGATGGCCTACGAGGCACTGCGTGCGTACACGCAGCGCGAGCTCACGTTCCGCTTCGTCTCGAACGTCGACGCCACGGACTTCGTCGAGGCGACCCGCGATCTGCTCGCTGAGGAGACGCTGTTCATCATCTCCTCGAAGACGTTCACCACCCTGGAGACGCTCACCAACGCGCAGTCCGCGCGCGAGTGGACACTCGCGCAGTTGGGCGGTGAGGAGGAGGCGATCGCCAAGCACTTCGTTGCCGTGTCCACCAACGAGCAACTGGTGCGCGAATTCGGCATCGACACCGCCAACATGTTCGGCTTCTGGGACTGGGTCGGAGGGCGCTACTCGATGGACTCCGCCATCGGCCTGTCGACGATGCTCGCGATCGGGCCGGAGCAGTTCGCGGAGATGCTGGCCGGCTTTCACGCGATCGACGAGCACTTCCGTAGCACGCCCCTGGAGCAGAGCCTGCCCGCTCTGATGGGCCTGTTGGCTGTCTGGTACGGCGACTTCTTCGGCTCGCAGTCGATCGGCGTGATGCCCTACGAGCAGTACCTCAAGCGCTTCCCCGCCTACCTGCAGCAGCTGACGATGGAGTCCAACGGCAAGCACGTGACGCTAACGGGAGAGCACGTCGACTACGAGACCGGCGCCGTCTACTGGGGTGAGCCGGGAACCAACGGCCAGCACAGCTTCTACCAGCTGCTGCACCAGGGCACAAAGCTGATCCCGGTGGATCTGATCGGCTTCGGCAAGAGCATCAATCCCTTGCGCGACCATCACGACATCCTCTCCTCAAATGTTTTCGCCCAGGCACAGGCGCTCGCATTCGGAAAGACAGAGGAGCAGGTCCGCGCCGAGGGGACACCCGAGGCGGTCGTGCCGCACCGCGTGATGGAGGGCAACCGCCCCACCAACGTGCTGCTGGCGGAGAAGCTCACGCCGAGCATCCTCGGATCGCTGGTGGCGCTGTATGAGCACAGCGTCTTCACCCAAGGAGCGATCTGGGACATCGACTCCTTCGACCAGTGGGGAGTCGAGCTCGGCAAGGCGCTCGCCAAGGCGATCATCCCCGAGCTCGAGAGCGAGTCCGAGCCGCAGCTCGAGCACGACTCCTCCACGAACGCGCTGATCCGCCGCTACCGGGCACTGAAGGCAAGCGGGGCGCCACGATGACGCAGCCGCCGATCAAGATCGTGCTCGCCGACGTCGACGGCACGCTCGTGACCCAGGAGAAGGTTCTCACCGACCGTGCGGTGGCGGCGGTCAAGCGCCTACGCGAGGCCGGTATCGAGTTTGCGGTCACCAGCGG
>JBEKAM010000181.1:0-7263 GCA_050015915.1 Solirubrobacteraceae bacterium
CCTCATGGAGCGCGAGATCGCCGAGCACGCCCGCGAGATCGCCGAGGCGGTGGGCGCGAGGGCGTCAATCGCCGAGCGTGCCACCGGTGGTGCACGCCAGTGGATGACCATGATCGACCGCGAGCCCGAGCTACTGCTGCTGTTCATGGAGTTCTGGGCCTACGGCGTGCGCGACCCCGACGTGCGGCCCAAGGTCGCCGAGCGCTTCGCGCAGATGCGCCAGGTGATCACCCAGCTGATCGCCGACGGTGCGCGCGAGTTCGACCTCGAGCTGGCGCTGCCCGCCGAGCAGCTCGCGCTAGCCATCGACGCGCTCGCCGACGGCATCGCCCGCCAGAAGCTCGCCGACCCCGACGCCGTCCCCGACGAGCTGATGGGCAACGTTCTCGCGCTGTTGCTCAGCGCCGCTACCCGCCCCGCGGCACGCACAGACACGCGTAGTGGAGCGTGAACGCGCGATGTGCCAGCGCCGGCGCGACGCGATGAACGCCTGCACGCACCCCCCACTTGATCGTGCCAGCCGCTCGCCCTCGCGGGCTGGTGGCGAAGAAGCGGTGCACCTCCAGCGGCAGCGGATCGTCAAGCTCCGCCGCGATCGTTAGGTCCGCGCGGGCAACGAACGCGCGCACCGCGTCGCGGTCCAGGCGCTGAAGGTGGCCCACCTCGGCTGCGTGTTCGCGCTTGATTCCACGCTGCGCCGACCAGTTGGCCTCCAGGGGGACCTCCACCACCACCGCCCGGCACGCACGGCTGACCTCCGCCAGCAGCTCCGCCGGGTCGTGGACGTGCTCGAGCACGTGTGACAGCACCCCCAGCTCGTAAGCGCCATCGGGGACAGGCAGGTGCAGCCCGTCATACAGCTCCACCGAGTCGATCTCAGCGCGTCGGCGGGCGATATCCACGGCTGCCTGTGTGATCTCCACGCCCGACAGCAAGCCGCCAAAGCCACGGCGGTGGAGCTCGCACAACAGCGCGCCGTCGCCGCAACCCACCTCCAGCGTGCTCGTCGGCCCAAGCCCCGCCCGCCTACACAACGCGATCACGTGGTCGGCCTTGCCAATCGCCCCCAGCGCCCGCCAGCGCGCCGCGCGGGCAGCATCAGCGGGCGCGCGCGAGTACGCGTCGTCATAGAAGCGGACGAGGGCGGCGGAGTCCTCCACACCGGTGATTATTGTGAACGCGATGACAGCGAAGCTCACGGCGTCGCTGCGCGCCTCGCCCGCGACCGTGCCCGCGCTCGCCGCGATCGCGCTGTTCGTCGTGTGGGCGACCAGCCAGGCGGGCTACCCCGTCACCCACTGGGCCCCCGGTGCGCTGATCGTGCTCGTGCTACTCGGTATAGCCCTCGGCGTCGTGCGCCTGCGCGTGGCGGAGGTGCCGCGGACCGTGCTGATCGCGCTTGCCGCCCTCGCCGCCTACACCATCCTCAGTTACCTGTCGATCCTGTGGGCGGCCAACACTGGCGACGCGTGGGAAGGGGCTAACCGGACGCTCCTGTACCTGTTGGTGTTCGCGCTGTTCGCTCTCTGGCGACAGCACGGCCGGAGCGCGGCGCTGTTGCTGTGCGTGTGGACGATCGCTTTGATCGTGTTGGCCGCGTTCACAGCGCTTCACCTCAGCGCCGCCAGTGGCGCTCATCTGCAGTCCCTGCTCCCCGGTGGGCGTCTTGACTACCCCACCGGCTACCCCAACGCCAACGCCGCCCAATGGCTGATGGCCTTCTGGCCCGCGCTGCTGTTGGCCCGCAGCGAGCAGCTGCCGTGGGGAATTCGTGGGCTGCTCGCCGGCGGTGCGGTGCTGCTCGCCGAGGTCGCCCTGCTCAGCCAGAGTCGTGGCTCGATTTACGCCACGCCGGTGATGGTCGTGCTCGTGTTTGCCCTGCTGTCCGGGCGCACCCGCACGTTTGCCTTGCTCATCCCCGTGGTCGCCGGCATTGCCGCAGCCGCGCCAGCGGTGCTGCACGTAGGTGACAACCTCAAAAGCGAAGCCGTGGTTCCCGCCACGCTGCACACGGCCGTTGCCGCCATGTTCGCCGCGGCGCTCGCCGTCGGGCTGGTGGTCGCATTGGGCGCCTACATCGAGTCGCTGCGCCCGTTCTCTCATAGGGCGCGTAAGCGCATTGGCAGAGGCGTGCGCGCGGTAGCGCTGCTCACGCTGGTGGTGGGGGTGATCGGCGGCCTTGCGGTGGCCGGCAATCCCGTCACCCGGATCGAAAAAGGCTGGAACAGCTTCAAGGGGGGGTACTCCTCCGATAACACCAGCGGCAGCCGGCTCGTCAGCGGCCTCGGCAGCAACCGCTACGACTTCTTCCGTGTCGCGCTCGATGAATTCCGCGCCCATCCGCTCGTGGGGATCGGCGCGGACAACTTCCAGCAGCAGTACCTCGCCCACGGTCGCAGCAACGAGACGCCCCACTACCCGCACAGCGTCGAGCTGCGCACGCTCTCCCAGACAGGCCTGATCGGGGCGCTAATCGCCCTCGTTGGTCTCTGCGGCGCCCTGCTCGCCGCTGGCCGTGGGCTACGTCGCACCGACCCGCTCGCTCGTTATGTGGCCGGGGCGGCGCTCGCCGGGTTCGGCTACTGGGTCGTCCATGGATCCTTCGACTGGTTTTGGGAGTTCGCCGGGCTTGGAGCCGCCGCCTTTGCCCTGCTCGGTATCGCGTGCGCGCTCGCCCCCGCTCGTGGTGCTCCTGCTGACGCGGAGCCTGTGCCCGAGGCCACGGAGGAGCCCGATCTCGGGGCCGCGCAACCTGTGCCTGACGCGGGGGGGCTCACCTCTCGCGACGCAGGGCACGGACGTCGCGGCCGACCGTTGGTGATAGCCGCCGGCCTGATCGTGGCGCTAGCCGGCGCGATCTCGCTGGCTGCACCGTGGCTAAGCCAGCTCGAGGTGCAGAGCGCTGCGCACATCTGGACGAGTTCGCCCCAGGCCGCGTACGCCCGCCTGCGCGATGCCGCCCGTCTGAACCCGCTCAGCGACGAGCCCGATCTGGTCGCCGGCAGCATCGCGTTGCGCTACGGCGAACTGACACACGCCCAGCAGCAGTTCTCGCTCGCGCTCAAAAGAGACCCCGGCGACGCCTATGCCACGCTCGAGCGCGGGGCGATCGCCTCAGCCAAAGGAGAACGGGCCGCCGCGCTCGGCTTGCTTGGACAGGCGGTGGGCCTCGAGCCGCGGGAACCGCTCGCTCGCGAAGCACTCACCATAGTGCGCAAAGGACACCGTTTGAGCGTCGAGGAACTCAATCGCGTAATCCTGCTCAAAGCTCAGCAACTCGAATGATGGCCGATCGAATTCCCGCGAATTGCCCGAAAACTCTCGACATCTCGTGGTGGCTTCTGTAGCGTGTGAGGCCGATACTCGTCGATTTGTCGAGGCTGGGCTTCTGGGCTCAAGAGGCTCGATGATCGGGGGGCGCAGGTGACGACGAACGCGTGGCACGGATAGGAGCAGAGCTTGCTCGGGCCAGAAGGGATTTCAGGGCACGGAAGCATGAGCGGTACCCGTCGCACCATCATTAAGCTGACCCTGATCGTGCTGGTCGTCGCGGTGCTGACGCCGGCGGCTGCGAGCGCCGGATCACTGCTCAGCGGCTATGGCGGCCCTGGCGAGGGCAATCAGGCGATTCTCGGCTCCGCGCTGCTCAACGGGCCTTCGAGCAAAGGCGGTTCTGGCGGGTCGGGTGGCGCTGCCGGTGCAGGCCGATCCGGCTCCTACGGGTCGCTGATCGCAAGCGCTGACGAAGGGCGGGCCGCGAACTCCAGCCACGGGAGTGGAGGGTCTACGCGCTCGAGCAGCGCGCGATCCTCCAAATCTGGCAGCAAACAGAGACAAGTCAAGGCAGGCGCCGAAAAGGCATCCAACAGTGCATCTCCACCGTATACACAGACAAACAGGCCATCGACCCAGGCATCCAGCGGCGGCTCCTCGCAGCCGCTTGGACTATCGGGCGCCGACCTGCTGTACATACTGCTTGCGCTGGTAGTGCTGGCTTTGACGGGTGTTCTTACTAGAGGGTTGGTGCGAGCCAACGTGCACGGGGCTGGGGGGCCGACTCAAGCGATGCGACGGAGAACCCGACTAACCAACTAGACGCAGAACAAGACCCGCTTCATGGACAGCACGCGAATCACCCAACAGACATCGACGACTCTGCCGCTGCGCGGTGAGCTGACGCACGACGCACCAGTGCCCAAGGCCCTGTGGCGGCGCAGCTTCACCGGGCCTTTGCAGTGGCTGCTCGAGGGCGCCGGCTGGGGGCTGCTGCGGCCGGCAGTCGACTTCATCCTGCTGTGGGCCGCCGTCGTGATCGCCCTCGGCGGCATTGGCGCCACCACGAGCGTGTCCTCCGCCAGGGCGCCGCTGCTGGCGCTGCCACTGCTTGTAATGGGTCTGTTCTATCTGCGAGGCCTCTACCGCACTCGCCTGCGCGCTCTGGTGCTCGACGGCATCGTCCCTGTCCTCAGCGGCGTGTCCGTGGCGGCGATGGCAGTGGCGACGCTCGGCATGCTCTTCAACGGGCAACTGCCGAGCCAAACCGACTGGCTGCACGCATGGCTGTTCTCGCTGGTAGGCGTGGGTTTCGGACGGATCGTGCTGTCATTCGCGCAGCGCACCGCGCGCAAGCGCCACCTCGTGGGCAAGTCCGTGCTGATCATGGGCGCCGGTGTAGTCGGTGCGCAGGTCGCGCGGCGCCTTGACTCCCATCCCGAGTATGGGCTCGTGCCGATCGGCTTCCTCGACGAGGACCCCCGCTCGGTGGCCGAGGTCGGCGGACGCGACGTGCCCGTGCTGGGCACGATCGACGACCTTGACGAAACGGTGGCCAACACTGGAGTGAGGCATCTGATCGTCGCCTTCTCGTCGGTCGCCGACGCCCGCGTCAGCCGTCTGATCCAGCGCTGCCAGGAGCTCGGCGTCGAGGTTTCAGTGGTGCCACGCATGTTCGACACGATCAACGACCGCGTCGGCTACGACACTGTGGGCGGGTTGCCGCTGCTGTCCTTCAACGCGGTCGACCCCGAGGGGCTGCAGTTCGCGATCAAGCACGCGCTCGACCGGGTGCTCGCGCTGTTGTTGCTGATCGTGTTCTCGCCCTTGATCCTGCTGGCGGTGATCGCGGTCCGGCTGAGCTCGCCAGGGCCGGCGTTCTTCCGCCAGCGCCGCGTCGGCCGCGACGGCAAGGTGTTCGACTTCTACAAGTTCCGCTCGATGCGGGTCGAGTCCGAGCCCGCAGTAGAAGAGGACGGTGGGGGTGGGGGCGCCGTGGACTTTCTGCTCGGCGGCGACACCGCGCCCGGTGGCGTCGAGGGTGAGGACCGGCGGACAGCCGTCGGGCGTTTCTTGCGCAGCACCTCGCTCGATGAGCTACCGCAGCTGTTCAACGTGCTGCGCGGCGACATGAGCCTCGTCGGCCCGCGGCCCGAGCGCCCCGAGTTCGTGGAGCTGTTCAGGCAGGACATCATCCGCTACGGCGACCGTCACCGCGTCAAGTCGGGCATCACCGGCTGGGCCCAGGTACACGGCCTGCGGGGGCAGACCTCGCTGGCCGAGCGCGTCGAGTGGGACAACTACTACATCGCCCACTGGTCGCTGGGTCTGGACCTGAAGATCCTCGCGCTCACGTTCGTGGCGCTGTTCCGCAACGCGGAGTGATCAGATCTTCTTCTTGGCAGCCTTGCCAAGGCCGCTCCAGTACTGGAACACGCGCACGCGCAGACCGCTGGTGCCAAGCGCCGACGGCAGCACGATCGAGTAGCGGTTGAAGCGGTTGAGCTTGAAGATCGCGCGGTAGCGCAGCAGCTTGCCCTTGAACGCTTCAAGCCCCATGAAGTCCCCCACCGGCGCGGAGCCGCTCGCAATTACATGCCTGCCGCTGCGGCGCAAGTTGACGACGATCGGACTGATCTTCGCGAACGGTGACGCGAACGCGCTGGCGAGCGCTGCGAAGGAGGGCTTGCGGGCACCGCTCGCATTCGTCAGGCCGAAGTCTTCAGAGGTTGAGTCCGACAGCTTGTACATCACTGCTGCCGCCACCCACGGAGTGTGTACCAGCTCGCGGTAGGTGTTGGCGAGGTTGCTCGCCTGGATCTGCGGCGTCACGCACGCCTGTTCCTGCTCGATCGACTGCGCCGGCCAGCAGCTGCTCCACCCGAACTCGTCAAGCCACAGCGGTGTGGTGTCGCCATTGGCCAGCTGCACTTCGTGGATCGAGCGCAGCGAGCCGAGCGTGAGGTTGTAGTAGTGGACCGCCAGACCGTCGTAGTAGCCCTTGATGCCCGCCGCGTACAGGGCACGTAGGAACACCCCGTTGGAGCCCACCAGCGAGCCGGCGAGCACCGGGATGCTTGGGTTTACAGCCTTGATCGCTGGGTACGCAGCCCGCAAAAGCGCCGCATACCGTTCCGGTTTGTTCGGCCCAGCGAGGTAATATTCGTTGGCCTGGTCGGGCTCGTTCCACACCTCGATCGCGGCTAGCTGGGTGCCGTAGCGCTTGGCCAGATACGCGACGAACGCGCCGTAGTAGGCAGGGTTGCTCGGTGGCCAGGAGTTAGCTTCAATTTCGCGCCCTGGCTTGCAGGCGGCCAGCAGCGAACTGGGCGCGGAGGATGCCCAACACGGCGTGCTGTCGACGGACATGATCACGCGTATCCCCGCGGCGCTCGCGTCGCTTACCAGTCGATCGGCGATCGCAAGCGTGCTCGCATCAACTTTTTCCGGCCCCGCGGGTTCCAGCGCAGACCAAGAGACGACCGTGCGAATGAGCTTTGCGTGCAGCGCATGAGCCTCGGCGACCGCGTCGTCCACTTCCGCTGTCTGCGTGAAGTTGCCGACGCCCGGGACGTTTACTCCGCCAGGCAGCGCCGATGCGGCACTCGCACCGCTACTGCTACCCGTCGCGGTCGATGCTGCCGCCGCGACGACGCAAAGCGCAAGTGCTAAACCGGCTGTCGCCGTGTGGATGCGCCCGCGCATTGCGAACACGATAGTCGGCGGCGCAGCGGAGCTCGCCACTTGTGCCCACGCGTAGAGCCTGTGGCTCGCGTCTAAGGAAGTACGCTTCTGAGCAGATGTCGCCCACGTGGATATGGATGCAGATCGCGATCGTCGTGTTCGTCGTGATCGGAATGATCGTGGCGATCACAAAGCTCGTGTAGAGCTCACTCAGCGGTGCAGGCGCCAGCGGCGGCGGGGATGGCGCGAGCGCTCGAATGCTCCCGAGGGTGCCTGTGGGATCTCCGCGCCGCTTAGGATCGCCGC
>JBEKAM010000182.1:0-7261 GCA_050015915.1 Solirubrobacteraceae bacterium
ATCCGAGCGCCTACCCGCACTCGTTCTCTGACGTCGAGCCCGTTGCGCAGATCCTCGCCGCCTACGAGCACCTGCAGGCCGGCGAGGAAACCACCGATCGCCATCGCGTCGCCGGACGGCTAGCCGCGCGGCGTGGCAAGGGCAAGGCCGCCTTCCTCGACCTCGTCGACCGCACCGGCAAGATCCAGCTGCATGCCCGTGCGGACGTGCTTGGCGAAGAGCGCTTGAAACTGCTCACTTCGCTTGATCTAGGCGATCTAATCGGCGTCGACGGCACGGCCATGCGCAGCCGGCATGGCGAGGTCTCGCTCGGTGTCCAGAGCTTCCAGCTGCTGTCCAAGGCGCTGCGCCCGCCACCCGACAAATACCACGGGCTCAGCGACATCGAGACCCGCTACCGCCACCGTGAGCTCGACCTGATCGCTAGTGAGGACTCGCGTCGCCTGTTCCTAGACCGCGCACGCATCATCTCGGCCGTTCGCGCCGCGCTCGACGGCGACGGTTTCGTCGAGGTCGAGACACCCGTGTTGCAGCCGCTCTACGGCGGTGCGCTGGCGCGTCCCTTCACCACGCACCACAATGCGCTCGACCGCGACCTCTACCTGCGGATAGCCACCGAGCTATACCTCAAGCGGCTGATCGTCGGTGGTCTCGAGCGCGTGTACGAGCTCGGTAAGGACTTCCGCAACGAGGGCGTCTCCCACAAGCACAACCCCGAGTTCACGATGGTCGAGTGGTACGAGGCATACGCCGACTACGAGGGCGCGATGGCGCGCACCGAAGCGATCGTCCGTGCGGCCGCGGCGGCGAGCGGGTATGCCGGCGAGCTGGACTTCTCGGCGCCGTGGAAGCAGGTTCGCTTCGTCGACGCGATCAGGGACGCATCGGGCATCGACCTCGCCGAGAGCGCCACCGCCGAGGCGCTAGCCGCTGAGATCGGACGAGTTGGGCTCGAACTGAAGACGGAGGGAGTCGCCTGGTTTCAAATGGCTGACGACCTGCTCTCCAAGTGCGTCGAGCCCAACCTCCGGCAGCCGACATTCGTCATCGACTACCCCAAGGAGCTCTCGCCGCTCGCGCGCCAGCGTCCTGACGATCCCAACGTCGTCGAGCGCTTCGAGGCGTTCGCGGCAGGGATGGAGATCGCCAACGGCTTCAGCGAGCTGATCGACCCAGACGAGCAGCGCCTGCGCTTCTCCGAGCAGGACCGCATCGGCACGCTGACCGAAGGCGAGGCTGAGACGATGCCCTATGACGAGGCGTTCGTGCAGGCGCTCGAGCAGGGGATGCCGCCCACCGCCGGCGTCGGTCTCGGCATTGACCGGCTCGTGATGCTGCTCACCGGCCGCGACTCGATCCGCGAGGTCGTGCTGTTCCCAGCGATGCGCGACTGATCCAGCGGGGCGCCCGGTACGTAGCAATCTACGATCAAGCCGCGACCATCCTCTGCCGATGACCCCGTTAGTGCAGGGTGGTCGGTTGGTAGACTGATTCGCAAGGCGTCAGTTGGGCGTCGTTTAGGGTCCGAAAGCTCTGAGGTACCGTCCCAGCAGGAAGGAATCACACCATGTTCGAGCGATTTACAGAACGGGCCCGGCAGGTCGTCGTTCTCGCGCAGGAGGAGGCGCGAACGCTCAAGCACAACTACATCGGCACAGAGCACATCCTTCTCGGTTTGTTGCGGGAGGAGGAGGGTCTTGCAGCGCGTGTGCTGGAGAGCTTGGACATCACCGTCGAGCGTGTGCGCGCCCAGGTGGTGCGGATCGTTGGCTCCGGTGAGGAGGTCACCTCCGGGCAGATCCCGTTCACGCCGCGCGCCAAGAAGGTGCTCGAGCTGGCTCTACGTGAGGCGCTGAGCCTGGGACACAACTACATCGGTACCGAGCACATCTTGCTGGGTCTCGTCCGCGAGAACGAGGGCGTCGCAGCCCGCATCCTGCTCGACTTCGACGCCGACTCGGAGAAGATCCGCAACGAGGTCATCCGCATGCTCTCCGGTCCGGGCGGGCGCCGTCAGGGCCAGTCCGGTGGCGCAGCTGCAGGAGCGGGCGCCGGCTCATCCGGCGAGGGCAAGAAGTCTTCCAAGCTGCTCGACCAGTTCGGTCGCAACCTGACCAAGCTGGCCGCCGAGGGCAAGCTCGACCCGTGCGTTGGGCGCGAGACCGAGATCGAGCGGATCATGCAGATCCTCTCGCGGCGCACCAAGAACAACCCAGTGCTGGTGGGCGAGCCCGGTGTTGGCAAGACCGCAGTGGTCGAGGGCCTGGCCCAGCGGATCACGAGCTCTGAGGTTCCCGAGCTGCTCAAGAACAAGCAGATCTACACGCTCGACCTGGCGGCCCTGGTCGCCGGCTCCAAGTACCGCGGCGAGTTCGAGGAGCGCCTGAAGAAGGTGATGAAGGAGATCACCCAGCGCGGCGACATCATCCTGTTTATCGACGAGCTTCACAACCTCGTCGGCGCGGGCGCTGCCGAGGGCGCGATCGACGCCGCCTCGATCCTCAAGCCGGCGCTGGCGCGCGGTGAGTTGCAGACGATTGGTGCGACTACGCTCGACGAGTACCGCAAGTACCTTGAGCGCGACTCGGCGCTGGAGCGCCGCTTCCAGCAGATCCGCGTGGAGGAGCCGACGATCGACCAGACCGTCGAGATCCTCAGGGGTCTGCGCGACCGCTACGAGCAGCACCACAAGGTGCAGATCACCGACGAGGCGCTGCGCGCCGCCGGCGAACTCGCCTCCCGCTACATCTCCGACCGCTTCCTGCCTGACAAGGCAATCGACCTGATCGACGAGGCCGCGTCGCGGATGCGGATCAAGTCGATGACCTCGCCGCCAGCCAACCGTGAGCTCGAGGGTGAAGTCGAATCCACGCGGCGCGAGAAGGAGGCCGCGATCGAGGCTCAGGAGTTTGAGAAGGCGGCTGCGCTGCGTGACAAGGAGCGCAAGCTGACGAATAAGAAACGTGAGCTCGAGCAAGCGTGGGAATCTGGCGAGTCCGGCGAGCGCCCGTCGATCGGTGAAGAGGAGATCGCCGACATCGTCTCGATGTGGACCGGCATCCCCGTGTTCAAGCTGACCGAGGCCGAGACGCAGAAGCTGATGCGCATGGAGGACGAACTGCACAAGCGCGTGATCGGGCAGCACCCTGCGATCGAGGTCATCTCCAAGGCGATCCGTCGCTCGCGCGCCGGACTGAAGGACCCCAAGCGCCCCACCGGTTCGTTCATATTCCTAGGCCCCTCAGGCGTGGGCAAGACCGAGCTTGCACGGACGCTCGCGGAGTTCCTGTTCGGCGACGACGAGGCGCTGATCCGGATCGACATGTCCGAGTACATGGAGAAGCACGCCGTCTCCAGGCTCGTCGGCTCGCCCCCCGGCTACATCGGCTACGACGAGGGTGGGCAACTGACCGAGGCTGTAAGGCGCAAGCCCTACAGCGTGCTGCTGCTCGACGAGATCGAGAAGGCGCACCCGGACGTGTTCAACATCCTGCTGCAGATCCTCGAGGACGGCCGCCTGACCGACGCGCAAGGGCGCACGGTCGACTTCCGCCACGCGATCGTGATCATGACCTCCAACATCGGCGCCGCCGAGATCGCGCGTAACACGCCGCTCGGCTTTGCGGTCTCCGACGACGAGACGGGCATCACCTACGATGACATGAAGAACCGCATCATGGGTGAGCTGAAGAAGGTCTTCCGTCCCGAGTTCCTCAACCGCATCGACGACGTGATCGTCTTCCACAAGCTGCAGAAGGAGGAGATCAAGCAGATCGTCGAGCTGCTGTTGCTGCGCATCCGCGAGTCGATGGCCGAACGCGAGCTGCAGCTGGAGCTGACCGAGCCCGCCAAGGACCTGCTCGTCGACAAGGGCTGGGACCCGGCGATGGGCGCACGGCCTCTACGCCGAGCGATCCAGCGCTACATCGAGGACCCGCTCGCTGACTTCGTGCTGCGCGAGCAGCTGATGCCCGGTGCAACCGTCGTGGTCGACCCGGCTGAAGGCGATGAAGAGGGCGAGGTGCGCCTGTCGATCGTCAAGCCCAAGAAGCAGAAGACGCCTGTCGGCGTCGGCGCTGAAGGAGCCAGCGGCGAGGACATCGCCGACGGCGAGGGTCAAGCCGACAGCGACGCATCGGAGCTCGGCGAGCCCGACGAGCAGTGAGCTGAGCTCCGCGCGGCCGGCACTCGAGCAGGTTCTCCTGTCGCCGCTGGGCGCTGAGGAATGGGACGCGGCCGCCCGCGTGTACGAGGCTGGAATCGCCGGTGGCAACGCGACCTTCGAGTCCGAGGCCCCCGCATGGCAGGACTGGGCGCCCGCGCGCGCGGGGTATCCCGCGATCGCCGCCCACAGCGACGGTCAGATGCTCGGGTGGGCGGCGCTCAGCCCGACATCCAGCCGAGCTGTATATCGAGGGGTCGGCGAGGTGAGCATCTATGTAGACCCAGCGTGCGCTCGCCAAGGCATCGGGCGCAAGCTGTTGGACGCCCTGATCGAGACCTCCGAGCGCGAAGGCTTTTGGACGCTCAGAGCCGGAATCTTCCCTGAGAACACCGCCTCCATCGCCCTGCACGAAAGCGCCGGGTTCGAGCTCGTGGGTACCACCAAACGGATCGGTCAGATGCCTGACGGGAGCTGGCGCGACGTGGTCTTGTACGAGCGTCGTAGCGCACTGGTTGGCGCTGACTGAGCCGTCCCCGGCGGCCCGTACTCTGGGGGAATGGCCAGGACGACCGTCCACGTGTGCTCTCAGTGCGGCTTTCAGTCGGCGCAGTGGCACGGGCAGTGCCCGGGATGTGAGGCGTGGAACACGCTCGTTGAGGAGCGTGTGCGCCCGGCTGCAAAGGGGGGTTCGCGCCAGGACGTGGGCCGCGGCTCGCGGCGCTCCAGTGGCGATAGCCCAGCGCCGCCGAGACCGCGCCTGGTGGCCCTGAGAGAGGTCGGAGCGACCGCGGTCAAGCGGATGGGCACGGGCATCGGTGAGCTCGACCGCGTGCTCGGCGGTGGGCTCGTCCCGGGATCGCTCGTCTTGCTGGGCGGCTCTCCCGGGATCGGCAAGTCGACGTTGACCAACATGGTGCTTGGACACCTGCAGCAGGCCGGTCAGCGGACGCTGTATGTCAGCGGCGAGGAGTCAGCCGAGCAGGTCAGGCTGCGCGCCGAGAGGCTCGGATCGGGTCCTAACCGCCCGGCGCTCGACGTCCCGATCCTCGCCGAGACAGATCTCGACGTCGTCCTCGACACGCTCGCCGAGCAGGCGCCGCAGGCGTGTGTGATCGACTCGGTGCAAACGCTGCGCGCGGCCGACCTGTCGGGTGCTCCGGGCTCTGTCGGACAGGTTCGGGAGGTCGCAGCGAGGATCATGGAGCTCGCAAAGGCGCGCGGCATAGCGGTCATCCTGGTGGGCCACGTGACCAAGGACGGGGCGCTGGCGGGGCCGCGAGTGCTCGAGCATCTCGTCGACTGTGTGCTCCAGTTCGAGGGCGAGCGCGAGCGGCCATATCGTGAGCTGCGGGTACTCAAGAACCGCTTCGGGTCAACCAACGAGGCGGGTCTGTTCGAGATGCGCCAGGGTGGCCTGGTGGAGGTGCTGGATGCCTCCGCGCGGTTCGTTGCCGAGGCAACACGTGCTCCCGGTAGCGTCGTGCTGGCGGCAATGGAGGGCTCGCGTCCGTTGCTCGTAGAGGTACAGGCACTCGTGGCGCCCTCCGAGCTCGAGCAGCCGCGCAGGGTCGTCTCGGGTCTCGATCGCAACCGTCTGGCGCTGGTGCTGGCGATTCTTGCCCGCCACGGCCACGTCCGTACGGGCGGCGCAGACGTGTTCGTAAACGTCGTTGGCGGTGTGCGCGTGGACGAGCCAGGCTGCGATCTCGCGGTCGCGCTGGCGGTCGCAAGCGCGAGTCGTGGTGTGCCTCTGCGCGGCACACCACGAGCATGTTTTGGCGAGCTGGGCCTGACCGGCGAGCTGCGCTGGGTAGGGCACCCGGAGCGTCGCTTGGAAGAGGCCGCCAAGCACGGGCTGCGGGACGTAATCGCCCCGGCCGAGAGCGGACGCTCGGCATGCGAGGTGCCGACGCTACGCGCCGCATTGGCGGCGGCGCTGCCATCTGGGCCACACGATGATCGTCCGCGGACGATCCCGGAGCCCGTCGGAGCCGCGCTTGCCAGCGTCGAGGATCGAAGGCCGGCGAGCGGCAAGCGGGCTCTGCAGCCAGCTCCCGAGCCGGCCGCACGCGCCGGCTGAGTGCTCGCAACCAGCCCAGAATCCCCGGATCTTTAGGCGCTGGAACGGTGTGCGTGCAGTGTACGAGCTGCTAACGGATTGCTAAATGCCCTAGAATGGGGGATTGTGGCTCCAAGATCCGGCGAAGACCTAGACAATGAGCTAAGACCGGATCCGGGTTTGATGAGGGCGCTGGAGATGATTGCGCCCGGTACCGCCCTTCGCGAGGGCATCGAGAGCATCCTGCACGCGCGCACGGGCGGTCTGATCGTGATCGGCGAGCCAGAAGACCTCAGCTTCCTGAACTCAGGCGGAATCAAGCTCGAGATCGACTACACGCCTGCGTTTCTCTACCAGATCGCGAAGATGGACGGCGCGATCATCCTCAACGCAAACGCCACCAAGATCACGATGGCGAACGTCCAGCTGATGCCCGATCCGACGATCCTTTCGCACGAGACCGGCACGCGTCATCGCACCGCCGAGCGCGTCTCCAAGCAGACGGAGGCGCTCGTGATTGCCATTTCCCAGCGCCGCGAGGTCGTATCGGTGTACGTCGACGGCATGAAGTACATCCTCGAGGACATCCCCGTGGTGCTCGCCAAGGCAAACCAGGCGCTCGCCACGCTGGACAAGTTCCGCACACGTCTGGACCAGGTCTCTACGCGTCTGACGGCGCTCGAGTTCGAGGGCGGCACGACGCTGCACGACGTGCTCACCGTGCTGCAGCGCTCCGAGCTGGTTACGCGCATGGCCGTCGAGATCGAGCGCTACATCGTCGAGCTGGGTAGCGAGGGACGGCTGATCGAGATGCAGCTGGAGGAGACGATGGTCGGAGCCGCAGCCGAGAAGGCAGCGCTCGTGCGCGACTATCTCTCCAGCTACTCCGACGAGGCCTTCGCCGGGGCCCTCGAGGAGATCGGACGACTCGCGCATCAGGATTTGCTCGACTTTGGCCGCCTGGCGGAGCTACTCGGCTACGACCGCAAGCTGAACACGCTCGACTACCCCGTCTCGCCGCGCGGCTACCGCGTGCT